>CAMVMF010000006.1 GCA_947168515.1 uncultured Bacteroidales bacterium
GGGTTGAGAGTTGAGAGTTGGCTTCCGCACCCGGATAATTCTCCATTCTCAATTCTCCATTCTCAATTCCAAAAAATGGACTCGTACCATTTCATACTATCATGATAAAGAAAAGATTGTTTTTGGCTTTTTGGATATGGGGAGGGCTAGGAGTCTGGTTCAGCCTTGCCTTGCTTTTCGGAAGCTGTCAACAAGGACAAGGTGGCCGTGACTCTTCTCAGCCAACCAAAGCTGATTTCGCACTCCGTGCCCATGTGGACAGCCACAACAAAACGGCTTTCCTCAACCGCTATGAAGACCCCTCCTGCTCCATCCACGAAGCATACTGTGCTCTGGACCTCCTACACGACTCCATTCCTAATTACCACGACGGACTCCTCCGCGCATACAACAACCTGGCCTTCGGCTACTACATGTTGGCCGAACAGGACAGCGCCCAAGCCTATATAGACAGCGTCCTGAATTTCTCCGAGAGTCTTTCCCATTCCCGCCTTGACAAGTCCACACGCCCTTCCGGCACCGCACGCCCCGGCGAAAACGCCCCTAAGGCTGCTGCCAGAACCATCAAATCCTCCTCCAAGAATGTAGAGGTGGAGCAACTAATCGCCAAACTAATGCGCATTCGTCTGCTCCAACGCAACTGCCGCATTGCCGAGTCGTACCAACTGCTATATGACATCAACCAGTCTCGGGTGTTGAATCTGAATTCCAGCAACTATCTTTACTCTTATGCACAGATGGAGTATTTCATCACTTCGCTGACCCTCAACTACCACTACCGAAACAGTGCTTTGGCCTCCTCCTCGTCAACGTTGCTGACGCCTGGCACTATGCAAACCATGAAGGAGCTGTTGGAAAAAGTCGAAGAGACGCGTCCCCACCTGAAATGCGACTATGCCGAAGACATGTCGCTGAACTATGCCATGGCACACTGCTATTACCGCCTAGCCTCGGCCTCCAATGGCGACCCACAAATCCTAAGCAAAGCCTACGACAACTTGACCAGCACCCTCCGCATCCTATCCATTCCCAACCAATACAGCATTTACCATCTTGCCAATGTGTTCCAGCTACAGGCCTTCATCGTGGCCGACACCGATATTGCACCTGAGATGTACTATGAACACTGCCACGGACAACTGCTGTTGCTGGACAGCCTGAGTCGCCAACTCTACCCCCCTGACTCCATGTACTTGGAGCAGGACTATGGATTAGATATGTTCCGCATTAGCACCAACCTCTTCTTCCGCACCACCGACCCCTACCAGCATCTTGGGGCTGCCGTGTCGGCGGCAGAATACTGCCTGCGCATCCATGACTACGACGAAGCCTATCGATACTATTCCATGATACTGGAAGACACCTCATGGAACGATGGCATCGCTCCGAAATTCGAGTCTATGCTGTATGACGGCCTTATCCGCATGGGCTATTCGGACAATCCCGCCGACAACACCAAATGGTATGCCCACGAGATGGAGCTGCTCTCCTTCATACGCGAGAATGAGAGTGCCGATGCGATGCTCCAAAACCTGCTAAACCGTGCCGAGAACCGCAACAAATACTACGTTGTAGCCATTATCGCCACCGTGCCTTTCCTCATCATCCTTTCCATATTGGTGGTACTTCTGGTGAGTAGGTCGCGCCGACTGCGCCAAGAAAAAACGGCCCTGCAAGAGGCCAAACGGCAGGACGTAGAGCGTATTGCCAACGTAGAGACCTGCCTGTCCGTGATGCGGCACGACATCAACCCGTTCCTCTCCTACCTACAAAACAAAAAGCTGAGCCCCGAGATGCGCCAAGAGGTGCTGGACCAGCTGCTCCGAACCTTTGCCAACATCAAGACATGGACCAATCTCTCCATTCCCAGTGGGCTTCAATTCCAGTCCTCCACCTTCCCATTAAATGAGGTTTTCGACAGCGTCCGCGGCTCCTGCGTGCGGTTGGACCACGACGTAGACCTAATTTTCCACCCCACCACCCTCAGCATCCTGGGCGACCGACAACTGACAGAAATTTTGCTGCGCAACCTGGTCAACAATGCCTTACAGCACACCACTGAAGGCAAAGTGAGCATCCACGCCGAAGTATACGAAAAAGACAAACGTTTTGTTCATATCGAAGTGAAGGACACCGGCGAAGGTATGGACGACGAAACACTAGAAAACTTGTTCCGGGCCGACAAGAAAGTGAAAACCACCTCCGACCCCGAAGCACCCCATGGCTCGGGTTTTGGGCTGGTCCTGTGCAAATACATTATCAAGCGACACGACGACAACACCCTCCGAGGGTGCCGAATATGGGCGGAGAGCGTAGCAGGCCAGGGCAGCACATTCCACTGCATCCTGGCAGGCAACAACAACGGAACCTCGTGAATTGAGAATTGGGAATTGAGAATGGAGAATTATCCGGGTGCGGAAGCCAATTCTCAACTCTCAACTCTCTGCCAATTATGAGAATACTAAAATAACACCAGATATGGAACCTATCAAAATAATGATTGTCGACGACGAGCCCATCATCCGCAAGGCTCTCAAGGCAGAACTGAACAGCATGCAGGGCAACATTGCCTGCGGCATGAACGACGACGGAGAGATAGAGTACCGCAGCGTAACCGTACTCGACACCTACGCCAATGGCGCACAACTGATGGCAGCCCTCGACAATCCGCTCCCCCACCCTATGCCCGACTACTTGCTGCTGGACATGGAATTTCAGGGCGAACCCACTGGAGGCATTTTTATAGCCGACAGGGTGCATAAGAAATATCCTGACATCCGCATCGCCATCCTGTCGGGACGTTTCGACAATCCGCTGCCCAACGAGGGCAACCGTATCGACCGTATGCTGGAGATAGCTCGTGTGGTTTTCGAATCACTAGAACATGGCGCACAGGCTTTCGTGAGCAAGAATGCTGCCGGCGGTTTTTCCGTGGAGAATGTGTTGCGTGCCATCGAAGGTCTTGAACGAGGGGAGAAATACTACTTTAATTATCCCGTGATGATGACGCTGAAAGAGGCTGCCGAACTGTATGTGAAACACGCAGCCGAGATGCGTACCGACATCACCCTCAGCGAGACAGAACGCAACCTGCTGCTACTGGAAGCCGCAGGCTGCACGGCATCCGAAATCGCCTCCACACTGAGGGAGACCGACAAAAGCATACAGGAACGGCAGAAGGAACTGTCAAGAAAACTAGATATCGTGAACAAGTCGAGTGCACGAATAGCCAAGGCCATGCAGTACGGACTGATAGATGGGCGGGACATCAAATATTTGAAGAGATAAAATGAGGAGGAAAGAGAGAAATAGCACGGACCACTTAGCAACAAAGATACGCAGGATAATACTACTATGATAAGTCGGGACAGAAAAAGGTCAATTTTCAGATAAACGGACGTTTTTTCTTCCCCTTTTCATGAGACAAAAACGGGCAAACGAAAAGAATATTTACTTAATATTCAATATGTCATACAGAAAATAGCATTTTTTTTTGGTCAATTGAGAAATTCTTCGTACTTTTGCAATCGATTTTGAAAGAAAAAGGTCGTTTGGCCGAGGGGCTAGGCACAGGTCTGCAAAACCTGCTACTCCGGTTCAAATCCGGAAGCGACCTCAACAAAATGAGCCTCCTGATATGAAGGAGGCTTTTTTCATGTAGATAAGTTCGTGTTAATACGCTAATGCGTAAATCTAATATTTTAGTCTCCAATAAACCATCCGCCTCGCACCCATCGGTGCCCATTCATCGCAGAAGGGTGATGGTGCCCGAAAGCGTCTGAAAACCCGCAGGAGTTTCTATATCACGGTAGCGACATTTGTACACATAGGTGGCCGCAGGGCAAGGGTGTCCCCCACTCGTGCCGTCCCACGAATGGTTGCTATCGGTGGTGTGAAAGACCAGGGCACCTCGACGGTCATAAATCCATAATTCATATTGCAATAAACCGTCAACAATGGGACGGAACGTGTTGTTCTGTTCTAGACCCGGGGTAAAAACAATGGGAAAATAGAGTGCCACACGGCGGAACGGCACCACCTTGATAGCAGAATCGACGCAAGTAGACGAGAATGCTACCATCTTCACCTCCACACTGTCGCCCTCCATCCACGGCTTTACCGCGAAAGAGGTATGTTTTTTTTGGCTTCCTTGCAAGACACCATTAAGGTACCATTTCCGACCATTCCAAAAATCATATTGTTGCCCACTATTGCCGATACTGAAATCCTCCACTTCCACCTCCAGTTGATTATACGAGAGCTGGTCGGGATACACATACATTTGCGCTAACACAGGCTGCACAGGATTGAGTTTTATGCGACCCCGCGATGGGCACTGCGGAGTTTCGCGATAGTCGACATATACCTCATAGACCGTTGGCTCAGTTGGCATCACATATATATCCGAGAGATGTTCCTGTCCCAATAGAGAAGAATCCATAGGCACCGACGTCCAATGAAAATACATGCCTCTACCATCATCATAGACAATAACATTATGTCCGGCAGGCTCAACGCAATGAGCCTTCGAGCCCGGCTCAGCGTATGGATACTCCAATACCGCCAGCCTTAAGATGACTATGCTGTCACAATCCGCACCCACCCTCGTAAGGGTGTCATAGTATATACCACTCCTAGTGAGGGTGCGACCGTTAAAAACATACTGGCTTCCTTCGCAAATGGAGTCGCGGACACGTACAAGCGTGTCCGTACAAGGCCTTTGGGCCTTTAGGGAGAGGCTACAGCACAACAGACAGACCACAAAAAACACTATTTGGAGAACTCGTTTCATAGCCCACCTCTCTTTTTATTACTGTGCCAGCGTCATCAGCACCACATACTCCTCTGCATCGTATGCGGAGTGCTGGAAGAGTAACAGCGTATCATGTTGACGGACATAACGCCAACGGATAAAGACATCGCCATCGATACTGGTAACGATTAACGAGTCGCCCTCGGTGTAATAGGGATAAACCATGAGCAGGTCGTAAAACAAGATAGAATCCTCATAAATACACATCTTGCCAGCCGACGAATCTTGCGGGCAGAGCCAGCATCCGACAGGGCTGCTGGCATCGAAAGATGGGGTGTCTATGGAGGCAGTCTCCACGAAGTCGGAGGCCGACACGCCTTCCTCTTTGGGCACACAAGCGTCCACCAATAAGACCCCAAGGCACACCACAATCCACGAAAAAACCTTATTCATGAGTTTGAGCAGTTTTGGATTCTTACAATGGATTCCATTGCGTCGCCGGAAAGGATAAATCTTGCACGTCCATAATAAAAATCATTAATCAAATTCTAACAGTTTCTAATAGCACACACCTATTCTCACATGCAAAAGGGTGCTATCTGTATAACCTGCATGACACCCACCCTCTACTTACAGGCAAGCCTGGATGACCATTTCGTAGAGTTCCTTGGTGCTGATGCCCATGGCCCGAGCTTGCTTGGGGACGATACTCTCGGCACTTTGACCAGGGATGGTGTTGACCTCTAGGAAGAAAAGTTCTTGTTTCTGCGTGTCGTAGATGTAGTCGAACCGGACAATTCCGCGGCAGTCCAAAAGGTCATAGAGTTTGGACGAAACCTCCTGTATCTGGTCACTGATGGCCTTGTCCACTTCGGCAGGAGTCACCTCGTTGCTAAAACCGTCGTACTTGGCAGCATAGTCGAAAAACTCGTGTCCTCCAGTAGGAATAATCTCGGTGATGGGGAAGATGTATTTCCGCTCCTTGGTACGAAGGACTCCACAGTCGAACTCCCGGCCTTGGATAAACTCCTCAACCAGCACCTCGCTGTCCTCGGTGAGGGCCTCTTGTATGGCGGGCATGAGATCTTCTGGCCGCTTCACTTTGGTGGTGGCGACGCTGCTACCTCCAGCAGCGGGTTTGACGAATACGGGGAGGGATAGTTCGCGAAGGATGGCATCGGCATCAATCGGCTGATTGCCGTAGAGCAGTTTGGACTTTGCCAAGCTGACCACGCCAAAACTGCGAACAACTGGGTTGCAGTAGCCTTTGTTGAATGTGAGGGCAGAGGTATAAAAACCACAGGTGGTGTAAGGAATGCCGAGCATGTCGAAATAGCCCTGCAGCACGCCATTCTCACCGGGGTTGCCGTGGATGATAATAAAAGCCAAGTCAAAACGGTCGACCCCCTCTACAGTGAAATTGTCGCGATTGACTGCGCGGTGCTCGCCATCATTGGCAAGCCAGTACCACCCAGAGCGTTCCACTACAATCTTGTAAACATTATACTTCTGATGGTCGAGGTTCTCGTATACCTGACATCCACTATTGATGGAGACATCATGCTCTCCTGAAAAGCCGCCCATCACCAGGGCTATATTCTTCTTGGTCATATCTATTATATGTTTTTTGTTTGACTAATTATTGCTGTGGCGAATGCAAGGGCCGGTGCTGCTGCCGCCGCCACTCTTTCTCTTTCTGACGCACCCGGTTGCGGGTATCTTCGCTCATATAGGTCTGCTGGAAACGCTCCCATATAATGTCCACCGCCAAGTCAGATGGGTGGCAAAGGTCGCGGGCGTAGAAACGATAGTCGCGCAACTCGTCCATCACGATTTCATAACTGTCGAAATAGGTGCTTCGTGCATCCACACCCACCAGTTGGTCCACTGCCAACAGCAGGGTACTCTTGCTCAGCTGGTTGCCATGGGCACCGTCGGACAGATGCCGGATGGGGCTCACGGTAAAGATGAAATGGGAGGGCAGCGTACCCATGATTCCCTGCCAGCAACTCACAATTTCCTCTACCGCCAGCCGTCTCCGCCGGAAGGTGGCAGCCGGCAATTTATGGCAGTTGGCCACAGGGTACCCCTGCATGGAGGAAGCCATGGCGGGGTCGGCGAGGAAGAAAGCGTAGGCAGTGCCAAAGGTGCAGAGGACGACCGGATTGCGTTGTAGAAATAGATGCACCTGATGGATTGAGTCGTTGCAGCTTCGCCACACGGCATCGAGGTCTGGCCCAGAGAAACGTCCATGGTGCAACCACGAGTGCCACAGCCCTTCATGCCGCACCAGACATTCCTGGCCCAGTTCCTGGTCCGTCACAGCCTTTTGCATACACAAGGCCATCGAAAAAGGGTTATACAGCGTACCGAAGGGGTTGCACAGGCAGTCCAGCCCCGCAGCTTGCATCCTGGCCCCCACTTCGTCTGTGAAACAAGAACCCAACAGCAGCAGGGGCGTACCGTAGTCGATGCGTAGGGTCGAAGGGGCAATATTTACGGGAGTGGTCAATTGCAAAGCACACATTTTAATACCTCCTTTCGGGTGCGGGTGTTATCTCGTCTTGGCAAGGCTCAGCCTCTGAGGATTAGCACTCGGCTGTTAGCCGGTGAGAACATTTCTAACATCAGTTTTTTTCTATTTCTTCTTTTTATAACATTTCCGAATGACGCATGACAAATAGTTGCCAACACGTTCGTACTCAATCAGCTCAGCTGGTCATCACAGGCTTCACATCGCTCACGCCTGGCATATTGGAGAGGATAGGTAAGAAGGCCTTAGCACCTACACGCAAATCGCGCGACCTCATGGTAAGGGTGAGTTCGTGCTCGTAGTCGACAATTAGGGCCTCCAACGGTACATTGCCTTTATGCTTGTCGGCCATAGCCTTCAGCTCTTTACAGAATGGTATGGAGATATTATTCAGGCGCACGGTGAACTTGATAAGCTTGGTATACCTTTCCAATACATCGCTGAGCATCATCATCTCAGTAATGGTCACCTTGGGACGGCCCGTGAAGACTGTGCCGTCGGGATTCATTCGAGAAAACTGAGAGACGCGACCCTTCATGTAGATGAACAAGTCCTTCTGAAAATAATTCTTGTACTTGAGAAACTCATCTTTGTACAGCTGTAGGGAGAAAGACCCTTTGTAATCCTCCAACACCATCCGCCCATAAGGGTCCCCATTGCGTTGTGAGATGCCATCCTTGGCATCAGTGACAATGCCACCTATGCTGAACTCTTTGCCCACACAACTGCTCAGGTCCGAGAGGTCGGCACAGGAGGCCGTGGTGAAGTTCTCCATTTCAAACTTGAACTCGTCCAGCGGATGCCCACTCAGGTAGAGGCCTATCACGCTGAATTCTTCGCGGC
This sequence comes from uncultured Bacteroidales bacterium, assembly GCA_947168515.1. Lineage (GTDB taxonomy): Bacteria > Bacteroidota > Bacteroidia > Bacteroidales > P3 > Colimorpha. The sequence continues at coordinate 8,130 of CAMVMF010000006.1, forward strand.
AGCGCTCCACCACGCTCCATTCGTCGCATTTGGGCACATCGGGGTGGTCTTCTTGCTTTATCTCGTCGCTCATGTCGAAGATAGACATCTGGGCACTCTCTGCGTTCTCGCGGTTGCGGGTGGCCCAGCGCATCAGCTTTTCGACGAAGGTGGGAGTTGTCTCCAAATCATTCTCTTTATAAAAGTACTGGGCACGGTGCATCTCCCCTATTCCATCGAAAGCTCCGGCTTTAACCAGCACCTCTAGGTTCTTGCGGTTGATGGCAGGGATGTCCACACGCCCAAGGAAGTCAAAGATGTCGGTATACTGCCCACCCTTCTCTCGTTCCGAGATGACCGCCTCGGCGGCAGCCTCGCCCATTCCGCTGATGGCCTGCAGTCCGAAACGGATCTTTCCCTCGGCATTGGCCGAGAAGTCTTTCTCCGACTCGTTGACCGATGGAGCCAGGATGGCAATGCCGTTTTTGCGGCAGTCGTCCATCAATTCCGTCACGCGCTTGATATCGTTCTGGGCACTGGTCATCACCGCAGCCATATACTCTGCCGGGTAGTGCGCCTTGAGGTAGGCCGTCTGGTAGGCCACCCATGAGTAACAAGTGGCGTGCGACTTGTTGAAGGCGTAGGAGGCAAATTTCTTCCAGTCCTCCCATATCTTGTGCAGCGTCTCATGCTTGTGCCCGTTGGCTTCACCGCCCTTATAGAAGAGCACCTCCAGCTCGTTCATCTTCTCAATCTGCTTCTTGCCCATGGCCTTACGCAGGGTATCGCTCTGTCCGCGAGTGAAGTTGGCCAGCTGGCGGCTCAGCAGCATCACCTGCTCCTGATAGACCGTGATGCCGTAGGTGTCCTTCAGGTACTTCTCCATGCAGGGAATGTCATATTCCACAGGTTTGCGCCCTAGTTTTCGGTCGATGAAGTCGGGGATATAGTCCATAGGACCCGGGCGATAGAGGGCGTTCATGGCAATGAGGTCTTCAAAGACATGAGGCTGCAGTTCACGCAGATATTTCTGCATACCTGCCGACTCAAACTGGAAGGTGCCCACGGTGTTGCCGTCGCAATAGAGCTGATAGGTCTTGGGGTCGTCGATGGGTATGTGGTCTATGTCGATATCCACGCCGTGGTTTCTCTTAATCATGCGGATGGCATTCTTGATGATGGTGAGGTTCTTCAGCCCCAGAAAGTCCATCTTAATCAGACCCACCGTCTCCACCACATGACCGTCATACTGGGTCACCAACACCTTGCCGCCCGACTCCTTATCGTCTATCGTGCACACGGGGGCTATATCGGTGATGTCCTGTGCACCGATGATAACGCCGCAGGCATGGATGCCCACCTGTCGGTTGGTGTCCTCTAGCTCGGCGGCATAGGTCAGCATATTCTGCAGCTCGGGACCTTCTTCCCCTTCGGCTATTTTGTGCAATTCGGGCACATACTTGTAGCAGTTGACCAAGTTCACCTTGGGCGACTTGCCTTTCTCATCCTTCACATTATCGGGGAAATTGCGGTCAGGAATCAGTTCCTTGATGTGGTTCACCGTGGTCAGCGGCACCTTCTCCACACGGCCCACGTCGGCTATGGCGGACTTGGTGGCCATGGTGCCGTATGTGATGATATGGGCCACCTTCTCGTAGCCGTATTTCTTGGTAATCCATTCCAGCACCTTGCCGCGCCCAGCATCGTCGAAGTCCACGTCGATATCGGGCAACGATATTCGGTCGGGGTTGAGGAAACGCTCAAACAGCAGGTCGTACTTCAGCGGATCCACGTCGGTAATCCACAGGCAGTACGCCACCACGCTGCCGGCCGCGGACCCTCGGCCAGGACCTACGCTCACGCCCAGCTCCTCGCGCGCCCCGCGGATATAGTCGGCCACGATAAGGAAATAGCCCGGGAATCCCATCGTCTTGATTGTGTGGAGTTCGAAGACCACTCGCTCTATCTGCTCTTCGGTGAGCTCCTCGCCATAGCGTTTGTGAGCACCCTCCCAAACCAGTTTCTCCAAGTAGTCGGCCTCGAACTTAATGCGGTACAGCTTCTCATAGCCGCCCAACTTCTTTATCTTCTTCTCTGCCGCCTCCTGCGAGAGCACCACCTCATGCTTCTCGTTTTGGGTAAATTCGTCAAAAAGTTCCTTTTCGGTGATGCGCTGGCGATATTCTTCCTCGCTACCGAAGGAAGCCGGTATGTCGAACATGGGCATGATGGGGTCCGAGTCGATGCTGTACACCTCCACCTTGTTGGCTATCTCCATCGTGTTCTCCAAAGCTTCCGGCAGGTCGGCAAAAATCTCCGCCATCTCCTCCGGGGTCTTCATCCACTCCTGCTTGGTGTAGTGCATTCGGTTGGGGTCGGCATAGTCCTTCTGCGTGGCCAGGCAAATCAGGTGGTCATGGGCCTCGCCATGGTCCTCCTCCACAAAATGCACGTCGTTGGTGCAGATGATCTTCACCCCGTTCTCGCGGGCCAGCCGCACCAGCACGGGATTGACTTTCTCCTGCAAAAGATAGGTGTCGCGGTTGCTGTTGGGCTTGTCCGTCTTGTGGCGCTGCAACTCTATGTAGTAGTCGTCGCCAAAAATACTCTTGAACCATTTTACCGCACGGTCGGCGCCCTCTATGTCGCCTTTCATAATCAGCTGGGGTATCTCGCCGCCCAAACAAGCCGAACAGACAATAAGGCCCTCATGGTATTTCTCCAACACATTGTGGTCAATACGCGGACGGTTGTAGAAACCGTCGGTGTAGGCTATGGAAGCCAGTTTGCACAACGAGTGGTAGCCCTGCTTGTTTTTGGCCAACAGAATCAAGTGGTAGCCACTGGAGTCCACAATGCGCTCACGCCCCGTTTCGGGGTTGACCTCTTTGACATTCTTGTCCATGTCGTAGAGGGTGCGGCGGGCACAGTAGGCCTCTGTGCCGATGATAGGCTTAAAGATTTGTTTCTTCAACTCCTCAATCTGGTATTCGGCCTCCTGCTTCTCCTCGGGGGTGGCTCCGTCATTCTTCAGTATGGCCTCCTGCTCCTTTATCTTATCCTTCACCTTGCCATTCTCTTTGCCCACGGTGTCCACCAAATCCTTAATGCCGAACATATTGCCATGGTCGGTCAGCGCCATGGCATACATGCCGTTCTTCTTAGCTTTCTTAACCAAGTCGGGTACCTTGCTCATACCGTCGAGCATAGAGTAGTGCGAGTGGACGTGCAAATGCGTGAAATTCATACCAGTTAAAGAATAAATGAAACAAACTACTAAACTGCAAATATACACAAAAAAAAGAGAATAGTGAAAAGTGAATCGACATTTTCAAGTGAATAGTTCTTAGTTTACCAAATTCTCAATTCTCAATCCTCAATTCTCAATTCTCATTCTCAATTCCCAACTCTCAATTCTCAATTCGAAAAACCCTCAACTCTCAACTCTTCCGCCTCGTCCACCCTTTTAGTTTTTAGTTTTTACCTTTTACCTTTAAAAAATTCCCAATTCTCAACTCTCAACTCTTCCGCCTCGTCCACCCTTTTAGTTTTTAGTTTTTACCTTTTACTTTTTTTGTGTATCTTTGCAACATCAATACACAACACAAATCATGAACAAAAAAATTGTATTTCAACTCCTTATCCTAGCATTACTCTTTGCCTCTTGTCGGCACGACACCATCAGCCCCGTCGCACAGGAGACCACACCGCCCATCCCCAACTATTCCAACACCTCCCAGTGGCACATCGTCGACCGCCAGGCTCCCGTCGATGTCTTCTACATCGTCTCCACCGAGATAGGCGACTACAAACTCGACGGTTTCGACTGCCACTTCGCGCACACCTACCTCGACAGCCTCCGTCAGCCCCTGCTGGGCGAGATGGTCGGAGTCGACTCACTCCTCTCCGGCAGTCTCAATTTCTTCTCCCCCTTCTATCGGCAATGCTCCCTGCAGTCCTTTGCCTCCGACAGCCTTGTCGCAGCCCGCTGCCCGCTGGCCATGCGTGACATAGTGGATGCCTTCAACTACTACCTCCGCCACCTCAGCGGCGGCCGCCCCTTCATCTTGGCAGGCTTCAGCCAAGGCGGCATGGCCGTGGTCGAAATACTGAGGCACCTCTCGCCCGAGGCACAGAAAAGGTTAGTGGCAGCCTATGTCATAGGATGGAAAGTCACCGAGGAAGACCTCAGTGCCGCTCCTTACCTGCGCCCCGCCCAAGACAGCTCCGACCTCGGCGTGGTGATCTGCTACAACACCGTGCGCAACGACTCCTGCGCCATCCCCCTCCTCAGCGACGGCAACCGCATGGCCATCAACCCCGTCAACTGGCGCACCGACTGCACCCCCGCCACCTTCACCACCTCCCTCGTGCCCGACAAACTCACCGTGGCCCTCGACACCACCTCACTCCTGCTCCACCTAAATGGCTACTCCCGCACTGACTACATCCTGCCCCTCTTCGGCCGAGAAGGCAACTACCACACCCTCGAAATCCCCCTCTACCAGGAGAGCCTCCGCCGCAACATGGCCCTCCGCGCCGAGCGGTACATCGAGCAGCACAAGACCCGATAGCACCCGCGCCCCCTTGGCCGTTAGAAATTGAGAGTTGAGAATTGAGAATTGAGAATTGGGAATTAAGAATTGAGAATTGGCTTCCGCATCTGGATGATTCTCCTTTCTCCTTTCTCAATTCTCAATTCAAAAAAGCCTCTTCCTTAAAATTGAGAATTGGGAATTAAGAATTGAGAATTGGCTTCCGCATCTGGATGATTCTCCTTTCTCCTTTCTCAATTCTCAATTCAAAAAAGCCTCTTCCTTAAAATTGAGAATTGGGAATTAAGGGATGTCGGGTCAAATAGCCGTACACCTCCCCCAATCTGTTGTAGGTCACAGTATTCCTAACGACACTATCCATCGGGTTAAGGTACTCCTCCCTTTCTTCCAAAGCTACTTCCTGCCGCTCACTGCCGCCATTGCATGATACCAAGAACAGCATCGCCATAAAAGCTGCCCACAAAAAAGATAACGCTTTAATATTCATACTGTAATTAATTCGATTAAACATATTGTATGCACCATCCGCAGTTGCAAAGATACGCTTTTTTCACCATACAGGAATAATTGCGTCTGAACTTATCGACAAGAAAATAGCGGAACGGCAACACCCTCACCCTAATCGTGCAACCTTTCGACTGAGCCGGACAAAAGCCTTGCTCTCTCGGGAGGTCTCGCCCATCAGCTTTTCAAACTCCTCGCTCGAAAGCTCGGTGTCGTTGAAGGCCGTCACTAAACGCTCGTTCTCATCGTTGTTCCCTTCATCGGTCGTCTCCAATGCCTTGCCATTCTTCAGGCTCTCCTCCCTCAAAATCACATACGCTCTCAGACACTCCGGACAGATCTTTATCAACTTCTTGCAGATGGCCATGTTCGGGTTGCCTATCTGCGTGTTAATCTTGGCCTCCAGCAGCAGCTGCTTCTTGTCTATGCCCTTCCGGTCATCCGAATCGTTGGCCGCCATGATGATTTGCATGTCCATATCATAGGCATCTTCGTATCGAGCTAAGGCATACAGGGCACGCTCCTTGACAAACATGGCCTCCAGGCAGGTCCTTCTACCCAGCACCAGGTCGGCAAAGCCGATGGCCTCCTCATACCGCTTCCCATACAGGCACAGCACCGCATTCAGAAAATCGCACGTCATGTTGCTGTCCTTCAGCAGCTCCACATCTTCCGTCTCCCCCATCAGGCACTCGTCGTCCAGCATCACGTCAAACATCTTCTTCGCCAGCAGTGCCGCATTGCGGTAGTCGCCCTTGCGGCACTTCTCCACCACGTAAGTCAGGCAGGTGTGCGCTGCGCCGTCGTAGTCCTTGTTTTTTAGGCAACTGTATATTCTTTCCCCAATCTCCATTTCGTCGTCTATCAGGGCAGCGTCGTTGTACGAGTTGGCAAAAGCCTTGATTTCAGGGTCTAGGATGATGTGTTGCCGCATCAAGGGGTTGCTCAGCGTCAGTCCCTCCAACGAGCGCATCCGGCTGATGGCCACGTATGCCTGTCCCGATGTAAAGAGTCCGCGCTTGAGGTCGAAGTGCATGCGGTCGAAGGTCATGCCCTGCGACTTGTGGATGGTGATGGCCCATGCCAGCTTCAACGGGTATTGGGTGAAGGTGCCCACCACCTCCGACTTCATCTGTTTTGTCTCTCGGTCATACACCCGCTCCTCGCTCTCCCACACGGTCTGCCCCACGTTCACCTCGGTGCCGTCCTTCAGGGTCACGGTGATGGTGTCCTCGCTCAGGCTCGACACTTTTGCAATTGTGCCGTTCACGCAGCTGCGCGAAATGTTCTTGCAGAAGATGACCTGTGCCCCTACTTTCAGCTTCAACTGCTCAGGTACGATGAAGTCCCTTGCGTTGAACTTGCCCGTCACCTTGCCTGTGTAACAAAACTCATCGCCCTCCAGCGCGGCCAATTTTTGCTCGTTCATCAGGTCTACGCGCTTGCGATAGGCCGATAGGATGACCGAGTAGTCCTCTGCATCGTCAGAGTAACTCACCTGCTGATTGATCAGCTGCAGGTCCTGCTGTGTACATTCAGCAACACGCAGGTGGTTCAGCACCTCTAGGAAACGGCCGTCCCTCTGACGGTACACCGTACGGAACTCTATTTTGGGCAGGTTCATCCGCTTCAGCACATGGGCCTTGTAGAAGTAGGGCTTGCCCTTCTCCCACAGATGGCTGAGCATATCCTCGTCGGCGGGGTCTGCCACCACGGGCGGCAGCTGGAACAGGTCGCCCACAAACACCACCTGCTTGCCGCCAAAGGCCATGTGGGTGTCAAATGCTACGCGCAAGTAGCGGTCCATGCCGTCAACCATGTCGCACCGCACCATCGACACTTCGTCCACGATGATAGTGTCGATATGCTGCAACAATTGCCGTTTCTCCTCCGACACCTTCATGATTGTCTTGGGTCCTATCACCTCAAAGGGGAAGCCGAAAAACGAGTGCATCGTCTGCCCACCCACATTGATGGCGGCAATGCCCGTCGGGGCCAGCACCAAGAAGTTCTTGGCTATCCGCTCCTGTATCATCTTTATGAACGTGGACTTGCCCGTCCCCGCCTTACCCGTGATAAAGAGGCTGGTGTTGGTACTCTCAATCAGATTGAATGCCATCTGCTGGTCGGCATCCATGGTGAACTCTTGCTGCATTTTGTTGTTGGTAGTTGTATTCATATCTTCTCTGGTTTGTTTTTTTTGCTTTATTGTTTCGGCTGCAAAAGTACACAGTAACCGCGCAACCTTTTTGCGCAGTCTGATTTCCACGATACATCACGGAGAAAAATAGCGATTTTCGTACAGATAAACGATAATTTTTCGTTTATCTGTACGAAAATTCGTATATTTGCAGCATTGAAAAAACTGTGACAAATGACAAAACCCGCATTGAATCAAGTAGGTAACACTCCATTTACGACCGCTGTTCTAGCTTCTTTGTACCCAGAAACCCGTCAAATCAACGACAAAGCGCGCCGTATGGAGCAGGAGGGACATATCATCCGGCTCAAGCGCGGACTTTATGTGCGCAGTTCCGACGATGGAGCCACCATCATCCCCATGCTGATAGCCAACCACCTCTATGGTCCGTCGTATGTCAGCATGCATACTGCTTTGCGACATTATGGACTGATTCCCGAACGGGTGTACGAAACCCAGTCGATGACCATCAAGCACAACCGCAGTTTCGACACACCGATTGGGCGCTTTTCCTTCCATTCGTGCCCACCGAACTATTTCCCCCTTGGCATCAGACAGGAGTCGCAAGGCAACGACACCTACCTCATCGCCTCGCCCGAGAAGGCCTTGTGCGACCTGATTGTCAAAACTGCGGGGCTTATGGCCACCAGTATCAAGAGCCTCAACGGCTGGTTGGCTGAAGACCTGCGCTTCGACATGGACGCCCTCAACCAATTCGATGTGGCACTATTGGAGCAATGCGGCAAGCTGGCACCAGTGAAAAACAACTTGATAACCCTATTAATAAAACTGATACAACGATAATACCCCACATTCTCGTCATCCAGAGCAACGAATACAGCCTCTGGCAGACAAGAATGGTCTGGTGTAAATAATTGTCACCTTTTTTCACTATTGTTTTTTTGGGAGAGGATATATCACTGGAGCTATCACCGGAAATTCATCGACTGGCTGCAAATGAACTATTACAGCACCTACTATTATTATTTGTTATTCAATGCTAGCATTAACATTCGTATATTCATGCATTTATACATTCTCATATTTAGGCAATAACACCCACCTGATTTCCTATTCTATTACAACCCATCTGCCACTTCTATCATCACCCTCTCTTTTTAGTTTGCCATTTGCACGAAGATGTTTGATGTCTCGAGATATGGTTCTTGGAGTCACATGAAGTATATTAGCAAGATTATTCATCGTAACCGTAGGAGTAAGCCGCATCAGACGTATAACCTCCTTTCGTCTCTTATCTGCTGCTTTCTCATCTGTGACATTTTCTATGACTTTTTCTATGACATTATCTGCAGCATTGCTTATAACATCAATATTATCAACCACTTTATCTGTAGAATTATCTATGACATCATCTGTGACACCTGGATTCCATACCTCACCTAAAGGAAGGATATGACCCTCAGGGCAAACGCATCATATTTCCAGTAGCGAGAACAGGTAATCGATACTCCAGCCTGCTTTTAGACGCTTTGTCACGAGACTTCCTTTGCCTTTGTCTCGCTTGAGTATATTCAGCGAGAATTTTCTCACCAATGCGAAGTTTTCTGCAGCCATGCCGGCACGCTTGCGCTGACGGTCTTCGCCGAATGACATATCAAGCACCCAGTGTAGCGAGTTCTCCACGCCCCAGTGGCTGCGGATGTGCGATATGAAGTCCGTCTCGCTGCCGAGACTGCTTATGTACCAGCGCGTTTCAGTTGTCTCCTCTTTTGAGATGGCGTTCCACCTCACGGCAGTTATCTTCACTATGGACTGCAGACCTTTCCATCCATGGTTTTGGCGGATCCACTCCGTCGGCCTGTAGACTTTGCAGCTTCGGGTCTCCACTCGTCCGTGTCCCTTGTCCACCGACTCCGACACAGGCCGTTCCTCTTTTTCCATCAGTTCCACGTCCTGCAACAGGGTGCCCTGGTTGCCTTTGAGGGCCAGTATGTAGTCCGCACCGCCGTCGACTATCTTCTCGGCTATGGCTGTCTGCGTCCCCATCGCGTCTATGGTTATTATCGAGCCTTCGATACACAGCATATCCAGCAGTTCCGGTATGGCCGTAATCTCGTTGCTCTTGTCCCGTGTCTTGCGCTGCCCCAGGCAGATGCCGTTCTCCACGCTCCAGGCGTGGACGAGGTGGATGGCTGGATTGTCGTGGTATCCGTCGCGGCTGCCCCTGACCGTCTTGCCGTCTATGGCAATGACCTTTTCGGACGAGCCTTCCGGCTTCAGCCCTTCCGCCCACTCCAGAAACAACCGCTCGAACTGGCGGAACTTGATCGACTGGAACACCCTGTTTATGGTGTCATGCGACGGTATTCCGTTAGGAAGCCGCAGCCTTCTCTTCAGTGTCTGGAGGTGGTACTTGCCGAATTCCTCTATCGCCTCATAGCTCTCGGCACCACTGGTGACGGCGAGTACCGCCAGTATTACTATGTCGGCCAGCAGGTGCTTGCTCCTGCCTTTTACTCTCGGGTCGTGCAGCCGTGCTGCTGTTTCATATAAACTTGCCATAACAATTCTTGATGGTTATGGCTATATAACGAACATTATCTCAAAAATGTTACGTGCTGCCATACAAATAGTTATCAACAATCCACACGCAAACCTGCCCAGAAATGTTCATAACGTGTTTTTTTTAATTCTGAGACGGGACCACCTGTTGACAACGACGTCACATATGTTGATATTGTACTGATTTTTTAATCTTTCATGCGTTTGCCCTGCTCGGAGTGCAACCTTTTTTGTGCACAAAACAAAAAACACCAGTAAAAAACTGGCGTTTTTTCTGTTTATTCTTTTCGGAATAATACTATGGATTCAACCATTCTCTATCTGGTTTAGCCAGTAGTCTTGCATTATTGTATGCTTGATCCAACGTTAAGATTGTTGTCACTTCGTAAATCTGCTCACTCTTTTGTATTACCATTGCTGCCAAAGCTTTTCCTCTATTCCTCCTCTCGCATAGAGGAACTAAAAACTGAATATCGTTATTATAGAAATGCGGTATAGCAGTTTTATAATTACGCTTAATCCTTTTTTTTGCCATCTCAATAGAATCCTCTATAGCATCGCGAAACTCTTGTTCGGACATCTTCTGTATTTCTTCTGAAGCGACTCTTTTTCTACGTGTGTTTAAATGTTCCCAATTAGGTCGAATGTTGATTGTTGTGTCAAAAATAAGTTTACTGGTTTCTGTCTCTTCAAAATATGTTGCTATCTCAGGAATGTCTGTGAAATATTTAAAATATACCGATTGATCTGTATTAAATTCCAAAAACCACCATTTGGGTGTTTTTATTCCCCACGATGTACTGTCTGTATACCTGCGATTTTCACTAAAATATGCGTATATCTCATTTTGAAAAACATCAACTAAGCCGGTATTGAGAAAAAGATACTTCACTCCTTTTGAAGATGCACCTTCAACATATTTTCCTTGATCAACAACCCTCTTACATGTTTGGTTAAGATAGCTTTTCAAAATAGGATTTCCACCTGTTGGTTTTTGAATATAATCCCAATTTTCATCTTCGCATAAATCAGTTTGTAGTTGATGTACTGCATTTTCATAGTCCTGGAATTCTGCAAATCCTAGTATGAATGGCCGATTGTCAAGCAAAACAACGTTTTTTGCCAACATCCCTTTTTCATTTGAACTAGGGGTAAATATCACGGGATCTTCTTCTTCAAAACTAACATATTTATCGGCGACCGATTTCTTTACATTCGAATGGTGCAAGAAATATTCATCTTCAGAATGATAATCTTTAATATAATAATAGTCAAAATCATAATCACCCTCCTTTTTCTTAATATACCCTACCTTTCTTTTTTCTAAATCGAGCTTAACGTTAAACGCTTCTGTCTGTCCTGAACGTTTTGTGGACGGCTTTGTCTCAAAAATAACAGGTTCGTTTTGAGCCTTGTCGTTTAATAAAAGGACCTCTAATTCATCCTTCACATTACTAATGTGAAAATATACATCAATGTTTTCATCTGTATCTAATGTAAGATACCCCCAACCTTTACTGGTGTTGTAAAATTTTACTATTCCTTTTTCCATGGTTTACTACGATTAAATATTTTCTTCAAATGCAAAAATACACTCTCGAAGTGCAACCTTTTTGCGCAGTGGAATAATTTTAGGTTTACGCCGAAAGCGATTGCAAAGATACAAAGATTTTTTGGATTGAAAAGAAATAAATGAAAAAGAAGCAGAAGAAAGAGTGAATGATGCTTTTACATGGAATACTGTTACTAGTTACAACTAATTGGTTTCATTTGTCTTAGTCTGCAAAACTAGAGTGTGAACTGGGGCTATTAAATATGGTCAACAAGATTGGCTGAATCTTATATGGGATTAGAAATATGGTGTATGGGGCTTTGCCGTGAATTTGACAGACAGTGTTTGTCAAGTTACCATAAACCATATAAAATTGTCGTACCTGACGTAGGTTAGAATATAACCAACCCTCACAATACCGTACAGGCAGACGAGCCGACAACTCTCTGAAAACCTGCTTGCCATATTCTGCATGGCTTTTACCCTGCTGTTCATTTTGAACAATATACTGGCTAATATAATATTTCGTATACACCTCGGCTATGTTGGTTGCTGTAACCAGCCTTCGTCGTGCTTGTTCTATCAACCCCAATATACGTCCAAAAAGCACATCTATTTGTGACTCTTCATTCGTCTCTGTTTGTTTCAGTGTTTCATCCTTGCCCATAACATTAATTATTGATAGTCTCAGTTTTGTTTTCGGCTGCAAAATTACACCCTAGAAGTGCAATCTTTTTACGCTTTTATTTATACTGCATTTTGATAGCGACTAGAAAGATATGAGGAATATTGTATTGGGAGAAAAGATAGTTAATGGCATTCTCTGAAAACTATTTACTCAAAGGAGAGGGTAATCTATTTCATTATCATAACTGCGATAAACAGCATTACCGACACAAACAACAATATCTTAAACCAAAATAGGCCTTCATTATAATTCTTGTATTTAGTCGTTGCAATTTTGGAATTAATGTATATCTGTGATTTCAGGTCATCTTCATATTTAGTTCCGCCCTTTTTATAGTCTTCATACTTCATTTGGCTAATATCACCATAGAAAATATACGATGGCTTCTCTATAGTAGGATTCTCATTATACCTTTTTTCATTGTCAATGTCAGCGCGGATTGCCTGAAATAGGTAAATACAGCACACAATCAATAAGGTCATTTCAATAACCAAAAGAACAAAAACCGTGAATCTACTCCAAGAAAATGACAAATCAGAAGTCCCTGAACAATATTCCATAAACGGTGCAAAGATATAACTTCGCAAGAGTTTCATGATGTCACTGGTCACAATAACAGTAATAGCTACACCTACTATTGCCAGCAAGATACCTGCTTTTTGGTCACAATTATTCACCCAAGAGTTAACTGATTCCAACGAAAATTTTAGATTTTCCCTCTCAATGTTGTTTACAGATTCTAATGGTGCTTGCTCTTTGTTTACAGTTTCCGATAGTGCTTGCTTTTTATTTTGTTTCTTCACTCTTTTACCTATAACATGATTAATGCTCACAAAAACGATAACGGCAATGCAAACAAAAAAATAAATAATTCCGAACGTTTCCATATTATTCTTATTTTATTAAAAAAAACATTTAAAAAGCCCACAATAATTCAGCACCCCAAACATCAAATTCAATATCCTTAATTCTCCGTTTTTCCTTCTTCCACCATCCATTCGTTATACTATTAGAATTAGGTTGGGCTTTTGCATATTCTTGATATACCATGTCGGATAGTAGGATTGGGTTGTATCTATAATCAACTCCACTCTTTTTTATAGAATAGACTTTACGGCATGAGGATATTTCCAAGTTTTGGTTATATGGTGAGACCCTTAATTTTGATGACAGTTCCTCTTCGGTAAACTTTTTTGTTTTCCTGTAGTACCCGCTTGGTCTCCCATGATATAGTCCAATCCCAAAATCAAGCTCATAGAATTCTCCATCGACAAAGTAAACGACATCAGTAAAATTCTTGTTAGCACAGTCTGTAAGGCGTGAAGCAAAATTTGAAGGATAGCCGACCCATACAAGCCCCTTATTGTCATCATTCTCTACACCCTTCTTCCGTATACCAACCTTCATTACGCTGAGCTTTCCATAGTCAACACCTATACCACATTTAAACTCAAAATTGTCAAACTTCTGGTTTATCAGAGAAGCTATATGATTGATTGTGATAGCACAGTGCACAGCCTTCTTATAGCTATCAACGGGAGGAAACACCACCATCACTCTGTCACCAATGATATTACGGACATACCCTCCTTCATATTGTGCAGCAAGTAAAACGCAATGAGTAAAAACTGAGTATATCCTACCCATTGTGCGGATTTGCTTGTCTTTAGTGAGTTGGACGGAGTTTCTTATATCGACAAACAAGACACATGTGTTAATCTCAACACCTTTCTTTTCTTCCCCATTACCGTATGTTAGACTAGGATCATCCAATCCCGGAACATAGCTCTTCGTGGTGAATGTGAATGTGGTGTTTTTCCAATCGTTAATGACGTTTGTGATATCTTCGAAAAAATCTTTACGTGACATCTATAATAGTAATTAATAATTAAATGTTTCGTTTTCGGCTGCAAAATTACACTCTCGATGTGCAGCCTTTTTGCGCGGTGGTTTTTCTGTCTATTTTTCGGTGTTTTCTGTTTCCTTTAATCTCATCAAGTTGCTCAGTTGCACCCTGTGGTCGTACTATTTTGCCCCCAACAGCCATTTGGTAGCGGGGAGTACGTGGATAGTTTCGTTGTCTTTTTCAATCGTCTGCTCGGTGCCGAAGGTAATCAGCGTGAGGTTACGGCAATTGAACTTTTTGGCACCTCGCAGCAGGGCATTGATTTCGCGCTGACGTGTTCTTTTGGAAGTGACATTGTAACTTACTTGTATCAATTCCTGCACGATTCCGTTTTTGGCCACTAAGAAATCAATCTCAAAGGATTTCTCCTTATAGTAGAATATTTCGGCATACTGGTGGTGATAACGGCGCAGGAGTTCCAGGCACACCACATTCTCCAGCCGCCATCCGAGATTTTCAAGCGAGAAGGTGTCGTTGCGCTCGGCGGCCAAAGCCACGTCTACCACATAGCATTTCTCGTTGCGAAGGCGTTCGCTGGCCTTGTAGGAGAACTTCTTTACACCAACAAACAAGAATGCCTCTTTCAAGTAGCCGAAATATTTCTCGGCCGTATGGTTGGAGATACCGAACAACTTAGCAATGGCGGTGGCCGAAAATTCTTGTGCAAAGTTGTCGGCGAGATAAGCGGCCACCTTTGCGAGGATATCTACTTGACGGATGCGGAAGCGCCGAGATATGTCGTTGCGGATGATTGCATTAAACAAACCGTCGATATAGTTTTGGGGGTTGCTCTCGTTCTGCAATTCGGGAAAACCGCCTACATGAAGGTATTTGTGCAGTGCATTTTGCCGAATGCCCTCGGCTTTGGTGGTGATGGAAGCGACATCTACGCCGCTCATACGGCAATAGTCAGAAAAAGAAAAAGGATAAAGCTCCACCTTATTGTATCGGCCTGTAAGGTGGGTAATCAGCTCGTTGGACAACAACTTAGAGTTCGACCCCGTAAGGAAGATACGTTTTTTTTGCCGCAACAGTCGGTTGACAAACAGCGGCCACGACTCCACATTCTGTATCTCGTCGAAGAAAAGGCAATCTACATTGCCATAAACAATATAGATGGCTTCGAGCAGTTTGTTTAGGTCATCGGTCTGCATCGTCGAAAGACGTTCATCGTCGAAATTGACAAATGCACAATTGATAGCATTGTCTATCAGGTACTTGGTACAAAAGGTAGATTTCCCGCTCCTTCGCACCCCAATGACCACCTGTGCCAAACCACTATCTGGTGATAGCTGTGAAGCCTCGTCGCGATTGCAGAAGACACTCATATCTTCTGACTGAATCTCCTCGCGTTGGTCGGCCACTATCTGGGCTAATTCTTCAACTGACATATGGTAATTTTTTTTGCAAAGATACGAAATAATTCCTTATTGGGACAAAAAAAGTATATAAAACTTCCTTATTTTCCCAATTTTCGGCAGTGAAACTTCCTTATTTGACCTGTTTCGGCACCCGAAAACTTCCTTATTTTCCCAATTTTCGGCAGTGAAACTTCCTTATTTGTACCAATGGAGCAGCCATTGCACCCTCAAACTGTCTTGAAAGGAGGCTCGCTCACATATCGTCCATGGAGAGGCCTATCTGGGTGACGCTATATTTGGCCAGATGGGTACTCAATGAGGCCACCTTTCGGGACAGTTCGGCGGGATTATATTTCTTTGGCTGTCGTTTGATTTCTGCCACAATAGCTGTCTTGTCGATATCGTTGATGGCAATCATGTCTATCTCGTTTTCTCCTTTTCGATCCCAATAGTTGCCCACAAGCGTCACACGCTCTTCTTCCATCCATTTCTGGCGGTAATACTGTTCAAGCACTAGGCCCGAAAACTGTTCATAGTCCCGTTCGACAATTTCTAACAGAAGGTCGTGGCGTCCCATTTCGACAAGCGACTGATTGCGCAGAATAAAACGAAACCAAAATCGAAGGAAACAGTCATCTATTTGCCAGCGCAGATTGCGACCTCCGGGCTTGCTGAAAATGGGTTGTTTACGGTGGATGTAGTTGTAATCGCTTTCAAGGTTATCGAGGTATGAACCTGTGTTTTTCCCGATAGCACCGTCTATCTCGCTTTGTGTTGTCATGCCAGCTGCAATGAGTTGCAAGATGCTGAGATAGTTGGTGTAGTCTTTCCCAAACTCGGACATGATAAGTTCTGACCCCTCAGAAAGGTAGGGCGAGCCCTCCTGCGTAATCCAACGGAGCATCTGTGTCTTAGTGGTGGCTCCGCTGTCCATAAGCCAAGCCACATACTTAGCAACGCCACCTGTTAGTGCGTAGAGGCAAAGCAGGTCTTCGGAGGTATATTGCGGGTTGTGGTCACCAAGAATCTGTTTCAACACCTGTATTCGGAATGGCTGCACAGCTATTCGACAGTCTTGGCGGCCATAGAGGGGTTCGTCTTCGTTGTCGAATATCTTGTGCATCATGCTATAAATGCTGCCACAAGCCACCAGATTGACTTTGGACTGCTCGTGATAACGGTCCCATAAATCTTGAATATGACTTGGGATGGCAGGATTTGTTTTAACGAAATTCTGAAACTCGTCAAACACAAGTGTAAAATGGTGTTGCTGTCCATAGCGCAACAGTTGCTCAAAGAATTGGGCAAATGTTTCCATCTGGCCGTAAACCTCTAGACCAAGCATCCGAGCAGCTGCTTCTTGAAATTTGCTTGTCAAAACCTTCTCGTTGTCTTTAGAAACGTATAGGTAAAGCATGGGGGAGTAGCCATCGGAGCTATCGGCACCTTGGGTCAGCAAGGTGGTTTTACCAACACGTCTCCTCCCGATAAGAACTGTAAGTCGCCCACGTTCAGTAGATTGATTCCAATTCTGGAGAAGTGTTTCCAACTCTTTTTTTCTATCGTAGAATCTCATGTAATGGGTGTTAATTTAACCGCCATTAAATTAATGACGGTTGCAAAGATAGCAATTATTTTTGATATAACAACTTTTCCATCTTTTTCTTAATGATAAAGGCTGTGCATCTGGCTGGCGATTTCGGCTATCTGCTGGCGCAGGTGCTGGGGTTGCAGCACTTCGATGTCGGCTCCGAAGGAGAGCAGTTCGGCCACCAGCTCGCGGTTCACCCGCATGCGAAAAGTAATGGTGTGGCTTTGGTCATCATAGTCGACGATAAGCTGATTCTCGCTGAAAGGTTTGGTCTCGACATAGGGGTAACGCTGGTTCGAAACCCGCAGGATTATCTGTTCGACGGCCATGTCGCTGTTGCGGCTCACACCAATCATGTTGTCGAAGAAGGTGCTGAAATCCACCTCCGGCTGACGGTAGGCGTGCCGCCACTGGCGGATGCCAAGTATGCGGTCGAGGGCGAGGTTCTGGATGCCGTCGCGCCCTTCGACTGCGGCAAAAAGGAACCACCGGCTGTTGAACTGCTTGAGATGGTAAGGATGAACTTTCAAATCCTCGGGACTGGGTTGGAAATAAGGCTTGTATCGTACTATGACGGGATGGCGGTTTGTGATGCTCTCCAGCATAGTGGCGAAATGCGCATTACCGGCAAAGGCACTGTTGTTCTCGAAACTGACGTAGGGGTCGTCCGCCTCTAAAGGACGCCCGTCGGCAATGGCCTGGAGGGTGGTGAGCATCCACTGCCACTGGGGGTTCTGCTCGTCGGCATCGCTATAGCGTTGGAGCAACATGTCGATGGTACGGGTGAGGGCATCATGGTCAGGTGCTGCCAGCTGAAGGACTTCTAGTCTAAAGGAAGTGTCGGAATAGCGATAATAATAGCGTTCCTTCAACTCGGGGTCAAACTCGACGTTGTAGGGTTCACTCTGGAGTTCTTGTAAATCGTTCTGTATGGTGCGTTTAGAAATTGGAGGCAGGCCTTTCTTGTTTAATTCTCGGTTGCAACGCTCCAGTAGGTCGCTGGCCTTATAGCGTTGCGAGCCATCTCGAAAACAGCTGTCGAGCACCGCGTAACGTAGCATCTTATTTCGGTCAAGGGGCATAAAACAAGGGCTTTGGGGTTCAGGCTAATGTGTATGTTCGGTTTCGGTTGGCACCGTGGGCAACAATCTTTCCTTGGCTAAGCAATTGGTAGATGTAGGCTTTGGTCTGTGTGGGTTTCAACCCAAGGAGGTCCGACAGGTCGGCTGTTTTACAACTTCCTTTCTTTTCGAGAAAAGATATAATCATCGTCAGTTTATCGTCGGCAATAACGTTTTTGTCGCCAATTACGGCTGTTTTATCGTCGGTTTCGGCCCCGTTATCGTCGGTTTGCACCCCGTTATCGTCGGCATAGAGGACTTTATCGTCGGCCTCAACCTTTTTATCGTCGGCTTTTGCAGTTTTATCGTCGGGGGCGGGCTCCATTTTGTTGATTAGTGTCGGATTAACGTCGGAAACCGAGGGAGTCTCGTCCTCACACCCCTCGGGTGCAGCAACAAGCATGGACCGGTTCTTCAATTCATTATGTTCTAATAGCAGCAGGTTGCGGAAGAAGCGTTCTAGGAAACTGAAGTCGTAGTCGATGCCTAGGCGGGCATTCTTATAGTTGGCACGGACCAGCGCATTGCGGAAATACCATGAGTGCTCTTTGAAAAGGTTATTGGTCACCTCGTAACCCAAAGAACGGAAATACTGGATGGCAAACACGGCAGTGGTGCGGGTATTGCCCTCGCGGAAGGGATGGATCTGCCAGAGGCCCGAGACGAATCGGCAGAGGTGGCGCACTTTCTCCAATTCGGAGAGCCCCTTGTAGCTGAATTGGCGTTCCTGTTGAATATCATAATCGAGGGCCCGCCGCAGGTCTTCCCAGTTGAGATAGCGGACGGTGTCGCCTCGAAGCACCCATTCTTTCTTGGTGATGTCGAAGGGTCGGAGTTCTCCGGCATGTTTGAAGACCCCTTCAAAGATGCGGCGATGGGTGGCCACAAAGCCGTTGGTGTTGAAGGCAAACGTCGGGGAGGAAAGAATCTTCTTGATGTTGGCGGAAGCTTTGTCGCACTCAGCCTTGTCGTCGTCAATAGGGGTGCGGCCAGTCTTGGAGCTATAGTAGGAGTCGAGCATCTGCCTCACTTCATCAATGGTGATGTCGCCGTCGATGTTGCGACGGGCGGCGTCGAGGAGGTATTGTGAGGGCTGAAGGCCGTCCACCTGTTGCAGTCCGATGGCGGTCTGCCATTCGAATGCGCTTTCCCGTGCCGATGGCTCCACCTGCCTTATGTATTCGTCAAAATCCTGTTGTTTCATTTTCCCCTGTATTAGAATACAAAGATACGAAAAATAATTGGATTAGAGAAAAAAAAGTGATGGGTTTTGTAATAAAGTAAAAAGCTTTTTTGAATTGAGAATGGAGAGGTGAGAATTGAGAGTTGAGAGTTGGCTTCCGCACCCGGATAATTCTCCATTCTCAATTCCCAATTCTCAATTCACGAGGGTTGAGAGTTGAGAGTTGAGAATTGGCTTCCGCACCCGGATAATTCTCCATTCTCAATTCCCAATTCTCAATTCACATTCCTACTCCTCGAAGGGGACCTCCTTCCCGTTGAGGCGGATGCCCACGAGGCGGTAGGACCCATCGGAACGGCGGGTGTATCGGTAGCGGTAGGTGTTACTGGTGGGGTGTCCCTCTTCGTCATAGGTGGTCTGGATGCAGCGGGTGCGATTGCCGTTGCGGTCATAGCTATTCTCTTCGGTGTATAGCAGGTATTCGTCGGCGGTATAGATCTCTTTGCGCAGAGGGCGGTCGTAGCGGTCGTAGCTCTGTAGCATACGGGTTTCCACAATGCCCAGGCTGTCGTAATTGTAGGTGATGAGTACGGCTAGATGGTCGTTGGCATCCAACACCCTGTGTGAGGAACTGACGATGCGTCCTTCGTCATTGCGGTTGATGACTATCTCCTGGGCAGACAGGGACGGAATCCATAGGACGCACCAGAGGGCAAAGAGTGTAATGAGGGGTTTTGCGTGCATGGCTGACAGTCCTTTCTCTGCTTATTTCATCAGTTTCTTGTAGCGCAAGCGGTGGGGGGTGTCGTCGCCAAGGCGTTTGCGGCGGTTTTCTTCATACTCGCTGTAGGAGCCTTCGAAGAAGTAGACCTGCGAGTCGCCCTCGAAGGCGAGGATGTGGGTGCAGATGCGGTCGAGGAACCAGCGGTCGTGGCTGATGACCACGGCACAGCCGGCAAAGTTCTCCAAACCCTCCTCCAGAGCACGCATGGTGTTGACGTCGATGTCGTTGGTGGGCTCGTCGAGCAGCAGCACGTTGGCCTCGCTCTTCAATGTCAGGGCCAGGTGCAGACGGTTGCGCTCGCCGCCGCTGAGCACGCCGGCTTTCTTGCTTTGGTCGGTGCCGGTGAAGTTGAAGCGTGACAGGTAGGCACGGGCATTGACCAAGCGTCCACCCATACTGATGAGTTCGTTGCCCTCTGAGACCACGTCGTAGACACTCTTCTCGGGGTCGATCTGCACATGCTGCTGGTCTACATAGCCTATCTTGACGGTCTCGCCCACGGTGAAGGTGCCGGTGTCGGGCTTTTCCAGCCCCATGATGAGGCGGAAGAGGGTGGTCTTACCGCAGCCGTTGGGACCGATGATGCCCACGATGCCAGCCGGAGGCAGACTGAAGGTGAGATTTTCATATAACAGTTTGTCGCCATAGGCTTTGCTCACGCCCTCCACTTCCAACACCTTGTTGCCTAGGCGCGGACCATTGGGGATGAAGATTTCGAGGTTCTGTTCCTTCTCCTTCACGTCTTCGTTCATCATGCGGTCGTAGGCGGCCAGACGGGCTTTGCCCTTGGCATGGCGGGCCTTGGGAGCCATGCGCACCCACTCCAGCTCGCGCTGGAGGGTCTTGCGGCGTTTGCTCTCCTGCTTCTCTTCCATGGCTAGGCGTTGTGTTTTCTGGTCAAGCCAGCTGCTGTAGTTGCCCTGCCAGGGGATGCCCTCGCCGCGGTCCAGCTCCAGAATCCACCCTGCCACATTGTCAAGGAAATAGCGGTCATGCGTGACGGCAATAACAGTGCCTTTGTACTGGCGCAGGTGCTGCTCCAGCCAGTCGATACTCTCGGCATCGAGGTGGTTGGTAGGCTCATCCAATAAGAGGATGTCGGGTTCTTGCAACAGCAGACGGCACAACGCCACACGGCGACGCTCGCCGCCGCTGAGGTTCTTCACCAGCTGGTCTTCATCAGGACAGCGCAGGGCATCCATGGCACGTTCCAGCCGGCTGTCGAGGTTCCAAGCATCGTATTGGTCAAGCAGTTCGGTCAACTCGCCTTGCCGCTCGCACAGTTTGTCGAAGTCGGCATCAGGCTCGGCAAAGGCGTTGTTCACCTCCTCATATTCTTTGAGAGCGTCCACGATGGGCTGCACGGCTTCCTGCACCACCTCTTTGACGGTCTTGCTGTCGTCCAGTTTGGGTTCCTGTTCCAGATAGCCCACGCTGTAGCCGGGTGAGAAGACCACTTCGCCCTGATAGTCCTTGTCCACTCCGGCAATGATTTTCAACAGCGAGGACTTACCGGAACCGTTGAGACCGATGATGCCTATCTTGGCTCCATAGAAGAAGGAGAGGTAAATATCTTTCAAAATCTGGCGGCTGGGGGGGATGAGTTTGCCCACGCCTACCATAGAGAAAATAATCTTTTTGTCGTCTGCCATAATTGTTGTGTATTATGTGTTAAGTAATTGTTCAAATATATTTTACATATAATTTCCATCTAATTGATCACTAATTAATGGATAATTCATGGTAATTCGTGTTAGAGATATGCACATTAATGTTGGTTACTTACATATAAGTATAGGCCACTCCTCAACTCAAAAGAGTGGCTTCGCTGTTTTTATTTCTCAAACTCTTTGACGAACTTGATATTGGACTTCTCCAAGGGGGTCAGCACTTTGTCAACATTCAAAAACAACGGCATGTACCAAGGCTGTTGGAGGAAATAGTCCAACATCTCCTGGTTGTCGTGGAAATCATAACCATGCCGGGCCAAAATCTCATTGCGTACAATAGCCAAATCATTGCGGTGCAGCCCATTGAGGTCGTTTGTGTCTAATTTCCGCTCAGAGGCTTGAGGGAAACGACCTGGGACACCCTCACACCTGCAGGGGACAAAATCGTCTGCATCCTGCTTGGCGAAATCCTCTTTGTAGCCTTTCGCCATTTCGATACAGTCTTCAACCGACACCGCATCACTGTTGTGGTAATCTGCCTTGACCACGCGCCACACACCTTCCTGTCGCTCAAAATTCACCATCAGGTAAAGGTTGGCGGGAGTGAGTTGACTGGTGAAGCAAACATGTTCATCATCCTTCCAATCAAAACCACCTGTCATAACGGGCTCTATCCCATTGCTGAAGTCACCTGAGTCACGGGAAATCACAAAATCCGTGAGTTTGAGCATACGCCAATATTCTACAGTATAGGGTACCGAGTCGTTCAGCGGATAGGTCAGCGTCCCTGCCGGAAACTTGACGTGCGCCAGCTGATAGGCCCTGTCCGTGCAAAAATCATGTAGGAACATCATGAATTCCATCACTGGCGTACAACCCTCTTCATCTTGAAAGCTAGCATCCACTATGGCCGAATCTACAGCATCCATCTCCTTTTCCTCCGAATGGTGGCATGAGACAATCAGTCCCATGGTCAGCGACAGCAGCAACATCAGTGAAAAAGGTTGGGTGTTTCTCATTGTATTAAACTTAATCTTCGTCGAAACGGAGGTCCTTGACATTGAGCTGGATGTCGGTCTTGCCGTTCCAATAGTTCTCCTCCAGCGAATAGCAGAGGGTGAACGATTGTCCCGCCTTCATCTTGGAGTAATACGGAGCCAACTGGAAGCCGATGGCTGGATATGAGCGCGACCGGGCGGTGAGGGAGATGGCGTTGAACTTGAGGTGCTTGCCACCCACCACACGGGCGTAGCCGGTGTCCACCAAGTCGTGCGATACAAAGACCGGAAGATTGTTCTCTGGTCCAAAGGGACTGAACTGCTTGAGGATGCGCAAGAACTTGGGGGTTATCTGGGTGCCAAAGTCCACTTCGGCATCTACCTCTATCTCCGGCACCATGCTATCCACCTTTAAGTTTTGCTGCACCACCTCTTCGAAACGGGCCTTGAAAGCCTCGAAGTTCTCGGGTTTGACACTCACACCGGCAGCACATTTGTGTCCGCCGAAATGCTCCAACAGCTCGCTACATTGTTCGAGGGCAGTATGCACATCGAACTCTTTGATGCTGCGGGCCGAGCCAGTGATCAG
Organism: uncultured Bacteroidales bacterium; assembly: GCA_947168515.1. GTDB lineage: Bacteria > Bacteroidota > Bacteroidia > Bacteroidales > P3 > Colimorpha. The sequence goes on from CAMVMF010000006.1 coordinate 31,335, forward strand.
GTCATCGGTGGAGCGAGTAAAGATGATAGTGGGCTTATAATAAGCCTCCACCAAGCGAGAGGCCACAATGCCTACCACACCCTTGTGCCAACTCTCGTCAAAAAGGACTATGCTCTTTCTGGCTTTAAGCTGGGGGTTGCTCTCGATGCGACGCTTGGCCTCTTCGGTGGCGGCAGTGTCCAGGTCTTTGCGCTGGATATTGTAGTTGTTGATTTCCTCGGCCAACAGCCCTGCCTGCCCAGGATTGTCGCTCAAAAGCAGACGCACTGAGTCAAAGGCACTGCGTATGCGGCCGGCAGCATTGATGCGGGGACCCACGAGAAAAACGAGGTCGGTGATGTTCAACTCCTTACAGAAATATGACTTGTCCTCGGGATGGGATGCTTTATACTCCTCAGTGCGACGTTCGATATGGCCGTAGGTGAGTATGGCCTCCAAGCCGGGACGCGGATGAGTGTTGATGACCTTCAGCCCATAGAAAGCCAACACACGGTTCTCGCCCATGATGGGCACAATGTCCGAAGCGATGCTCACAGCCACCAAATCAAGGTATTTGAGCAGGCGCAGCTTCAGGGCCTCGCGCTTTTCCTTGCGCACTTCGTCCAGTTGGTCGGGATTGTCACAAAGGCGCACGCCCACACGCTGCTCCTGATGGGCCTCGACAATCTTGAAGCCGATGCCACAGCCCGACAGTTCTTTGTATGGGTATGGGCAGTCGAGCCTCTTGGGGTCGAGAACAGCCACGGCAGCGGGTATGTTGTACCCGTCGGGCAGATGGTGGTCGCCAATGATAAAGTCGATTCCAAAGCTTTTGGCATAGGCCACTTGTTCGTTGGCCTTGATGCCGCAGTCGAGGGCTATGACAAGTTTGACACCCGTCTCTCTGGCATAGTCGATACCCTGAAAGGAGACTCCATAGCCTTCGCTATCGCGGTCGGGAATGTAGAAGTCGATATTGTGGTGGAACGACTGCAGATAGGAATACACAAGCGCAACGGCTGACGTGCCGTCGACATCATAGTCGCCATAGACAAGAATACGCTCTCGGCGTCGGACCGCCTCGTTGATACGGGCTATGGCGCGGTCCATGTCTTTCATGCGGAAAGGATCATGCAATTGGTCCAGACTGGGACGGAAAAAACATCGGGCCTCTTCAAATGTGGTTACACCACGTTCTACAAGCAACGTGGCGATAATTTTATCAACGCCTAAAGATTCCGCAAGTTTGTCAACTACCTCTATATCATAATCTTTCCTTAAAATCCAACGTTTTTCTTTCATTTTTTCTGGCTGTAAAGATACGACTTTTTCCCGACATGGCAAAATCTTTTTTATTTCCAAACGCTGAATTATGAGTGGATGGCAGTATGTTCAAAACTACCTCCTGCTCGATCTTAGCGTCAACTATTACAGCCAGCGAAGCTACAACGGACTCACTTCAGCGTCTCATCCGGAGGAAGTGGGCCACGTCCTTCCACGTAGTTTTCTGTCCGTAACGGAGGATGGCAGTACGGTAGATTTTGGCAGCAACCCAAATGCAAAGAGGGAAGGTGACCAATAGCAGTACCATGGAGAGCACCACTTGCCAGACAGGCACTCCAAAGGGAATGCGGAAAAGCATGGACACCGGAGAGGTGAACGGTATGAGGGAAAGCCAGGTGCTGAGAGTGCCAGAAGGTTCGTTTACCATGGCTGGCATCAACAGGATGGTGAGCAACAGCGGGATGGTCATTGGCAGCGTAAACTGCTGCGAATCGGTCTCGTTATCCACCAACGAACCTGCTGCGGCAAAGAGCGACGCATAAAGCAGATAGCCAAAGACAAAATAGAAGACAAACAACACCAATATCAGTCCGAAATTGATGCTGCCTAGGCCTTCGAGAAGATCCTGGACTTCGTTATCGACACCCATGCCGGCCTCGTATTGGGCAGCCTGATACTGGGCTACTTCGTACTGATTGGTGGCCTCTGTGCCCTTGGTTGATATCTGGGTGACGCGGCGGCTCTCGGCCTGCTCAAAAAGACCGGCGTTGGTTATCCGAAGTCCCCCTAACGCAACGCCCGAGAGTAGCACCCAAAGCGCAAACTGGGTGAGGCCAACCAAGCCTATGCCCACCACTTTGCCCATCATTAACTGGAAGGGCTTGACACTACATACAATGACCTCCACTATGCGACTGGTTTTCTCCTCCATGACACCCCGCATCACCTGCGAGCCAAACATAAAGACAGCCATAAACACCAAGATGGCCAACAAGGCTCCGACAATCACTTTGATTTGCAAGAATCCGTCCCGCCCGGTCTCAATGTCTTGGGTGCGGAGCTTAATGCTCGTATTGCTGATAAGGGCATAATCTTCGGGCGTAATGCCATGGACATCCAAGAGAATAACATTGCGCAGAATTTTCTGCAGCTGATTGTTCACATCGCTCTGCACATTTACCGAGGGAGCATCGGTACGGTAGTAAAGGTAGGCATCTGACGGCAGGGTAGTCTCGCGGGCGGGGATGTAGACGATGGCATCCAAAGTGTCGACAGTCTCCAACTGGCGCTTGGCATAGTCGAGACTGCCGGCATCAAAATAGGTGATGTCGCGCCCCGAAGCAAACTGGCCTTTAAAAAGACCGCTATCATCAACCACCAGCACATTGGCATGCTCCAGTGGACGCGAGGCCAGCATGATGGGTATGGCATAGATGATCGCAATCAGTATCGGCACCACAAGGGTCAAAATCCAAAAGGAGGGCTTTTTGACGCGTGTAAGATATTCGCGCTGTATGACAAGGAGTATTTTGTTCATAATAAAAAACTTGCTACGTAAGCTTGCTAAAACCGGAAATCATTTTAAAGCGGTGACAGTCTCGATGAAGATGCGGTCGAGGTCCTGTCCCTGATGCTGCGCCTTGATGTCGGACAAAGAGCCGGAGAGCACCACTTCAGAATGGTTGATCAGGGCAATCTCATCGCACAGCTCTTCGGCGGACGGCATGTTGTGGGTGGAGAAAATAATCGTGGTGCCCTGCTCTTTCAGCCGCAGCATCTCGCGTTTGAGAATATCGGCATTCACAGGGTCGAAACCGCTAAAAGGTTCATCAAAGATAAGCAGCTGTGGCTCGTGCAGCACCGTCACCACAAACTGGACCTTTTGCTGCATGCCCTTGGAGAGCTCTTCCACCTTGCGGTTCCACCAGCCATCTATTTCCAATCGGTCAAACCACTGGTGCAGCCTTTTTTCGGCCGTGGCCTTGTCCAAGCCTTTGAGACGAGCCAGGTAGATGGCCTGTTCTCCTACCTTCATCTTTTTGTATAGGCCCCGTTCCTCAGGCAAATATCCTATCTGCACCACATCGGCATCGGTCATCGGATGACCGTTGAAAAACAGCTCGCCACTATCAGGACGGATGATGTGGTTGACGATTCTAATCAGCGTGGATTTGCCGGCACCATTGGGGCCCAACAACCCGAACACTTTGCCCTGACGTATATGAAGGGTAACATCGTTGAGCGCACGATAGTTGCCAAAAGTTTTTGTTATATTGTTAATTTCCAGCATATCTATTTTTACACACAAATAATTGAGCTTCTTTATTCTATTTGCCAGAACGAATAGGCATCCTAATCAGTACAATTTCCGCCAGAAGGGCCAACAAGGCCAACAGGAGGCAGAGCCGCCACAAGGGAGTTCCTTGGCTACGTTGGCGGATATAGTCTGTCATGGACTTCTGGGCCGAAGGCACAACACTGCAATATTTTAGTTGGGCATCGGCAATCTGTTTTTTTATCTCACTGCGGTCGTAGAAGGCCATGTCGGACTCTTGACGGCTATAGTTGAAGGAGAGCCCTTCGGAGGTTATGCCATTAAGGGCCAATTGGTAGTTGCCTGCAGTAGAGAGTTGACCATGAGGCACCATAAACTGGGCAGCCCCCATACGGCGTATGTCGGGAATGATATCCACTCCCCCATTGGCCCCCTTCAGATGGGCTGCCTGCTCGGCATCATAGCTGCCTGTCAGAGGTATGGGGTCCGTTGCCGTCAGCTGGTGATAGGGTCTCAGCGGTGGGGTGCTGAAGAGAGCCATATTATATAGCGTGGGTACAAACATGGCTTGCTGCACAAAGTCGGTATGCTCTTTGCGCAAAGGCGTGGAAACCAAATAGCAACGCCCCTGCCCAACAGGTGTGACAATAAGAAAATCGCTACCATCGAGCAGACGGATGAGCGACTGCCCCACCGTGGAGGACGAGGAGACAAGACGGTAATACCCAGTTACCGTAGGCAATTCCAGATCCTCCCTCACGCCCTGGAAGACCCCCTGATAGAGGTCGGCATCCTGCTGCACCTGCTCAGCCCGCACCTGCCGGTCCTCCCACGCTCCTATCTGGGGCATCAGCATGGAGGCAAGCATTTGATTGTAAGAGGTCACCACAGCATCTTTGCCAGGTACTACCAGCAAAGAACCTCCATTAGTGACAAATTCCAACATGGTATGGGCCATACCCGAAGAGATACTGGGGAGCTCGTCGAGGATGATGAAACGATGGTCGGCAAGATGGGCATAATCCACCTGCGAGATCGACTGCTGATGGTAATCCACCAAGGAGTCGCCTTGGAAGAGCTTTTGCAGGTATGGGTTTGCATCCCCTCCGCTGACGACCAGCATGGGTACCTGATGTATGACCAGAAGGGTGAAATAAAGCTTGTCGTCAAAGGTAATGGGGTAATCAGTTGTCTCCACATATCCTTGCAGCACTCCTTCCTCCTCAATAGTAAAAGTCATTGTGGCCTTGGTGCTGCTGTGGGCTCCGATGTCCACCGAGGTAAGGGCCCGCTGCTTATCGGCCACAAAGAGACGCAACGGAAGGCTCTCCACAGGCTTGTCGCCATTGTTCGTAACAGAAACCTCTACCCGCACCGTAGCCCCTCGGTAATAAGCCGGACTGTTGAAGGCCAAGCTGTCGATAAAGATATTGGCCACCTCGGTCCCTCCCAAAGGGATGAAAGTCGTGAGCACCAGGCTGTCGTTTGGGAAATGGGCTATGTCGGTAGTGGTTCGCTGAAAATCACTTACTATATAGGCATGGCGGTTGGCAGCGGTAGCGGAATGGAGAAACTCCATCTGCCGCAAAGCTATCGAAGAGACCGGCACCGACACGGAGCTCACCTCCAAGCCATCCACAGCGTCCAGGAACTCTTCGCGGCTAAGCCATCGGAACTGAGACCCTTGCGCATCACACGTGAGCAACTGAAACTGCACATCGGGTTTGTAGGCCTCCGCTATCTCGCGCGCCTTTTTCTTAGCACTCTCTATCAGACTACCCTCCATGCCGCCGCTCTCCATGCTGTAGGAGTTGTCCACATAGACACTCACCACCGTGCCACCGGTCTGCAACTGGGTATCTCGGTTGGGAATGACCGGCTGGCAGAAGGCCAATACCAGAAACACTATGGCGAGAATACGCGCCAGCAGAATCAGCAACTTACGTAAATTGTTCTGCTTGCGGTTCTCGCTCTGCAACGCTTGAAGCATGTCGACGTTGCTGAAATAAACCTTCTTGTAGCGACGCAACTGAAACAGGTGTATCGCTATGGGGATGCCTACGGCCACAAGGCCTATGAGGAAGAGCGGAGCAGTGAGCATGGGCTATTTCTTTTTCTCTTGATGCATTTTGAAATAGTTACAGATATCGCTGATGCCGCATTCGGCGCAATGAGGTTTGCGGGCCTGACAGACATATCGTCCATGGAGGATGAGCCAGTGATGGGCTATGGGTATCTTCTCCTGTGGTATATGCTTGGTCAGCTCGCGCTCGGTCTGCAACGGGTTTTTGCTATTCTTGGTAAGTCCTATGCGGTTGGCCACACGGAACACATGGGTGTCCACAGCCAAAGCGGGCAAGTTAAAGACCACCGAGGCTATGACGTTAGCCGTCTTGCGCCCAACGCCGGGAAGCGTCTGCAGCTCGTCGACATCGCTCGGCACCACACCACCGAAATCGGACAACAGTTTTTGCGCCATCCCCACCAAATGCTTGCTTTTGTTGTTGGGATAGGAGATGGAATGGATAAATTCAAAAATCTCCTCAGGCGTGGCCTTGGCCATGGCCTCGGCATCAGGATAGGCCGCAAAGAGGGCCGGAGTGGTCATATTCACCCGCTTGTCGGTGCATTGGGCCGAAAGGATAACCGCCACCAACAGCTGGAAAGGGTCGGAATAATGCAACTCTGTTTCTGCCGTGGGACGAGCCTGCTCAAAGTAGGCTATCAGTCGATTGTATCGTTCTTTCTGCGTCATCTCTGTTCTCAAGGTCGAATTGTACGACTATGGGATAATGGTCGGAAATATTGGTTTTAAGGCGCTTATACGATAGGGCCTTGATATCGTCGCTATGCAGGATATAGTCGATGCGGAAGGCTGGGAAGGGGCCATGATAGGTGGTGCCGAACCCTCGGCCCTGTTCGACGTATGGGTCGCGGAGCAACTTGGTTGCCTGCTGGTAGATATAGGATGCCGGCGTGTCGTTGAAATCACCTGCTATTATGATGGGAATGCTCGTATTCTCAATCAGCGGCTTCAGGTCTTCATTCCATTCCTTTTCATGACAGCGGGTGGTTTCCTTGAACTTATGCAATATTTTGCGGGTCGAGGTGCTGTCGTACTGCGCGTGGCTCAACTGCTCAAAACTACGTAAGTCGTTTTCGTCCAGTTGATACGAATCCAAATGAACACAACAGATGCGCACCACATGGCTATTCTTGACCACATCCACATAGAATTTGGACGGGCGGTGCATGTCGAATACTCGGGAGAAGGGATAGCGCGAATATAGCACCAACGGCGACCGTGTGCTTTGGCCATGTACGCCATAATAATGAACATAACCGCGCGCCTTTAAGCTGTCTAATAGATTGACCTTGCCACCAGTATAGCATTCCTGTAGACTCATCACGTCGGGTTGCTCTTCGTCGAGCATGTGCAGGAAAAGCACCGCCCCAGAGTCGCGGGTCATAAGGGTATCATCGTCCAGACCGGTGAAACTATGGGTGTTGAACGACATCACCTTGAGCGTATTGTCATCAGGCGCAACCTCCAATGTGCCGCCCACCTGGAAGAACAGAGGCACAAAAACGTATCGGATGGCGATGGCGGCAACAGAGATGAGAAACTCCCATCGCGACAGACAAAGCCATATTACAACAAACACAATATTGGCCAGCAAAAGCAAAAAATAACCGTAACTAAGAATGGATACCCACCAGATTTTGGTAGGCGGAACCACCCCTGCCAACGTGGACACCAACATAGCCACCACGAATAGCAAATTGATAATTAACAATATGCTGCGAAAGAACTTTCTCATAATCCTTTATTAATAAATTGCAAAGATACGAAAAAAAAACCGAATGCTTAATTTATCATCCCTAAATGATTTATCCGCATTTGCCATACCAACACTTCGAAAAGGCTACGCTAGAATGAGCTCTTGCATTAGGGTGGAAGTCGTCAGAATCCACTGCGTGCGGATTCGAATGATCAAGAATCGTTCATAAGAGGACCCGCGGTAAATTCATGACATTTTGTGTCATAGGAGTTTTTTTGTTTGCGGCAGATGCGTATGTGTGTTTTTTTGAGTATATTTGCAGCATGAAAAAATACGGCCTCATAGGAAAGAAACTCGGCCATTCTTGGTCGAAGAAATGGTTTGAAGACATGTTTTTACGCGAAGGCATCAGCGATGCAGGATACCAGCTATATGAGATGCCCTCTTTAGAGCACCTTCTGCAATGGGTGTCGCAGGAGGGCATCTACGGCTTTAATGTCACCATTCCCTACAAAGAAGAAATCATCCCCCTGCTGGACCATTTGGACGCTGAGGCCGAAGGAGTGGGTGCCGTGAATTGTGTGGCAGTCGATGGTGGCAGACTAATCGGCCACAACACCGATGCCCCTGCCTTTGCCCAAACACTACAACCTCTCCTCCATCCTTGGCATACGCGGGCTCTCATCCTTGGTACCGGCGGCGGGGCCAAGGCCGTAGCCTTCGCACTCAAGCAACTCGGCATCGATTACACCTTTGTCTCCCGCACTTCCCAAAAGCACCCCAACGCCATCAGTTACGCCGAAGCATCAGTTCAGGCCGCTAGCACCTTCCTCATTATCAACTGCACCCCGGCAGGAATGTTCCCCAACAACGACACTTCACCTTGGCCCACCACCCCTCCCACCCTCAGCCATAGGCACCTCTGCTACGACCTTGTATACAACCCGCCCCAAACCCATTTCCTTCAACAGGCCCAACAAAGCGGAGCCGCTACCGCCAACGGCCTCGCCATGCTGCAGCAGCAAGCCCAACTCAGTTGGCAGATATGGCTAGGCAGCTTGAATCCATAAGCCCAATAATACGCCCGTATCCATCTGGCCACCAGCCAGTAACTTACCTTACACGTGCGCCCATTCACCAAGCAGTCCGGATGGGGGTGATGCCGTTGCAGAGTGCAGGCGAATCTACAGCGAAACCTAATTGTCCGCAGTACACCTCTTTCATGATTACAATATATTAAAAATATTTTGTATCTTTGCACCTTGATATGGAAGATTACAGCAGATACTATCCTTATGAAGGTCAGGAGTTTAAAGACTCACTACGGCAATTGGTGGAGAGCCAATATTACCTGCCGTTGGTCTCTAAGCTGTTTCCCGACCAGGCTCCTGAGGATGTAAAGCAAAAGATTTTGGAACTGACCGATGTCGACCAGTTCCAAGCTTTTGTTATGTTCCGTGCCTGCCTCTATATCATCCACAACACCATGGCCGAATTCACCTACAGCGGTTTCGATAATATCGGCCACAAACCTTGTCTCTTCATCTCCAACCACCGCGACATCACCGTCGATGCCATCATGACGGAGTATATCCTCATTGCCAACCATCGCAAGTCATCTCATGTGGTCATCGGCTCCAACCTCTATGAGGCCCCACTTATGGGTCTGTTGGCACGTCTCAACAAGATGTATGCCATCTCGCGTGGCGGCAACCGCATGGAGTTCTACAACAGCCTCATGACCATGTCGCGCTACCTGCGCCATCTGGTCACCGAACGACAGGAAAGCGTATGGATTGCACAACGCAACGGCCGCACCAAAGACGGCCTCGACCGCACCAACCCCACCCTCATCAAGATGATTGCCGCCAGCGGCAACCGCAGCAACCCGTCCCAAGCACTGGACGACATGAATATCGTACCCATCAGCATCTCCTATGAGTGGGAGCCTTGTGGGCTGCTCAAAGCCCGCGAGGTGAGCCTGAGACAGCAAGGCCCCTACACCAAAGTCCCTGGAGAAGACACCCAAAGCATCCTCTCCGGCATCTCCGACTTCAAAGGACGCGTTCACCTCTCTTTCTGCCAGCCCCTGCAGATGAGGGAACTGGAGGACTGCCATGGCAACTTCGACGACATCGCCCATCTTATCGACCAGCGCATCAAAGAGAACTACCGCCTTTGGCCCAACAACTACATCGCCCACGAGCTGCTCACCGGACAAAACACTGCCGACCACTATAGCGCGCAAGAGAAACAGCAGTTCCTCCAGTATCTCGACCAAGCCTGCCAGCAATACCCCATCCCCGGCTTCCGCGACAACCTCATCGGCATCTACGGCGGTGCCGTCCATTAGCTCGTAAGAGCTATCTCTTCCCGTATTATCTCCACCTTATTATAATTCATATCATCCAGTCTGACCCTTGCGGTTCAGATATTCCAAATGTAATTTATAGAAACAATGTTAGATAAATTAGAAGCCATTTACACGCGTTATCAAGAGATTGAGGCTCAGATGAACGACCCTCAAATCACCTCCGACATGAAACGCTATGTCAAACTCAGCAAGGACTATAAGGACCTTCAACCCGTCGTGAAGGCCTATCATGATTACAAATCTCTTCTCGACACCATCGCCGAATGCAAAGAGCTGCTCTCTACCGAAAAAGACGAGGAACTCCGCGAGATGGCCAAAATGGAACTGACCGAGAGCACCGAGAAGAAAGACAAGATGGAGGAGGATATCCGCATCATGCTCATCCCCGAAGACCCCACCGATAGCAAGAACGCCGTGGTGGAAATCCGCGGCGGCACGGGCGGCGACGAGGCCTGCATCTTTGCTGGCGACCTTTTCCGCATGTACAGCCGCTACTGCGAGAAAAAACATTGGAAAATAGACATCGTTGACTTCAACGAAGGCACCGCGGGCGGATACAAGGACATCACCTTCAACGTCACCGGCGAAAAAGTGTACGGCATGCTCAAGTATGAGAGCGGCGTCCACCGCGTACAGCGTGTCCCCGCCACCGAGACACAGGGCCGCGTGCACACCTCCGCAGCTGGCGTGGTGGTACTGCCCGAAGCCGAAGAGATAGACGTAGAACTGAACATGGCAGACATAAAGAAGGAAACTTTCTGCGCCTCCGGTCCTGGCGGCCAGTGTGTCAACACCACCTACTCCGCCGTGCGTCTCACCCATATTCCCACAGGCATCGTGGTCTCTATGCAGGACCAGAAATCGCAGATCAAGAATATGGAGAAAGCACTGACCATCCTGCGTACCCGCCTCTACGAGCGCGAGTACAATAAATATATGGAGGAGCTTTCCAGCAAACGCAAGACCATGGTGGCCACGGGCGACCGCAGCGAGAAAGTGCGCACCTACAACTACCCCCAAAGCCGTGTCACCGACCACCGCATCGGCTACACCATGTACAACCTGCCTGCCTTTATGGACGGCGACATCGAAGACCTGATTGATGCCCTCCAGCTGGCTGAAAACGCCGAAAAGCTCAAGGAAAGCGTCGGCTGATTTTCCCTCATGATTATCAACACCGGCGGGCGTACCGACACGGTTCAGTACTATAGCGATTGGCTGCTCAACCGTTTCAGCCAAGGCTACGTGCTATCTCGCAACCCGTTGTTCCCTTCCACGATAAACCGCTACGAATTGGACCCCGAGGTAGTGGACTGCGTGGTGTTCTGCTCGAAGAATTACCGTCCCATCCTGCCACGGCTGCACGAGATAACGGAGCGGTTCAACACCTATTTCCACTACACCATCACCGCCTACGGCACCGACATGGAGCCTCGGGTACCGCCCATAGACGAGAGTATGGACACCCTCGTAGAACTGAGCCAGCTGGTGGGCAAGCGGCGGATTGCCTGGCGGTACGACCCAGTGCTGCTTTCGGACAAATACTCGGTGGAGCTGCATTGCGAGACTTTTGCCCGCATGGCAAAACGGTTGGCACCATACGTCGACCGTTGCATATTCAGTTTTGTGCAGCTGTACAAGAAATTGGAGTACAACATGCCAGAGTTGAAACCTGTGGGAGATTCCGAACGAATGAAATTGGCGCATAGTTTCGGCCAGACGGCACAGGCCTGTGGGATGACACTGCAGACTTGTGCCACGGCGGAGGACTATTCGCTGTTCGGCATTCAGAACTCGGGCTGCATGACCCTCGACATTTTAGGACGCGCCAACGGCATCCAGTTCAGGCCGAGGAAGCATCCCGGCATGAGGCCCAAATGCCATTGCATCGATGCCCGCGACATCGGTGCCTACAACACCTGCCCCAACGGCTGCCGTTACTGCTATGCCAACCGCGACCCTCAACAGGCCGAACGCAATTACCACCTGCACGACCCCAACTCCCCTCTCCTACTCGGCCACCTCCAACCCTCCGACACCATCCTCCCCAGCCCACAAAAGAGCTGGCTCTCACCCCCACCGCAACCCACACTGTTTGATTTCCCTGATATGACAAAACAATAATAAACCAGAGCCACCCAAATGGGGGCTCCGGCTTTTTGATTGAGGGCACCGACTACTTTTGTAGGGTAGCCCAGATGCGGCTGCCTTGGCGATAGACGGTGAATATCTTTGTGCCTGCAAGGATGGGTATGCGAACTTGTGCGCTCTGCTCGGGGAAGAGGCGGAAGAGTTGGACGCTGTCATGCCGCTCGGCTACAACTGCAGCTATGTAGTAGTCCTTGGTCATGGGATGGCCATACTCAAGGAGGTACTCGCCGTCCGTTTCAGTGACCGAGGGCTGGTCAGCCGGTTCGCTTGGCTTTACGGGGATGGGGTCGAGTATCTTGCCACAGCACTCCATTCTTCCTTTGCCATACGTGATGGCCACATTGCCACAATCGGGACAGCAGAATAGACTGAGGCGATTTGTCATTGGGACTTTGAGAGGTGCTACTTTCTCTGCCGGAACCTGAATGATCGTGAGCCACTTCTGAGGGTCTGTCTGGTTCCACACGCCATCCACATAACAGGCACGCGGTGCTCCCACCATCCGATAGCCCTCTTTCTCCATGTAGGCGAAAAGGTCGATATAGCTTTGGTAGAGCTGATCGTAAGGACCGTAGACCTTCATGCAGACGGCCAAAGGTATCTCTGGATTGTGGCGGAAATGGATGATTTCGCTGTCCTCTTTGGCCTCAAGAACCTGCTCGCAGTACTCGAAGTCGATGTCGTGGTCCTTGTATTCTTGGTCGTGCTCAAAGGTGTAGCAATAGCCCGGCTCGGGACATTTGCAACCAAGACGCGCCATTTCTGGTCCTATGACATTGCGACAGAGGTCGCCAATGGCATTATAGCTGGGAATGATGCCGCGGTAGTAGGCCACGGTCATGGCTGGGATGCTTTGAATTGATATTTTTTCCATGATTTGGTACTTTTGCTGTGAGCTTATCAAAGCCTGCAGTCGGTCGCGACGGAGGAGCATCTGATGGAGGCTCGCCTCAGTCTGGAGGATTTTGGCCTCCAAGAGTCGGAGGGAGGGCTCTTGCGAATTGCTGTCCATAAGGCCGCCTATTTCTTCTAACGAAAAGCCCAACTCTTTGAAACGGCGTATCGTATTCATCGTCTGCAACTGGCTGACATGATAGTAGCGATAGCCTGTCCACGGGTCCACCTTACTTGGCGTTATCAAACCCAGTTTCTCGTAATAGTGGAGCGTTTTGACCGTCACACCACAGAGCTTTGAGAACTCACCGATCTGTAAATTAGTTACTTCCATGATTCATTGCGCAATTAAATCATTTGCAAATATACAACCCTCCCTAAGGTATGAGTCAAAAGGTTTAACAAAGTTTAACGTCCATGGAGGCAGGGAGGTCTGTCTGGGAAAAGTAGACTTATTGGTTATAAGCCTTAACTACATTGGAAATGATACCGTTGTTGGGTCTGTGGGTATACAGTTTTTAGCTGGCAGCCGAATAGATGCTGCAGAATTGCGGCGAGAATCTCCGAATTGAAGCAGACATACGCCTAACTTGGGGAGATATTGAACAAGGCGACTTGATTTAGCCTACATAAATAGCGCAGGTGTTGCAAATCCCTTCGCTCTCAAACGTGGTGTTAATACCTCATTATGAAACAACTGCGGATTTGGCGCGTTACTCAATGGCACCTATTATTTATGACAGTGACAGATGGCGGCGACGGAGAGCGGTGAGGACACTTTCGGAGGCCAGGGGATTAAGTCCACGGAAAGTGGTATGAGCCTTCAACTCAGATAGGGGCATGGTGAGCAGCAGCTTGGCTATACATTCGTCGGCAAATGAATTGCTAACCACATCCACGCCTGTGAAATCGAGCACCACGCGCTCGTCGCCAGCAAGCAGCGGCATCAACTTCTCGCGCACCTGTTGTCCCATTTGACGTGTGCCTAAATTCTCACCAAATTCTCTAAAACTGAATGTTACCATAATTCCTCCAATTCATTGTCGAGTCAGTGTTCATACAGATAGTATTCTCCTAAAGTTTCTTTTTACGGCAGGGGAAACAGACAGACATTTGATAATTGCGGTGTACTCGTCGGTTGTCAAGATGCCACACTCATCAATAACAGTTTCGTCTGTGATTTCTTGCAGCAAGAGTGTGTTCAGTTTGAATGCCTGTAATCGGTAGCCATAGACGTAAGTTTCTATCGGGAAGGAGAAACCGTTGTTACATATCACGACGTTCGGGTCAAAGTAGTAGCAGTTGAAATTGATGTCGGGGCGTTCTATGCAGCCGTGTTTTTTTTCTATCGTTGATGGCACAAAGTCTTTGGAAGTGGGCAATGAGGCAAGGAGACAGACATCATCCAAAACCTTCAGCACTAAAAAGTACTTAGGTTTTGGTTTGCCACCATCGGGGAAAATGTATGGGTCGAAATAGAGAATGGCTCCCTCTTGAAATCTACTGTCACGCTCCATAGGCCCGCGTCATTTTGAGGAAATCCATCTGTTCGCGGTAGAACTCTTGACTGCATCCACTGAGGCACTCGCCGAGGTCAATCTGACAGTCGGAGTTATTGATAACCTTCTGCTCGAAGCCCTCCAACAGGTTATTGCGCTTGGCAGTGGCATACCACAGACCATCTTTGCGATGCGTCAATTCTACCAATTGTTTGGCGGTCTTATTGCCGTAACGACGGAGGATGTCATCCATAACGGTAATGTCGTTATCCGAAAACTCATCGTCAGAAAAAGAGGCAGCGGCCTTGATATAGGTTTTATCGTCCACCACCTCTTTCTCCACATAGCCGTCAAGGATGACAGGGGTCTCGGAGAGGTCAATGAAAATGTCCTTGACCACAGGACCTGCCTGCCACACCTCGAAAGGCAAACCGAGGAACGGTGTCTGGAAGCGTCTTACGCTGTACTCTTCCATCAGATAGAGCAACTTAAGCAGTTTGGTCTTACTCAACATCGGAACATGCTGCGCAATATACACAACTGCATTGCCTATCTTGTTCCTGTCGGCTTGGGTGAGTTTCATATTCTTTATTATTAGAAGCCAGAGGTTCCTCTCGAAACCTCTGGCTTGAGGTTGTATTGCGAAGCATTATTGCTCTCCGCGAGCACGCGGCGGTTACTCTTCCTCGTTGGCGGCTTCTTCGTAGGCCTTGAGGAGGGCCTGCTGGACGTCGGCGGGGACGAGCTCGTAGCTGCTGAAGGTCATGGTGAAGGTGCCACGGCCGCTGGTGAGGGAACTCAGGGCGGTGCAGTAGCGGTTCATCTCGGCCAAAGGAGCCTTGGCGCGGAGGGTGGTGTATTTGCCCTCGGCATCCATGCCCATGACGATGGCGCGGCGGCCCTGGAGGTCGGTCATCACACCACCTTGTGCCTCGGTGGGAACGGTGACGGCCACGTCGTAGATAGGCTCTTTAATCTTAGGAGCAGCCAGTTTGAAGGCTTCGCGGAAGGCGGTACGGCCGGCAATCTTGAAAGCGGTCTCGTTGGAGTCCACGGGGTGCATCTTACCGTCGTAGATGTTAACGACGATGTCGCGAGCGTAGGAACCGGTCAGAGGACCTTGTTCCATCTTCTCCATGATACCCTTGAGGATGGCAGGCATGAAACGGGCATCAATCGAGCCACCCACGATGCAGTTGTTGAAGACCAGCTTACCGCCCCACTCCAGAGGATACTCCTGAGTGTCGCGGATGGGGTACTTGGTCTGATTGGGCATGCCGTCGTAGTAGGGTTCGATGAGCATGTGCACCTCGCCGAACTGACCGCTACCACCGGACTGTTTCTTGTGGCGGTACATGGCTTCGGCACTCTTGGTGATAGTCTCGCGGTAAGGAATGTTGGGGGCGGTGAAGTTGACGGCCAGCTTGTACTGGTTCTCGAAGTACCACTTCACGGTGTTGAGGTGGAGCTCACCCTGGCAGCCGAGAATGACCTGACGCAGCTCGCGGCTGTTCTCAAGCGTGAGGCTGCGGTCGTAGGTGACCAAGTCCTTCAGGGCAGCGCCGACCTTCTCGTCGTCGTTGCTGTTGGCAGCCTTCACGGCCACGGTGTAGATGGGTGCGGGGAACTCAATCTCGCAGACGACGTCGTCGGTGTTCTTAGGAGTGGTGAGCGTATGGTTGATCTTAACGTCTTTCAGCTTGATGGTGCAGACGATGTCGCCGGCGCAGGCCTTCTCGACACGCTGGCGGTTGTTGCCACTGCACACGAGCACCTGGCTGACACGTTCCTTACTCTGGTTGCAGGCGTTAATCACATCCTGGGCTTCGGCCAACTCGCCGTCGTAGATACGGAGATAGGTGATTTCGCCGAGGTTCTTATCTTTGGCACTCTTGAAAGCGAAAGCCACGGTGGGGTTGGCGCCATCGCACTTCAGCTCTTTGCCGCCTTTGGTCTTCTTGGCATCGGCCACCTCGCAGGGAGCGGGGACGTTCTGGCAGATGAACTCAAGCAGACGGTTGACACCGAAATTCTCCTTGGCAGAAGTGCAGAGGATGGGGAAGAGGTCGCGTTTGTCGATGGCGAGCTTCAGGGCCTGGGTGAGTTCCTCGGCAGTGAGGTCGCCGTTCTCGAAGTATTTCTCCATGAGGGCATCGTCGGCAGCAGCAGCTTCCTCAACGAGGGCCATGCGCATCTCCTCAGCCTTGTCGGCATATTGCGAGGGAATGTCGGCTTCGGTCATCTTGCCGTCGGTGAAGGTGAACATCTTGTTGGCCACGATATCGATCACCTGGTTGAATCCGAGACCAGCGTTGGTGGGGAACTGCAGCACGGTGCATTTGCCTCCGAAGTAGTCTTTCAGCTGACTGACGGTGTCGTCGAAATTAGCCTTCTCGGCATCGAGATGGTTGACGACGAAGAGCATCGGGGTGTCGAGCTTGGCAGCGTAGCGGTTGGCTATCTCGGTGCCGACCTCGACGCCGCTCTGAGCGTTGACCACGACGACGGCAGCCTCGACCACATTCAGGGCACTGTCGAGCTCACCCTGGAAGTCGGCGAAGCCGGGCACATCAAGGATGTTCACCTTCTTGCCACCGAACTCGGTGTACATAAGGGTGTTCTCCACGGAGTAGCCGCGGTCGTGCTCGATGTCGCGATAGTCGCTGATGGTGTTTTTGCTGTCCACGCTGCCACGACGGTTGATAAGACCGCCGCAGAAAGCCATGGCTTCGGCCATGGAGGTCTTGCCGCTCTTGGCACCGCCCACGAGGGCGATGTTGCGGATGTCGTTAGTCTGGTAAATTTTCATTGTTAAAATATATATTATTATTTTTTTATCTTTCTTACTATAAATAATTTAATATGGAAAACAAGGGTCTTCCATCCCAAATTAAGGAATGGCAAAGATACAAACTTTTTTTGAATTAATAGTTAAGCTGTAAGAATTATTTATCTATGTCGCAAAAAAAACGTACTTTTGCACACCAGAAAAAAGCCTTTAGACACACAAAAAAATGGGCGTAATAGCTAAGCAAAGCATCCGTGGCGCCATCGCCAACTACCTCGGTGTCCTCATTGGAGCCGTCACCACCTTCTTCGTCGTCACCGACCTCCTCACCCAAGACGAGATCGGCCTCACCCGCGTGATGGTCGATGCCGCCATGCTCTTCGCGGGCCTCGCCCAGCTGGGCACCAATGCCTCCATCCTCAAATTCTACCCACGCTTCAAAGACCCCCACAGCCGCGACCATGGCTTCTTCGGATGGACCCTCATCCTTCCCTTCGTGGGGTTCCTCATCATCGCCTCCCTCTTCTTTATTTTCAAAGAAAGCATCATCGGCTTTTATGCCGAAAAGTCGCCCTTGCTGGTCGACTATGCCTATCTGGTACTCCCCCTCACCTTCTTCACCCTCTACATGACGGTTTTCGAAACCAATGCCAGCGTGCTGCTGCACATAGCCTTGCCCAAGTTCGTGCGCGAGGTGGTCATCCGGCTCCTCAACCTGGCCGCCTACCTTCTCTACGGCCACCGCCTCATCTCGCTCGACCTCTTCGTCATCCTTTTCTGCTCATCCTATGCCGTGGCCACGGTCATCAACTTCTGCTACCTGCTCACCCTCCGCCGCATCAGCTTCAAGCCCGACTGGAAATTTGTCGACAAGCGACTTTTCAAAGAGGTGGGGGCCTACACCCTCATCATGACCGCCGCCGTACTGGCCGGCAATGTCAAGCTGTTCAACACCATCTTCTTAGCCCACCAAACCCTGGCCCTTGCCGGCATCTACACCATTGCCAACTACATAGCCAACGTTATCGAAATCCCCTACCGCTCCCTCGGTGCCATCTCCAGCCCCGTCATCTCACAGGCCGTAGCCTGTGGCGACTTCAGGGAAGTCAACCGCCTGGGGCAGCAGGTGTCGCTCCACCAGATGCTCGTTGCCAGCATGCTGCTCTTCTTCATCTGGATCAACCTCGAACCCCTCTTCGCCGTCATCCCCAACGGCCAGGAGTACGTCTCCGGCACCCCCGTGGTGCTCTTTCTCGGCCTGGCCAACATCCTCAATTCCACCTTCAGCATCGCCACTAACATCCTCAATTTCTCCAAACAGTACGCCTTCTCGCTGCTGTTCATCGCCCTGCTCACAGCCTCAGCCATCCTGCTCAACATCTGGCTCATTCCGCGCTGGAGCCTCACCGGATCGGCCTGTGCCACCCTCTTCGCCTACATGCTCTACTTTGTCCCCCTGCTCACCTTTCTTTGGCGGCGTCTCAGGGTCTCTCTCTTCTCCCAAAAGCAGCTGTGGGTGGTGCTTTTCGCCCTGGTGCTCTTCGGCCTCAACGCCGTGTGGGAGTGGGTCTTGTCGCCACTCTTTGCACATCTGGGCAGCGGACTCCTCCCCTTCCTTGTCCAGGCCCTGGTGCGCACCCTCGTCTTCGCGGTCCTCGTCATTGTCGTCATCCGCCGTCTCCACATATCGCCCGAGGTTGATGCCCTCCTAGCCAAAATCCGCCTTTCGAGGCATTAGACCTTCACAACACCTATTTGTCTGATAAAGGAATCTTAAACCTTGGTTGACATGTTGTCATAAGTCAATCCTAATAGACTTTCGCAGTATAGCCTCAACCCTACCGTTTGTCGTCGGAGAAGGATTCCTATAGCAACAAAAAGGCTGCTGCAGTTTAGAATCGTGCAACAGCCACTGAAAAGTACTAATTATTTCGTCCTAGATTGTGGAGGACACCCTCCAGACCAAAGCCGTCAATCATCGCCCAAAGAAAGGGCCAGACCCAGTTTGATGGGATAGACGGCCTGGTCCATACCGGTGTTGACGGGGAGCGTAGCCACCTGCAGGAAGGCATATATATTCTCCCAACCAATACTCAGGCGAGCATCCAAACGGAAGGGATTCAGCATTTTGGACAAATTATCCTTGTCGTTATAGGTACCGTTGGGGTACTCTGCCTTATGCTTCAAACCCGTATGTTTTCCATTGTAGTTCAGTCCTGGAATGGCAGCCAGACCGATGAAGAAATCACTGTTGCCAGGTTCCCAGCGCACCATCAGAGGCAGCGTAATGTAGCGCGCCGTCAATTTGGTGCTCCATGTTCCACCGTCGTGGGGGTCTGAGGCGACAAAGGTCTGCATCGTGCCAGTGATGTCGTCGGCCACCGCCACATAGTCATCACTAAACTTATACACATCGGAGCCATAACCCAAGCCCACGCCCAAACGCCAATGGTTGTTGACGAAGGGGTAATAGACAGCCTCTAGCTGGTAGGAGGAGAACGTAGTGTTGAGGGCGTAACCGTCCTGCATACGCATCAGACCGTTGAAAGGAGTTGTGCCCCAGTTGTGGAATCCCCACAGGAAGTCGAACCTGAAGTCGCTGCTATAGGAGTTGACCTTCTGCTTCAAACGGGATGACTTATTGTCGGTAATCAGCTTGTCGATGGTGCTCTCATCTTCTCCGTCCTGAATGATGGCCGAGAACTCGGTTTGTTCCATTTGGCATGAGGCCACATCTACCCGACCATGGTCATTTTCGGTCGAAACTAGTTTGTTGCCCTTGCAGAAAGCCACACTAATATTGGCATAATCGTCGGCCCGAAGCCCTATTTCGTCCAGCACACAAGGGGTCTGCATCGTGACTGTAGAATAGTCTTCTGCCTTAAGCACGATATGCCGTGCACGGAGAGTGTCGATGCCGGGGAGTGCTGCAACGTTCACCTTGCTATAGTCTTCTGCCCAGACTGACATCTTGACCATGTTGGCCGGGCAGAGCAGGTCCACCTGGGCATAGTCCTCGGTGCTAATCTTGGTGGAGGCCTCCATGAGCAGGTGCAGGCGCAGTCTGGGGCATCCCGGAGGGGTGTTCAGTTTCAAACGGTAGTTATAACGGTTTTCGCCAGTCTCATAGGTCATTCCTTTGGGCCTTTCGCTGATGGAAGGGTCGCAATACTCCAGGTATTCCACCGAGTCGTTCACTATCTCCACCTTGCAATAACCTGAGAACTGCACAATATCCAGTTTTTGGCTGAAATGAATGCGGAACGCCTTCAGCGTGTCGTCGCTGCCCGTATTGGCATGCACCGTGGTGGCCATCAGCAGGGCTGCCAGTAAGAAAAGTTTTGTCTTCATAACTATAAATTTATAATATAATAATCAAAATCAATTGTTCACCATTGCCAGCAGTTCGCCGCGGGTTTCGGCGTAGGACTTGTAGGCATAGTCGCGTATGGTGTTGGAAACACGACTGCGCAAGTTGCGGTAACGGTCTTTCAGACTAGGGGTGTCGACGGGCTCGGCCTGCACCACTTCTGTTTCAGGAAACATCATTACGTCGATATATTCTATCACCAACGTGTCCTTTTCGGCCTCTGTGGGTTGCGGGTCGGCCTGTGCCAAGAGTTCGGGCGCTTCCACAACGGTTTGGGACGGCATATCTTCCTGCTGAGGGACCGAAACCACGGGCAAGGCAGCCTCTGCCTGAGGGGCGGCAACAGCTGCCGGCTGCGCCTTGGCATAGGCAAGGGTTGGCTGGGCTGCAGTCTCCCCTGCCGAATGGCGGATGGTTTCTTCCACCATTTCAACGTCGGGCCGAATCGTGTCAACAGGCTGCTGCTGGGCCAACAAGGGTGCTGACCCTGCCACTCCGTCAGACTGCGAAGGCCAAAACAGCCACACCCCGCCCATGAGCACTGCCGCCACCGAGGCAGCAGCAGCCCAACGCCACAACGGTTGCACACGGGCCGGATGGTGCATAAGGCCATTCTTATCGGGGTAGGGCAACGGCGGCTCGGAAATTTTGAGCTGAGGGTCGTAGAGGGCCAGCTCTTCGGCCAGCTGGGGGTGCTGGGCGACAAAGTCTTCCACGGCGGCCCGCTCCTGGGCGTTCAGCTCGCCTTCGGCATAGCGGTAGAAGTACAGCTCGTAGTTGTCAGTTGTTATTGTCATAGCCTAAAGCAATTAAGGTTTTCTTTAATGATACGCGGGCACGGAAAAGGTAGACCGACACTTGGGTCTCGCTCAGCGACAGTATTTCGGCAATCTCCTTGCAGCTGTAGCCTTCCACGTCCTTCAGCTCCACTGCGGCCCGCTGCACCTGAGGGAGCCTTTCCAGGGCTTTGCGCAAAGCCTCTTTCAGGTCAAAGCCCTCGTCGGGGGCCACTAGCAAAGGGGGAACCAATTGCTGAGCGGTCTGTTGGTGTACCCGGCTGTGCCTGTGCTGACTCATCAGGTGGTTGTGGACCACCGTCAGCAGGAAAGACTTGCCCTTCTCCGCCGGCACTTTCTCACGTCTCTCCCACAGCGATGCATAGGCCTCCTGCACAGCGTCTTTCGACAGCTCCTCGCCACCTCCGCAGCGGACCGCAAAGCGGTAAACATCATCGGCCCATAGCCTCACACCGTTGTTGTATTCCTTTTGAGTCATTTTTCACAATCTTGCTATATAAACGCGCAACAGCCCAAAATACTACACCCATCTCAAAAAAAAACGCAACTCCAACATTTTCAATAGTCAGAGCGCGTCGTTGTGGCCGACAATGTGCAATTGAAAACCAATTAGGCATCGGCTCAGCCCAGGAACAAGGCCACAATTTTAGGCAGGAAGATGATGACGCCCACCACGGCGGCACTGATGGCGCATACCAGCACTGCGCCTGCACCCAAATCCTTGATGTCTCGTTTGCGGTCGTCGCGCTCGGCCTTGATAAAGTCGGCAGTGCGCTCCAACGCCGAGTTGACCACCTCTGCCGAAATAACCATGCCTATGACGATGGCCACCGCCATCCACTCCACCAAGGAGAGACCCAACAAGGCCCCGGCAATGATGACGCAAACCGCAGCAACACCATGTATCCACATATTGTGCTCCTCCCTAAAGGCAAGCTTCAGTCCCGCAAAGGCGTAGCCGAAACTCTTGATCCGTTTTTTGATGGAAAATTTCTCGTGGTTCATATTCATAGTTTTAGTAACACTGTTCATCGAAATAGACCTTGCTGAAATCGCGACGGCGCAAGTCGGCGGAACTGACGAACAAACGCGCAGAGCCGCAGTCGCCCCAAATGGTGCGCCAATGGCCGCCTTCCGGTGCCTCGATGGTGGGAATCTGTAGCAGCAGGGTGTCATATGGGCTGCCCTCCGGTCGAAAATCCACTTGCTCGAATGCCGGAAAGCCCAACATCTGGAAACTCTCTTCGGAGGGACCCTGATACATGGGATTGTCCCCCACCACCAGCGAGTCATCCACCTCCATACGTTGCTCTTCCGGCATTGTCCTCCTCAGATAGTCGTCATAGTAGGGCGAGTCCAACTCGTC
Source organism: uncultured Bacteroidales bacterium (assembly GCA_947168515.1). Classification (GTDB taxonomy): domain Bacteria; phylum Bacteroidota; class Bacteroidia; order Bacteroidales; family P3; genus Colimorpha. The sequence goes on from CAMVMF010000006.1 coordinate 53,894, forward strand.
GCCATACAGCTTCTTCACCGCCTCGGCAAACAACCCATCAAAGTCTTTGCACGTATGGTTGATGCACGACAAGGCTGCCTCAGCCCTTAGCCCATATTCACCCAACACGGGCGCATACTCCAAATCCTCGCAGCGGGGATAATGCCGCAACTCCTTCTCGTCCACACTTCTGTCTACCTGCTCATGATACACCACGCGGCAGTTGGCCTGGGAGGTGGGATTGTCGAAGTCGAAACCATAGCCACTTTCCACCACCTCGGGGTCTGACGAGATAAATAGTTGCAGCAGACCCTCCTGGGGCAGCAGACCCACATGAGGGCATTGTCCGAAATTCACCTGCACCACCATAGCCATTGGCCGGCCCTTAGCATCTGTTGGATAAGGCTCTGCGGAGTTCCAGTAGGGCGTACCGCCCAATTTAGAGCTGTAAACCGATGGCTTCAGTTCTGGGTCAATGACAAATTTCAGACAAGGGCGCGGAGGGCATTGTAGGTTGATTTCCTCGGCAATGGCATCGGCTTTCGAGGTCATGGCTTCTATCTCGCCGGGCTTAGGGATACAAGTCGGCCTGCCACTCTGCCTCAGTTGCTCCTGCAATTCATTGGTCGCCTTGCGCAATCGCAATAGCCCAATCAGCACGGCGCCCTTGCTGCCGACAAACAAAACAGCCAACACGGCAAAGGCCGTCCACCTGCCTCTGACCAACCCCAATACCAATGCCGCCACAAGCAGCACCCCCCACAGGATGTTGCGGACAAGACTGACCTGTTTTTCTTTTTCCATAGTGTAAAACGTTATTTGTCTTTGGATAACGTCGTTCCTCTCTTTTTATTGCCCCGCCGGCAACATACCCCCCATCTGCTGATTGCAAATCCTTAAACTCAATGGATCCAAATTGTAGACCCAGACCAACGGCACGCACCCAAACATCCTCTAGGTCAGAGACCCAGACCAGCGGCACACAACCGAACATCCGCCAGGTCAGAAATCCAAACCAGCGGCACGCAGCCACACATCCGCCAGGTCAGAAACCCAGACCAGCGGCACGCTCCCAAACATCCGCCAGGTCGGGTACTGTTGATGGACCAAGGGCTAGGCGGTGGCAACGAGCCGTGCTGTCGAAGACTATCCGGCGGGTGGGGTCGATGCCTGCACCGAAGGTGTAGGACACATTGTTTAGTGTTCTTTTTCTTCTACTCAGTGTTGCACTTGTAACTGGAATTTAGGATCATCAGCATTGTGGAGATGCCCCTCCCGCGTTACCCATCTACTTCTACAGCAACCTTTAAAAACCCCGAATAGGGTAATCGGATATAGCCGCAGACCTCGCCTACAGAAAACCAGCAAGATACACTCATACCCAATTGGAGAAAAACATAAAAAGGACACTTTTTGACACTCACTTTACAAGATATTTTAGATTACATCTATTATACCGTAACAAGTATAAGTAAACAGGATTATAATCATAATTGAAACCTAATACAAACATAATATAAATAGCGAAGGGAGGTCGAAGCATTGCAAGAACGAAAAATTTGGCCCAAAGGGCACATCTTTGCTGAAAATTTTGGTCAAGCCACACTCTTTCTGAAATGAAATTATAGTATTATTTTTTCAATATGTGACATATATTTTGTAATTTTGCAGCCGTTATTGGTTACCCCTAGGGGTATTAAAAGGGAAGCAGGTGCAAGTCCTGCGCAGTCCCGCTGCTGTAAGTTCTACAACTGAGGCCCAGCATGTTACGTCACTGTGTGTCGCCATAGGCACATGGGAAGACAGGGCCGATTGAACAAGCCAGAAGACCTGCCAAAACGATGGATTCGGAGCACTTTCGAGGAAAAGTAACCGACAATGCCGACCCCTCTGGGCTTTTTTGTCGTTATAATATTTTACCCCCTCATAGTCCTCCGATGGGAAAAGAGTATTAAGGTATAATATTAATAAATTAAACAACGATGAAAAAGTTTTTTACCAATTTGATGTTTCTTGCCTTGATAGGCATGGCCATGCCTGCCATGGCACAATCCCCTTCTGTTGCCAAAGATGGTGATACCGTCGAGGCCACCATCGACGCTTCGCAAATCCTCTATTGGGTGGGCGAAGGCGACAACGAGGTGATTCTGGCTGTCAACTGGGCCGAGACTGCACTGGCTTGGGGCTACCGTTTCAGCGAATCGAGCGTTTCTGTGGCCACCGTCATGACCGCCATAGCTGCCGACGACCCTCGTTTGAGTTTCAGTGGCTCGGGCTACCTGGACGACATTCTTTTCTTCGATGCCGCCGCCGGCATGACGGACACCCTGCGCATCACTCCCGGCAACTACTGGGAGAGCACCCGCAACGGCGTGATGGATGCCGGCATGGGCCAGCAGCTGCAGGACGGCGACTTTGAGAAATGGTCGGACCCTGCCGCCGGCATTGCTGTCGACAGTTTCTACTACGAAGGCTGGGGCTGGATTTACACCAATGTCTACACCATGCCCATCTTTGCCATCACCGACCCCGACACCACCAACATCCCTGATGAGAGTTCCCTTGCCGCTGCCGACATCCGCTTCTGGGTGGGCGAGGGCAGCAACGAGGTGGTGCTGGCCGTCAACTGGGCCGACACCGCACTGGCCTGGGGCTACCGTTTCGACGAGCCCACGGTCACTGTGGAGAATGTCCTTGCAGCCATTGCCGCTGCCGACCCACGCTTCAGCTACAGCGGTTCAGGGTTCATTAACGACATCTATTTCTTCGATGCCAAGCGCGGCATGACCGACACCTTGCACATCACCCCCGGCAACTACTGGGGCAGTTCCCGCAACGGTTTGATGGATGCCGGCATGAGCCAGACACTGGTGGATGGCGACTTTGAGAAATGGGCCGACCCCGCTGCCGGTGCCATTTCGGGCTGCAGCTACTTTGCCGGCTACGGCTGGTTCTACAACTACGCCTACCCCATGGCTGTCACCCCTGTTGCTGCTCCGCTGCCCGACGAGGCCACTATCGATGCTTCCGAAATCCTCTATTGGGTGGGCGAAGGTTCCCATCAGGTTGTCATGGCCGTCAACTGGGCCGACACCGCCCTGGCTTGGGGTTACCGTTTTGCTGACGACTCCGTCACCGTAGAAACCATGATGAACGCCATTGCCGCCGCCGACCCACGACTGAGCCTACGTGTTTCCGGCTACCTCGACGACATTCTCTACTACGAAGAAGGCATGGCCGACACCCTGCGCGTTGCCGAGGGCAGCTACTGGTCCAGCACCCGCAATGGCTATGGCGACATGGGCATGGCGCAGTATCTGGTTGACGGCGACTTTGAGAAGTGGGCCGTTCCCGCCGCCGGCGTTGTTGCCGACAGCGTTTACTATGAAGGTTGGGGCTGGTCCTACATCTACATCTACCCCATGGCCATCACGCCTGTCACCGTTCCCGCCCCTGTGGCCATCGACGCTGTTGCCAGCACCGTCGAACTCAACTGCTGGCCCAACCCCGTCGTCGACCGTGTGACGGTCACCATCAGCCACGAAAGCAGCGCACAGCTCTTCGACCAGGCAGGTCGCTTGGTGGCTGCCTACACCCTCCATCAGGGCGAGAACACCCTCGACCTCTCCTCCCTCCATACTTCCGTCTACCTCCTCCGCGTGGGCAACACCGTCCAGAAACTCATCAAGCGCTAACTGCCGCAGACATAGAAATCTGCACAGCATAGAACAGAAAAGCGGAACCGCGCCTATTGCGGTTCCGCTTTTTTTTCATTCAGCGATAATTGTGTCAGTTCTTAGGGCAAAATGGGCACTTCTTGCCGATGCATTGATTGTTGATTTGACTGCGTGAACAAGTCACTTGAGGTTTTTCCATTTCCACCCCCAAGTGCTCTTTGACAAAGTCCACGGCCGCCAGCACCGACAGATACGAATCTCGCTTACAGCAGCGGGGGCCACCATTCAGTGCCACCTGTTCTAGGGCCTTTGCGGTCAGCAGATTGCACAGCTGCCAAGTGTCGGTAGAGAGAGGTGTATTGCGTGTGGCTACCGACAGGAAAATGCCTGTGCTGATGGCTGCCCCGCAAGCACCCATATAGCCACAAGCCCCACCAGGCACCTGCTGACCACGGCTCATCACCTCAGGCAAAGCCGCGGCAAGGTCCAAACGAAGACTGTCGTCAGGCAGGGCATTGTTGTAGGCCGTCAGCAGCGCAGCACCCACCAGCACATGATGCTCTGGGCCATGCATGTGGCAGAATGGCTGGGACATCATCTTCTCCAATATGGCTATGGGGTCCTTAGAAGTCTCGTCCAGACACATAGCCAGAATGGAGTCCATGCCCTTGGTGTGACAGCTGCTGCAGACATAGTGGCCGTCCACACAGCGTGTTTTGCTCATTTCTTGTTTGTGGCATAGGACACACTCCATCAGCGTGTCCTGCTGCAAATACTCTAGCGGTTTTCCGCAAATAAGGCATTCTTCGTTGGCCATAGTGGTAGTTTTAGCATTGTCGCTCTTGCTGCCACAAGCCGTCAAAAGCATTGCCACAGCAATAAAAACGATAGTTTTTACTCTCATTTGTAATGTCACATTTTGGCCGCAAAGATACGCTTTTTCTTCGAAATGGCAGTTTTTCCCCCTCAGAATCGCCATCCGGCGCCCAGGGTCACCCGGTGCGGCCTCACCCACATGTTGTCGCCGTGGTCGAAAGCAAGCAAGTCGGATAGGCTGAGGCGGTAGGCCACGTCGACAAAGAGTCCGCAGGGCAGTTCGTATCCCACCGTGGCCCCCAGGCCTGAATGGCTGTCGGTCATGGCCATGGTTTCTGCACCGGTGGAGGGGTCTATGTCGATGACGTGGTGATAGGGGTTGAAACTGCCTGCGGCACCCGTGTAGCTGCCGTCGATGATGAACTGGGTGTAAGGGCCAAAGCCCACATATCCCCAGCCGCGAGTGCTGTTGCCGAAGCGCACGGTGGCAAAGATGGGTATCTCTATGCCCCATGAGCTGAGCGAGTGCTGCACGCCGTCCCCGGTCAAAAGGCTGCGCTCAAAAGTGTAGTTGAGACCAAAACGGATAGCAAAGTGCTTTCCGATGTTATAATCCATGAAGAAAGTACCCTCGCCACCTAGGGCCGGGGCAGAGGTGAGACTGAGGGGCAGCCCATTCAGCAACGGCTGCGAAAGGTTGGCACCGAGCCTAAAACCATAGTTGACCACCCGGTTGGTATCTGCGGCATGGCCTGCAAAAGTCATCAAGCCAAGAATTGCTATTAAAACTAAGCGTTTCATATTTCTCATTTTTAAATTGATAATCTAAATCCTATTCTTATTCCGCTCAGGTTGCTGGCAGGCAAACCGTCGGTGTAGGTGAGCCTACGCACATAGTCTATGCGGATGCACCGTAATATGTTTTCCAGTCCGAAACTGACTTCGCAGTAGGGTGTGGTGCCAAAAGGTTCACAGCCGTCGGGCAAGGCATATAGTCCGGCATGCCCGAAGCGCGGATTGTTCTTCGGCGACAGCGAGCCATAGATGCCGCTGAACGAAACCACCTCGCGCAGCCGCAGTTTCTTCACCAAGGGGATGCGGTTCAGAATCCAGCCTTTGAGATAATAGGTGGCATGGAGGGCCAACCACTGGTCGGCAACAAACTCCATGGGACGCATCAGGGTGAAACTGTTGGGCGACAGGTAGAGCGAGAAATTGCTCTGCGGGGTGAAAAGGCCTGGCAAAGGCACGCGGTTCCACACCACGCCGGTGTGGATGCGCGTGTCGATATGACCGAAGGAAGAGAGCCAGAATCGCTTCTCCCCAATGATGTCGGTGCGCTGGTAAGGGAAGCTGGCATCTATCAGTCCGACCGTATGGCGCAGCCGGAAAACAGGCGCGTCCTTGCTCAGATTGAAAGGCGATTCGCTGCCCATGCGGTTGTTGTAGAGGGGTTCGCCCGGCGCGTAGCGCAGCTGCAGACCCGCCTGCCACTGCGAAAACTGCTCCACCTTACGCAAGGTGCCGTCGGCAACAATGCGCTGGTAGTTCAAAGACCCTGCAGGCTCATTGTCGGAATACTCCACCCAGGCATCCAAGCTCAGCCGGTTTTCCCACTCATGCTCGTAGCGCAGGTTGGTGCGACGCACATACTGCATGGCGGTGGGTTCCAGTGTGGGCCAGCGCGACATCAGTATATTGTCACGGTCCAGCAGGTCGGTGGACTGGCCTGGGTTCTCCAGGTCGTACATGGTCCGAAAATAGAGAGCGTGACGCAGCGACTCGTAGGGATGGTACTCCTTGGGGCGGAAACTATAGATGGCCGTGGCACTGTATTTCACACGCAGGTCTTTGGTGCCAAAGGCCATATACCCATTCATGAACCAATGGTTGCTAAGGTTGGCGGTGGTCATGCCGCCCACACGCAAACGCAGTCCTTCTTGCGGGTTGAGACTTATGAAATTATATATGGGGCCCAAGTCGAATTAAATACTGATATATCAGCATTGCTTGATGGATGTGACCTCTATCCCGACCGAATCCTGTTGGCCAATGGCAGCCAAATGCAGGCCCTACGTCCCACATTAGAATCGCTTCAGACACAGGTATTCCGTCCCAATTGCGCTATCGTGGTCATGTGCTCTCGGGGCAGTCTGGAACTCCAAATCAATTTTCAGCAATTTCGATGTACAACCGGTCATTTCATCATTATCATCCCCCAGCAAATTGTACAGTTCACAAGCATCAGTCCCGATTTCGACGGCCTCGCCATGGCCTTTGCCAACTCATTCCTCCAGACACTCAACATAGGGTCCATCCTGCAGCCCAGCCTCTCAGTCCGCCAAAGCCCCTTGGTAGAGGCCATCCCAGGGGTGGAGGAAGCTTTCACCAATCTATTTGGCATGATACGGGGCCTGCTTTTTGCTCCAAACCACCCACATCGCGACCATGTCATGCGCCTTTTGGTAGAGGCGTACTTTTTCGGCATGTACCATTACCTGCAGAACGCCCCAATTCGGCTTAACACCGCTGAGTTTCACACCGATTCATTCCTTCGTCTTGCCCAGCAGCAAGCCCGCCAGCATCACGAAATAGACTACTATGCCTCTCAGCTTGGGCTAAGCAAGAAACGCCTTGCCGCCTGTGTCAGGAAGGTAACCGGCCGCACAGTATCGGACTGGATAGACAGCCATATACTGCTGGAAGCCAAGTGGCAACTTAAATCGACCCAGAAATCCGTCAAGCAAATAGCCGCTGAACTGTATTTTTCAAGTCCGTCCAGTTTTGGAGCATGGTTCAAACACCACACCGACACCACCCCTGCCCTTTTTCGCCAACTGGGGCAGTAACAGCCATACCGCAGAGAGTCCCGCAGGGAGCAGCACCCCGTTTGGCAATGCTTGGGGCCTCCCGCCCCCATCATCAAATTTTATCATTTATCTGGCTGATTTGCATAATACGATGCCTACGGTCATGCCTGTTTTTGCTTTCTCGTGATAACATGTGCGTTCGCTACAAGTGTATGTGTAATAACTGGCAGTTGCTATTGGATTTTACGGCTTATCAATCCAGGTCTGTTGTGCCATTCTTGCTCAAAAACAATATTTTACAGCTTTCTAAGGTTTAAAAACCAATGCCGACCCATGTTTTTTCAAACTTCCACCCCCGTTTTACTACGCTTTGGACATATCGAATCTGAGCAAAAAGAAAAAAAATACCATAGGCAAAGAATCTAATAAACAAATGATAGTCAACTACTAGCAAACCCACTTCAAATTTTTTTTGTAGATCTGGTACATTTTTTTTATTCCAATTCGGAAAAAGTGTGTAACTTTGCAGCGCAAAGCACTTTTAAAACTATGGATAACAAAGACGCTCTCAATACGCTCAAAGAAATCAAGGACCTCATGGCCCGTTCTTCACGATTTCAGACCATCAGCGGATGGTCCATTGTCATCATTGGCATCTATGCCAGTATAGTTTCGTTGGGAGCCTGGCTGCTGCTTGGCAACCACGAGCCCTACACGTGGCTTCCCGCCTTCGCACAGGACTTTGCCATCAACACCCCATCACGCACCATTCTGGCCCTCGTCATAGCAGCAGTTCTGGTGGTAGTGTCGTTCCTTACCGTCTGCCTAGGCTCCTACCTCAAGACCAAACGGGTCAACCAAACTTTTGCCTTCGACCAGACAGTGCGCCGCAGCCTCATCAATTTCTTTGTACCCGCCATCGCCGGAGCCCTGTTCTGCGTGGCCATGCTGGTTCAAGGGCACTACGGCCTCACATCCTCCATCATGCTACTCTTCTACGGCCTGGCCCTGATCAACTGCAGCCACTACACCAGCTCCTCCATTGCCCTGCTGGGTTATGGGCAGCTTCTGTTGGGCATAGTGGACTGCTTCGTCATCGACCATGCTATACTGTTCTGGTTTCTAGGGTTCGGCCTGTTACACATCATCTATGGTGCCACGACGGAAATAAGAAAAGTAAAAGGTAAAAACTAAAAACTAAAAGGGTGGGCGGTGAGAATTGAGATTTGAGATTTGAGATTTGAGATTTGAGAATTGAGAATTGGGAATTGAGATTTGAGATTTGAGATTTGAGATTTGAGATTTGAGAATTGGGAATTGAGATTTGAGATTTGAGATTTGAGATTTGAGATTTGAGAATTGGGAATTGAGATCGGAGTAATGGCCCACCACTAATAACTAAAATAATAGAATCAGTCACTATCAGTCACGCAAAGGCACAACGCGCCACTAGCCCTTCACTTATAAAAAAAAGAAATAAAACAACATGAACCCCCTCGACAATCTCAACAAAGCTTTTGAAAGCAAGGCCCGCCTCGGCATCATGTCGGTACTGATGGTCAATGAGTCCGTCGACTTCACCTCGCTCAAGTCTTTGCTGAACCTTACCGACGGAAACCTCGCCAGCCACACTCACACACTAGAAGAAATGGGCTACATCCAGTGCGAGAAACGCTTCATCGGACGCAAACCCAACACCACCTTCCAAATCACCCAGGCCGGCAGCCAAGCATTCAAAGCCCATCTGGAGGCCCTCGAAGCCCTGATCCAAGGGGCCACCGCCGCAAAGAAGTGACGCGTTTTTTTTGGCCCTTTTACTTTGCGGCGCAAAGTAAAAAGAGAGGCAATCTGTTGAAGGGATAGATTAAATAGAGTTGTATAGATTCAATAGAACATATAAGAGTCGCTACAACATTTTTGATAATAAAAATACATGATAGAAGTTAAAAATTAAACACTTATTTTTTATGGAAAACACCGCAAACACCACCCAACTCAGAGACTCCGGTCTCAACAAGAACGGCAAACTGGCTGTCAAGCTCATCATCATTTTCGTTCTCAGCCTTCTGCTTATGATTCCCCAAGTATTCATCCAAAACATTGTTGACGAACGGGTCGAAACCGAAAGTACGGCCTCCTATGAAATATCCGAGCAATGGGGCTCCTCGTGCCGACTGATAGGCCCCGTGCTTTTTATCCCAGGCAACAAAGTAGAGCACAACGTCTACATCCTTCCCGAAGAATACAAAGCCAGCGGCAACATCGAAACCAGAACACTGAAACGCGGCATCTACGATTTCTCGGTCTACGAAGCCCCTATGCAACTTTCGGGAACCTTTACCCTTCCTAAAGAGCTTACCGCCGAGCAGCTCAACCGCATCAAGGCTGGACATGCGCGGTTACTATTCAGCGTCAGCGACTTCCGTTCTTTCACCGACAACCCTATCCTTACTTATGAAGGCGCTACCATCGAACTCTCCTCCGAGGGCTACAAGCTAGGGGGCGACAATGCAATTTCCGCTCTCGTTCCTATCCAGACCATACTCAATGGCGGCAGAATCAACTTCTCACTCTCTGTCCCCCTCAAAGGGTCTAACGACCTCAGCATCGTGCCCGTGGGCCGCACAACCACAGTGTTCCTCAGCTCCGACTGCCCCACCCCCAGCTTCGGCGGACGCTATCTGCCGGCCAACCGAGAGGTTAGCGACCAGGGCTTCACGGCAGACTGGAAAGTCCTGGGGCTCAACCGCGACTTCCCGCAAGTCCTCAGCCGCTACGATGCCCTCAACAATCCAGGCACCATCGACGTTAACTTGCGCGTACCCGTGGAACAGTATCAACAAACCACCCGCAGCATCAAGTATGCCTACCTCATCATACTGCTCACCTTCGCCGTGGTATTCTTTGTCGAAATCCGCCGCAAAACTCCCATTCACCCAATCCAGTATGCCTTGGTGGGCTTAGCACTGGTGCTCTTCTACACCCTGCTGCTCTCTTTCTCCGAGCATCTCACCTTCTTACTTTCATACTTCATAGCAGCAGCCATGACCATTACCCTTATTACTGCCTTTATGCGCGCGCTCCTCAAGCATTGGGGCGCAGCCATAGCCATTGGCGCACTCCTCACCCTGCTTTACCTTTTCATCTATGTGATCATGCAGCTCGAAAGCTACGCCCTCCTTGTCGGCAGCCTTGGCATCTTCGTCATCCTGGCCATTGCCATGTATGCTTCTCAGAAAATAAACTGGAATCAGAAATAAAGGCCTATTCGACCTAATGGGCGGGTGCTAGAGTCACTGCGATTCTCGGCACCCGCTTTTTATAATCCTTTAAGGCCGCCACACTTTTTTTATCCCAAATCGGTCATTAGGGTTTACACACCTAAAAAGGTGAGATAGATTGAAATGTCGGCCTAAAAACCGATTTGGTTTTATCATTTTTAACTATCGCCCGCGTGAAATATGGGCTTCTTATTCGTTTATTGTAAGAGGTGAGTAAAGAGGGGCATAATGCCTACCGCAGCGCACCGATAGACACTTCTCGGCACAAAAGGGTCCTCCCGTGAAGTATCTATGGCAGACAATGGACCCTACCACTTATAAACAACCCTATACTATAATGAGAAAGAAAACCTTATTTGCAGCCAGCCTGGCTTTGATGGTCCTCATGGCAGCATGCACAGAGAAAGAGGGGGTCTACAACCCCAAAAAGAAAATCTCCAAAGTCTACAAATCTTCGGTCTCACACTACGGCCAGTACGACCCGGAGACCGGCACCCTCTACAACCAAAACACTCACCGGCAAGACAAACAGCTGTGGGAAGAATGGATATGGGAAGGCAACAAACTAACCCAAATCAGGGTTTACGAAAACGAAATCGAGCCCTATAGCAAGGAAGGATACGCTGCTATTAACTTCACATACGACGGCAAACAAATCCAGCGCATAGAGTCGGCAGACGAATATATGTCTTTTGTCTACGACGGCAAGAAGCTGCAGCAGATACAAATATTCGCAACAGGCAACAGCGAGCCTTCTGAGACCTACACCTTCACCCACGACGGAAACAAAATCACCCAAATCGACTTTGCCTTTCAAGACATTGCGATAAACTCATACAACATCGGTTTAATGAAGAAATTAGTGCTCAGCAACATCGTGCCTACAACTCCAATGGCCGAAAAGGCCATCGCCGACTTGGGCATCGCAGTGGCCAAAAGTGGTGCCAAGGCAATGGTGCCCATCCCATTGAAGCTCACCTGGACAGGCGACAACATCACCGGCATCGATGCCAGCTACACCCTGACGGATTGGGGAGGACCAGTGGCATGCAACATATCCGGCACGTTTGCTTTTGACGACAAGAACAATCCTCACCAAAACAATTTCCTGACAGGCCTGAACAGCTGGCAGGAGGATGGCACACTACCTGTTTTCAACAAAAACAATGTCACCAAAAGCACGATGAAAGTCAAGTATGGAAGCGACTTTTCTGATACCGAGGAGATAATCTACGCATACACCTACGACGGAGAATGGCCACTCACCCAACTCGAGGTACGCCATTACGAAGACGAAGGATACGGCTACATCGATTCCACAACCTTTTATTACGAATACGTCAAATAAACTCCTCCACTATAATTCATTCAACCATCACAACGCAGTCGAAACCAATGCGGGCGGCCCTTGGCCGCCCGCATTTCATATTATGCTGGAATCTACCATTCCCAAAGGATCCGCGATCGCAAATCCTTCGGTAGGACTATAGGCTGGGAGCATTGGGGGATTCGCTGGCACCCTCCTGAGCCATGCTGGAGAGTTCCATCTTGCCGAAGCGGAAAGTGACACCCACGCTGATATAGCGGCTGGCGAATTTGCGGTTGGAGGTGCTGGAATAGTAGGGGTTGACCACGCTGGTATTCCATGCGCCCCAGTTGAAGATGTCGTTGACGTTCAGGTTGACCGTCATGCGGCGGTCGAAGAAGTCGGCGTTGACACCCAAGTCTATGCCTTTGTTAGATTCGTTGATGTTGAAGAGGCTCTGGGTACGGCTACGATAGTGGGCGTTGGCAAAAAACTGGTAGTTTTTCCACAGCTTGACCCATGCGTTCAGGCGGAAACGATAGCACCACATGCCGTTTTGGTAGGCAGGCTCGCCGGGGCGGTAGACCACATCCAGGTAATCGTAATAGAGCGAGGCATTGAAACGGATGCTGGCAAAGCCGCTGGGGCGATAAGTGATGTTGGCATCGAGGCCGGTAGTATAGCTATTGCCTACGTTGATGGGTTTTCTGTAGTGGACCATACGGCCGAAGAAATCGCTATAGATCACGTCGGAGAGGGAACTCTGCTGGTTGATATTGCCGGTATAGTAGGCTTCGAGGCCCACGCTTCCAAACTTGGTGAAATACTTGTCCCACTGGGCTTCAATACGGTCGGTATAGGAGGCCACCAGATAGGGGTTGCCCGTGTGATAGTCTTCGAGATTGTAGCCGATATAGGTGCTCAGGTCGGAGGCACTGGGCTGCGAGGTGCGGTGGGTATAGCTGAAGCTGAAGTTGTGCATGTCTTTGGTGTGGTAGCTCAAATGCAGCGAGGGGGTGAGGGTGAGAAAGGCCGTGTCGAGGTCACAGGAGGGGTCGTCGTAGTAAATCATACGGCTGGGCTCATAATTGGCGCGCAAGCCCACTTTGACAGAAAGATTGCCGAAACGGCGCAGATAGGTCACATAGGCCGAGAGGTCCTTGCTGCGACTGAAATAGTCGGCACCCAAATAGTCACACAGCACCCAACGGCTGCTGTCCTGATGGATATTGAGGGTGTCATAGATGTCGAGCGTGCGGCTGCTGCTGAAGCCTATACCCAGACCAGCCTCCAGCTCGTTGGCATAGTTGCTGGTTTCTTTGTTGAAGTGGCCAAAGGGAAGGGTGTAGTTGGCCTCGATGCCGTTGGAAATCATATTGCCTTTGTCGCGATAGGAGTAGGTGATGTCTTCGGCAGGCTGCCAGCTGTAGCTGCGGCTGTAATAAGAGAAACTGTTGCCGAACCAGCCGTTGGTGTTGTAGGAGATGGAGAGTTTGTGTCCAGTGCTGTCGTCGAACTTGTGGGTATAGTATGCCCCACCGTAGTAGCCGCCGCCTGGGGTGGAAGGCCAGTCGTTCCACGAGTGCGAGGTGTAGTCATAGTTGAGGAAGGGGCTGCTACCGTCCTGCCGTTCGGAACGCGAGGTGCTGTTGTAGCTGTCCTCCTGGTTCCAGTAGGGGTAGGCTCCAAAATAGGCCGAAAGCGAGTTGCGCTTGTTGAAGGTGTAGCTCAGGTGGCCCCCTATATAGGTGTTGATGGAGTTGTTATTGTTCCTAGACGTATAGCTTTCGCGACGTAGGGTGTCTTTGTTGTCGTCCAGCATGGCGGTGCTGCCCTGGCCGTCGGAGTTCCAGGTGCTGTAGCCTGCGTTGGCATAGATGTTGAAGTTGAACTTCTCGTTGGAGTAGACATAGGAGATCCAGGGCGTGATGCCGGGACGCGTGGTGGCCTTCAGGCCCACACTGAAGAACTCGTTGCGCTTGAGGGTATTGTTGGTAATGATGTTCACCACCGGGGTGCCTCCGCCATAGCGGGCGCTGGGGTTGGTGATGACTTCGATTTTCTGGATGCTGTTGGCGGGCAGGGTACGGATGTACTGTTTGAGGCTCTCGCCATCCATGTGGCAGGGTTCGTCGTTGATCCATACCTCCACACTCTCGGTGCCACGGAGGGTGATGTTGCCGTCGGCATCCACCTCGATGCCGGGGGCGTTCTGCAGGGCATCGCTGGCGGTGCCGGACTGCACGCTGGGGTCGTCCTCGGTGGTGTAGATGTGCTTCTCACCGTCCATGGTGTAGAGGGGTTTCTCGGCAACAATTTCCACCTCCTGCAGGGTAGTGCCAGGCCGCAGAGCGATGGTGCCAAGGTCCATGTTGCCCTTGACGGTGGTCACCTGGGTCCACCGTTCGTAGCCCACCATACTGATCATCATCAGGTACTGGCCGGGGGCCACGTCCTTGATTTCGAAACGGCCACCCATGTCGGTGGTAGCGCCACGCATAAAGAGGGTGTCGCTCTGGCGATAGAGAGCCGCATTGACAAAGGGCATCTTTTCACCGCTCTTGCGGTCAGTGATAACACCCTTAACGGTGTAATGCTGGGCCATGGCGTTCACACCCAGAAATAAAAGAAGTAATACAAAAAAATGTTTCATATATAATTATTAATGTTTTACTATCTGTCCGTTCCAGCCATCAGAATCAACCTAGGTGCCGCATCTAGCTGTTTATAACTAGTTGCTCCCTCAGGAGTAAAGGTGAGTTCACCCATAGAAATATATAACGCAGATTTTTCATTTATAGTATGACACAACTGTATTTGTTTTCCGTGCTGGGCAATTGAGAAGAGTAATATTCTATTACCCGGTATTTTATGTTGATAGAGTACCCTCTCGTTCAGAATGCAATGCCCTGACAAAAACCTGGTTGCTCAACCGTTATGGATCCATCCCGCAACCATTAAGCCACCCTGTACCACTATGAAGTTTCCGAACGTCTTTGTCGAAGTCAGAGCCTCTCCCCTGCCCGCGGTTGAAGCTGACGTATTCATCTGAGGCCTTCCTTTCTGCCATGGCTTGGGAAAGGGCACCTTTGTTGGGGAGAAGGTTGAAGCTGTGAACGTTCAGAAACTCGTAGATGCTGGCAGCGAGTTGCTACTTGTTGAAGTCGGATTCTGCTTCGATATAGTCGTAGAAGTCGTGACGGCACGGTCCAAGCATCGTATTTGACAATCGTCGGGTAGTGCTTTGCATCGGTGACAACTGAACACTTTTCACTGAACTGGCTAATTCTTTTACAATCCTTTATGGTCTGGTTAAGAAAACCATTCCGATGTTTTTTAGTTCTGATTGACAAAATCTATTTTCAATGCTATCGGATGCCCCGCCGTAATAATAGCCGAGGCAATTTTTTACAGCATTCTACGTTATTCAGTCATGATGAACATTGCAGCACCACCAAGTGAGGCCACCCTTCGTGCCGAGGTCTACGACATCGTCCGCCAAATACCACGCGGACGGGTGCTCACCTATGGCCGTATCGCCGCCTTGTGTGGCTGGCCCAATCATTCTCGCTTGGTGGGCCGCATCATGCGCACTGTGAAGGAATACCCGAGACATTCCAGAATGAAAACGATGCCGTCCTTCCCTGCCACCGTGTCGTCAACGCCTCCGGCCGCCTCGCCCCGCACTATCCCGCCCAAGCCTCCCTCCTAACCTCCGAAGGCATCCACTTCACCCCCTCCGGCAAGGTCCCACTGAAAGAATACCTCTGGGAAATAGAGGATTAAACGGCAGGGATTATCTTACAGGAATTACAAATAACAGTGCCAATGCTCAGGTGTCATGGTGCTGGTCATGTGACTATTCCTTCACGGATTGTTCAAGTTGGAGGAAACGGTCGAAGTCGCTTTGGTAGAGTTGGTCTTGCACGATGCGGAATTTCTCGAACTCGCTTTCCGCATGAGCCTTGGCAAGCTCCGCGGAAATCCGCCCTGCATCTTTGAGAATTTGTTCGTTGTTTACGTTGAAATCCTCAGCGATAATCATATGTAAATCATAGTGATTGGTATTGTATGTTTTACCACTGGATGCAGTTATCCAATATTTTCGGATAACTGAATTCTCATCCAGCTCATGGTCTTCTAAAATCTTCTTGATATGATAATTGATAGTCCTGACATCAACGCCATACAACTCAGCCATCAGTCGCTGCGTCAGCCAGATATTCTCATCCTCATAACGCAGTTCCACGCTCCCAGCTTGGTCTCCGACAGTGCTGACAAAAGTAAGATATTCCGCAGCTGCACTGCGTATGGTTATTTCGTGTTTTTATTGCGAGCCATAATCTTTATATTTGCTAAATTTTATCCCCATTTGAACGGAGACTCTCTAAGGGTAACAACCAAGGGCTATAACTTTCAGGACCTTTCTTTGCAACGATAGAAAGATCCAATTCTCCAACAAACACCTCTTGTTCCGTATTCACCTTATATACCAAATATAGGTCCTCGTCTTTTTTTGTCACCAACATCGGCTTCATATTGCTCTTCGACACTAGTTTGGGGCCGTTGTCTATAATTTGGAACGCCTTATACTTATCCCCTTTATTATGGATTATAAGATATTTGGCCTTTGTGAATCCTTCCACCAGTTGCAATGAGGCACCATCCATCTTAAGTGCAATACCAACCATTCCCGTATCTTCCAACTTCTTGATATCATCCTCAATATGGTTGCTGTAGATGAGAAGTGATAAATCAGCTTCGTTGGCATAAATCACTCCATCAGGTGCTGGCGTTTGTAGCTTGTCTCGTTTGTCTTCTCCTAAACCACATTCAAGTATCTCAAAATATGGTTCTAATAGTTCTTTTGCTCGCGCATTCTGTATTTCCAAATCCTTGCGTTCCTTTTCACTCATCTTGTCGTTCGGTTTTTGGAGAGCCAACGAGTAGAATTTTTGACCATTTACACCGTCAGGGTAAGGGCGGAAAACTTTACCAAGCACCTCTTTGAAGTGCTCTTGCAGCACCTGTTGGCCGTCCATGTGTTCACGTGGTGTCATTACATGGAATTGGTAATGATTATCGAGCATCGTCTGTATCTCTCGGCGGAACTGCTCCCTTACTTCTTCTCTCCAAGTGGCTTTCATACCCTCGTTTTTACGTCCGTAGAGCGACACTACATATAAGAAATTCACATCGTAATGGCACACCAGCAGCGTGTCCCGGTCGAATAACCTATTGGGAAATTGTCGAGAAGTGAAATCCGTCTCGTCTCTGTCAACCCAGGTTATTTCGCTGTGTTTCTCCAAATCACGCTGCTGAGCAGAAATAAAGAAATTGGGAATGATGTTGTAGCCCTCGGTTTCAGGGTCTCGCAACATACCGGTCCCCTTCCCCATCTCCTCTGCTTGCTCCTTGGTTTTCTTCTCATCAAGAAAGAGGTTCAGGTTCCACTGAATTACATTACGGGCATAGGTGAATTGTTTGTAAAGAGCCTCTTTACCGATGTCTGTATTTCGTTTGTAGTATTTTGAGTCCCCAATATAATAGGTCTTGTCATGGCCGGATTCGACAAGTGATTTGTAACGGAACATGTGATCAACCCGCTTTCCGTCGGCTTGCGCCTGAAGTTCTTCGGGTAGTTCATCATTTCTTCCTCCCAACAGTTCATCAACAATGTCTTCAAATACTATCTGGAAACTCTTTACCAGCAGGTGCTCTCGTTGATGTGTATTTACCGCCACCTGTTTGGCTCGTTCGAAGAAAGCATCACACAATTCCCACAATTCAATGGCAAGGTCAGAGAAGTATTTATACCGTATTTCGCGCAGCCTCACTCTTCCCAGTCCGTTCAGGTAACTTTGAAACTGAGGACCGTCGATTAATTCGTAGTGACAGTCGGCATCGAAAGGAAACCCGTATTCCTTGTGCAGATGGTTGAGTATTGAGAAATAAATTACCATCAACTCCTCGTCGAAGTTCACCTGTTTTCGCTTGCTAATGGGGTTCAAATAGACGGGGGCGCCATCCTGAATAAAAGTTTGTGAATGTGAGATGGTCTTAGTCCAGTTGGTTTTATTGTTCCCACTATGCTGATTTTTGATGACAAAGAAAAAGAAATCCTGATTGTCTTTGTGGAATTGTTCCAAATTCAATAGGATATCCAAGAAGGTGTTGCTCAACCTCCTCTGTCCATGTCCTATCTGCACCATCTGCTGGTGGAGTACAATCTGACTGTCTTTATGGCGCTCTTGGAACACCGAGATGGCACGGTAAATCCATACCGAGAGATTGTAGATGAAGCGTTGCTCATCTTCATGCAAGGGGTTGTTCTTGCTCTCCAAATGCACAATTTGTTCGGGGTCGTGATTGCCGAAAGCTTTCTCATCTTTGTCGAGAATAACCTTTGGCAACACAAACACAAAATCTTTGATAGTGCTGTTATAGAAGTAGCCGACGTAAGACACGCAGACTTTGTCACCCACACTAATTGTAGGGACTAGGTCGCCGACTATTTTCATCATCTCTTCGGTGACACGATACTGATGTTCTTCTATCAGAATTCTCATGCCTCGGACTCAGTTGCTTCTTCGCTAACGGTTGTGGGCTCTTCTTTTGGAGTGACATCAAGGGGCCTGTCTATCTTTATGGTTTCTTCCAGACGTTTCAAGAACTGTTGCACGCTGTCCTTGTTTGGGGTGCCGTCAGCATTGAAGAAGTCCGAAAACACGAACTTGTCCTTGTCGCCCTTACTGAAGATGGTATGATCAAAACCATAGTTCTTGAAGACATCGTTCCAGATATAAAACAGTACCTTCCCCACAAACTGCTCGTCACTCACTTTAGAGGTTTCTGTTTTGACAAAGAAGTAACCCAATTTCTTATCTTCCGAACTGGTGGTTTCTCCTATCACTTTGTTGATTCTCTCCAAAAATCCCCACCAGTCGTAAGTTTTCTCGCCAATCTCTATCAAGTATTTTTTGTCTGGGTGCTCTTTAATGGGAATATACCTCCACTCCCAACGACGTTTGAAGGCGCTGTCGATGGGGAAGAGACTCTGGTCGCTGGTGTTCATTGTCGCCCAGATGTATAGGTTTGAAGGAAGTACAAGCTTCTTGCCCTCTTTCACTCCGTCTGGAAAGTCATCGCGGGTGCTTCCGGATAACTCTTTGCCAATGTAGTTGGCCAAGTCGCTATCTGCATCTACAGGGTATTCCGACACGCCATCCTTACGGTCAAGTAGCTGGAATAGATCACCGAATATTTGAGCACAATTACCGCGGTTGATTTCTTCAATGATTAGGAATACTGGATCCTTGGTATTCCAAGCTTTCACATAGGCGTTTGTGAAAGCTTGTGGAACAAAAGCGTATGTGATTTTATCACCTGATTTCCCTGTTTGCACTTGTTCTTCATACAGCAACATTCCGGAACGGATTGTTGTGTCGTATGTGGTTCCAGATTTGTGGGCATCGGCCAGCAGGTCAGCAATGGTATGGACTCCACTCTCTTGCATTCTCACAATACTGTCGTGGTAGTTATATCCAATTGCAGCACTTGCGTGTGTGATGTTTCCGAAATCTGATATGTATTTCTTGAACCTGTCAACCAGACTATCATAATCCAATATTGTTTGTTGAGAAGCGCCTTGAGTGGTTGGTTTGTAACATCCAACAAAGGTTGAGTAATCACTATCGGGATGAAACGTGGTACGGAACACACGGCCATCTTTCTCGGCAGCATCTGTGTTTTTCTTTACCTCGTGCGATTTGCCAGTTCCAGGAGCACCATAGAAAATCTGCTGGAGTGGTAAGGATATATGGCTTTCTTCTGGTTCCGCAACCATATCTTCACCAATACGCATTAAGAAAATGGAAGACGGAGTAATTGTTATTTCCCTATTTCTATAAAAGTGAATGTAGAAAGCTGTTTGGGAGTTATCCTCAAGACTCTCAATACAGACAATGTCTCCTTCTTGGACGTTATGACGTTTAAACAACTCACCTAAACTCGGTATCCTTTTCTCTTGATTGGAGTTTATGAAATACGCAAATCTGAGGTTAATGAGATCATTGGCAGAATTTGTTGTGTCAATGGCCGAAAAATTGATTTCTAACACAGAACCATTTTCTACAGCTCTTTTGCCAAAAAATGCTTCATGATCAAAATTGTTTGGCAAACGAATGTAGATTTCATGTGTCCCAGTTTTGCCCACTTCAGCTGGAGTCAATTCTTTGTAGAAGTAAACAGATTTTCTCATATGTATTTCTTTATTATTGTTGCAATTTGTTTGGCCATCAATACCGGTACAGCATTACCTATTTGCATATAAGTCTTTAAGTATGCGCCCAGGAATAGATAGTCGTCAGGAAAAGACTGTACCCGCGCTGCCTCACGCGGAGTTAGGCTTCTTACCTGATACGGGTGGATGTGGGACAAGCAATCCATCTTCATGTGTGCTGTTATAGTCCTACATGGCTTGTCAGCATAGAGTTTGAAATATTTGTCTTTGAAGATGCCGTTTCTGTGTGCATACGGCATAATATCTGCAATTTTTGGATTTGTGGCATCTTCACCTTGATCCAAACGTCGGAAGATTTCATAATTCACATCACTGCAGTATCGTGCTTTATGATTGAACACATAGGGCATTACCTGTCCCTGATTAATGCTCTTCAAATAGGTGTTTCCGCAACTATCATATTTGTTGATACCAATTTTCATACCCGTCTTCTCGTCATCGGTTTCGGTCATCCCTTTTATTCGAGGAGCCTCTAAAGGCTTTATATATTCCAGCGCTGCTCTTAAGTTATATTGTTGGTGGTTTTCACAGCTCTTCTCTATCTCATGGAATACGGCTTCGGGGGTAATATGCTTGATTTCAGAAATGTCGTTTCGGATGGCTATATATATAAGTCGTTCCCTACTTTGAGCCACGCCAAAGTTTACTGAGTTAAGTAGACGATAAGCAACATCATATGTGTACTCCTTACCATCTTTTTGTATCTGGATGGCTTTGTAGTCTTCAACAACTTGATTCGCGACCGAAAGCATCCCCCTCACATTTTCCATCACTACGAATTTCGGACAGATTCTTTTTATCGCTTCAATATAGTATTTGTAGAGTTCGTTGCGTGGATCATCAATAATGCGCTGTTGGTTCGCACTACTGAAACCTTGACAAGGGGGTCCACCAACCACAATGTCAACATTTTCTTTTACATAATCCCCTATGTTAGAAACAATCTTTCTAATGTCTTCCTTCAAGACTTTGTCAGAAGATAGTTCAGGATGATTGTAACGGTACGTTCTCACACAAACCTCCTCAAAATCATTAGCAAAACAGACTTTGAAGCCAGCCTGGGTGAATCCGCAACTAAGTCCTCCTGCTCCAGCAAAGAAATCAACCATCTTGGGCTTATGTGATTTTGCCTCTTTTTTCTGTAGTTCTTTGCGTTTTTTGTTACTTAATTTATCAAGCTGATTGCCATACAACTGTTGGTGGGCCAAGTAAAAGGACAACGCCGACAAAAATCTATCATAAATGCCCGCAATAGTTTTCTTTAATAGAGTGAGGTCTTCTTCCGAATATAATACTCCCATATCCTTCATTTCTTTAATCATATCAACAGAAGGAATGGATACTTGTGGTATACTGATATTCTCTCGTTCGGCCAACACTTCTACCAAACGGATATACACCAGAATCTTTTCACGGAATTCTTCTTTATTAGTGATATGTCCTACATCCTCAAATATCATTACTCAATATCTTCTAAATTCTTTTTTATAGATTTTGCTAAAGCCTCTGCAAAGAGGGGAGGAACGGCATTGCCAATTTGTTTGTACTTTTCACTGCGTGAACCCTTAAATTCAAAATCATCAGGGAATGATTGTATTCTGGCAGCCTCTCTTACCGTGAAAGTGCGCCTCTGTGCTTCATCAGGATGGATGAACTGAAAACCATCTTTATGAATATGGGCAAGAATGGTCTTGGAAGGCAAATCCCACCACTGAACCACATAACTGTTATCAAACACTCGTGCGTGCTCATGCTCATATTGCGGCATTGCACGTCTGAGCTGACCGAAAGACCAATGATTATGAATCATCACCTGAAATCTTTCTCTATCCAAATCGTTATGGGCACGGGCAACCTGATCCATCAGGGGATGAACACCTTTCTTTCCAATTCTCTTCAAAAATTCATTATTGCACGGATATTTGTATTCTCGTGTTGACGCGTCACGTCCTGGCTCAACGGGTGGTAAATCGCCAATGGCCTGCTTTACGTCAATAAAGTGTTTTCTCCCTTCTC
This sequence comes from uncultured Bacteroidales bacterium, assembly GCA_947168515.1. GTDB lineage: Bacteria > Bacteroidota > Bacteroidia > Bacteroidales > P3 > Colimorpha. Next base: position 76,081 of record CAMVMF010000006.1, read on the forward strand.
TTTCTTCTTCTGGTGTCTCTGGATTCCAATGGGTTTTTACAACATCAAGATATAGTTGCAAAGGGTCTTTGTCGATATCTTTACGCACTCCAATAATAATCACACGTTTACGAAGTTGTGGAACACCATAATCAGCAGTATTATGTACAAGTACGTCAGGATTCCCAACCACCTTATATTTCTTACCCAAAGCCTTTAGTACCTTGGGGAATATAGGCGCCCCTTTAACTTGAGCAGAAAGAAGCCCAGTTACATTTTCAAACACAAAGAATTTCGGCTGATAATGTTCAAGAATCTTCACATAACTCTCAAAAAGATAATTACGAGGGTCAGTTGCCATTTTCTTTCCATCTCTAACTCTGCCGGCTGTTGAATATGCTTGACAAGGAGGACCTCCTATTATGATGTCAACAAGCCGTCCATCAACAGCATTATCGATTCTTTCAAGAATGTCTTTTGATGTTATGTCGTACTCTATTACTTCTTTCTCATAGTCTTTATATCCATAATACTTCATCCTTGTTCGAAGGGTCTCACAACACCAATGGTCAATCTCAACATGGGCAAGAGCCTTGAAACCCTCTCGGTAGAATCCTTCAGACAGCCCTCCACAACCCGCGAATAAGTCTATGAATGTATATTTTTTTTTTGCCATAATTCCCAATCTATGCCACTAAAATATTGTCAATAGTTAGTGTGCCATCCCCTTTGAGTGTAATATTGTCACGGTTCTCTTGAAAGTAAGACCTTTGAAAAGGCTCCAACTCTTCGTTGAAGACTGCGTCTTCGTAGGATGTTTTCAAATCATCGACAGAATTGCCAATGGTCTTTCCGCCGAGAAAAGAAGAGAGAAAAGACATTACTATACCACAAGTCACATCGTCTATTCCATAAGGGCAATTGGCATTGCCCTTATAGCCAACGTATGCTTTAGCATTGTTCCTGACCAGCACATCTGCAAGTGTACCCCCATTAAAGCATGAGAACGTATATATCAAAGCATTGGTGAATATGTAATGATTGTCAGTGGGGGTAACTATATTTTCATTGTTCATGCAAAAAGACTCATCCGTGCCATGTCCAAACCAACAGCATAAGAAGTTCTTGGAATTCACAAGCGCAAGTTTTTCGGACAGATTCTGTCTGTTGACAGTATCGTGACAATAGACGGATCTATGCACAATAATGTCATCCTTTGTGTGTTCAAATTGTTCAAGCAACTGGCATACAGAATTCTTCAGCATAACACATAGTTCACCGATATTTTCGGCAACATCATCCGCAATAACAACCGCATTGAGTCTCATTTCTCTCGCATGTTATTAGTGAACAATTCTGTCGCAAGACTTAATATACCACGAGTGGTTTCTTTGCCAAATTCATCTTGCCTACGAATGGACACAAGGATGTCATTCAACGTATAGACCTTATCGCCAGAACGCATATATGGCTTGTTCCGCTTTTCCGGATTTTGTTTTAGAATCCATTTCTCCATTACCGAGCGGATGTCGTTCTGAATCCTGTTGTAGGCATTGCGAATGGCATTAACTAATGTGTCCGTATCGGAATCCTTAGGAACACAACTGAAAGCATTCCCTTTGAACATCTTGTTGGCCTCGGTAGCATCAATGCTGGCTCCTGTAAAGACGATGACAGGCACTAATACAGAGACTTCATCGATGTCTCTCAGAACATCGTCACCTTGAAGCGTACTGCTGTTGAACTTCCAATCGAGAATAACCACAATGTCTTTGTCGATATTTTCTTTTACAAATGCCAACCCTTCAGACGGCTTTTGAAAATAGTGGATTTCATCCACTTGATCACAGATATCATCGAGGAACGCATCTTCTTTCATTTTTTCATCATCATCTATGTAGACGATGGTAATATTCATCTTCTCAGCCATATATTAATGCATTAAAGGTATAACAATCTTGAAAGTAGCACCTGTAGGTTTGAACACGTTGGGCTCAAGAGAGATGGTGCCCTTGATGGAGTTTAACCGTGTTCGCACAATATAAAGTCCAAGGCCTGCACCACCCAAATCAGCGGTTGTCGTATAAAACACATCAAAAATTCTGTCACGGTTTTCTTCGGGAATCCCCGGCCCATTATCGGAGAATAGCATGACAAGGTTTTCGTTCTCTCGATAAACCGAACAATTGATTCTTTTGTCTTGAGTGTTACGTAATGCTTTCACCGAATTGTCTATTAGGTTTCCGAACATATCTTGGAATGCCTTTTTGTTGTATGACAATTCGAAATCATCTTCAACCACGTATTCTGCTTTAATGTCCTCTTCTTCGAACAGATAGTGATATCGGTCATCAAACAGTTCTTTAATGGCATTACGTATGTCAAAGTACTCAAATGTTGAATCGTCTTCTGCATAGCTCAGCATGAAATTCATCGCTTTGGAGAGATTGTTCATCTCATCGAATATTCGACGTGCATGCTTTACAGATTTGTCCTGTTTTTGTCCAAGGGGTATCCATTTGGCCACAAACTCGGCAGAACGTTTGATGATACCAATGGAAATTCTAAGAATATGCGAAATTTGGCCAGCGTATGCCTGTAGCGATACCAAGCTGAACATGATGTTTTCTTGTTGTCGCTTGTCTTCCTCCATCCGTTCGTAATCTTTGGTGGATGCGGAGACGTTTTGTTTAATCTCCCCTAATCTCGCTGTAATGTCATTCAATTCCGATTCCACCTCGGGCGAAGCGAAGAACGACTGCTGCTTGATGCGGTTGATTTTCCGCTTGATGTCATCGATGTCCGTATCGGCTTTCTTCAGTCTTTCAGCGTTTTCTTTTTTCCTGTCATCTTTTTGGTGCTTCAAGTAAAGTTCGATCTGATGTATCTGATTGATAACGAAATCTTTCAAACTCGACCATTCTTTAGTGTCAACAAAGTCTTGCCTATTGGTAGAGTCTTTTATTTCCGGATTTAGCTCATCTTTAATATCGACCCATCCAATAATATCTCTGGTGCTCAGTCTTTCAAAGAAGCCCGACCAACGTCGTTTGTCAATTCCGAAAAGATCTTTCTGTTCATCCCTACTGGCCTTATATTCGGCAAAAGGAGTTGCTATTATACCGTCTCTGTAGACCTTAATGCCATCGATACGGTCTTCCTTAGTGAAGTTCTTTTTTCCCTCTTGATCGTAATAATAGATTGTAAAGCCTATGGGGCCAAAAATCTCGGCTTCTTTTTCCTTTACAATAAGACGGCCTTTGTTTTCTTCAAGGAACTCTTGATAGTATTTTTTCTTGTCTGCATCGAATCTGTAATTCAACGTGTATGACAATGTTGCCTTTGCCAAAACCAAACTTTCTACTGGCCTGTCATCGTATGCTTTATATTCCGGTACGTGGAACTTAATGCCAAACGGATACTTTACGTTCAATGTTGGTTTGACTATTTTTGACAACTCGCGATATGCTCGTATGACATCTCTCTCGAGCCATACATCATTCAAGGAAGAAATTTCCAAAATTGTTCCTTGAACATTTTCATCGCCCGGTTCAGTCCAGTATTTATTGTCAATATCTGTGAACAATTTTTGTTCTTCCTGATTCTCGTCAAAATTCAACTTAAGCTGTCGGTCTTCCTCTTCAGAGTATTTCGTCCAATCTGTTTCCAAACAATGCCATACCGAAGCCCCCTTCTTCTTTGTCCTCATCACCAACTTCCCACCAAGTTTGTCTACAGCAAAGCGACCAACTCCTTTTTTGCCTGCCACTACACGATTATAGGGCTCTGGTGATGTTTTTTTTCTTCGTTTGCTGCTAGTACCAATAACCATCCACTTGTCACGAATATCCTCAAATGTCATACCCAATCCATCATCTCTGATAATAATTCTGCTTTTGTCAGACAAAGGATTAAGAGATTCAAATGTAATATCCACCTTTTCAGCATTAGCATCATAACAGTTCTTTACAAGCTCAAACAAAGCCGTGATTCTGTCTGTTATCAACTCCCGGCCTAGCAGGCGGAATGTGCTTACATCAAATTTGAAATGCAGTATTGAAGGGTTATTGTTCTCCATACTCTAGTATTTTTTCAAAAACAGCCTTTGCCAACAATGGGGGAACTGCATTCCCAATCTGTTGCTGAATATGCATCAAACTTCCCTTAAAGATGAATTTGTCGGGGAAACTCTGTAGGCGGGCAGCCTCTCTTACCGACAATCCTCTGTCTTGGAACGGATGTATCAACATGTTCTTCCGATAATTTGAAATAACTACAGATGGTTTGTCGGCAATTAGCCTCTTGTAGATTCCGCTATGGCATTTATTCTTGTCTTTATAATTGGTCATTAGTTCCTCTGGAATAGCCCGCCAATTTTGTCCTTGACCAATGTGTTTGTATCTCTCAATGACATAGTCTGCGTTTCGTGAAACATAGTTCTGTTTGGAAGTCCGGGATCCTTCGCGCATCAATCGTGCATATTCCCCTGCTTCTTTTGCCGTACATTTGTATGGTAGGGAATCTTCCATTTGACCATTAATCAGTTCAGGTAGGTCTCCAATAGCATCTATAACAGAATATGCTTTCTCTTGCTTTTCGGGAAACTGAAACAGTATGCCATGCCGATTGCCAACCATAATAAAACGGTTCCTGTGTTGCGGGACACCATAATCAGAAGCGACTACAATGGCATCGTTCACAGTGTACCCCAAATTCTCAAAACAAAGCTTTACTTTGTTTCGTAGTGTCCCTCTCTCAAATCTGTAGAATCCTTCAACGTTTTCAAACAAAAACCAATCCGGTTGAATCATCGAAACGAATCGCAAGAACTCCTCAAATAAACTGTTGTTTGGATTCTTTAGGTTTCTGGTTTTGGTATTGGAAGAAGAAAAACCTTGACAAGGAGGTCCTCCAAAAACAATATTGACGTGTTCTCCATCCATTATATGTTCCAGTGGGTCAATATCGTGAATGTCATTTTCCAAGACGAGAGTATCTGGATGATTGTACCTATAAGTCAATGCGGCACTCCGGTCCTTCTCAACTGCATAACAAATCTCAAAGCCTGCCATTTCAGCTCCAAGACTCAGTCCTCCAGCTCCAGAAAATATGTCTATTCCATATGGCATAATGATAACCTTTTATTCTTCAAAATAAAAAATTCATCTTCTTGTTTTCATATACTTTTCTCTCGACAACTCTCATATTATATTCTATCATGAAGTTAGTTAGGGATTTACATAAAACAAATGCAATCTTTTTACAGAACCTTTTCTGCCGTTTTTTTGTTCGAGCAACAAATTACAATTTGTGATGCTTCTTTTATCGTCTTTTGTTCTATCCCTCATTCTGCTGTATTGCCTATAATAGCTTTTAAAAATAGGTATATTCAGCCATTTGTAGTCACTATTATACACTTCCATGCCAACCATTTCGTCACGGGTGGCTATTAGGGAAGTTTTTTCTGAAAAAGTGTAATCCTTATTTCTTTCTTTATCATCATTGTTTTTTAGATTGCAGAAGAATGCATCACGCCATCTGGCATGGGCATCAAAAGAGTTCTTTATCAATTCTACGATAGTATTATTATCATCATTAAACAAATCTACACCAGCGAAACTTCTTATTTGGACGTTTGTTTTAAATGTAGGTTTTTCGTTTTTCAACATCTCCTTTAAAACGATTCCAGCCTGTTCTGCAAAGAGTGGTGGTATGGCATTGCCAACCTGAGAATAGCGTGGCACCTCATGCTTGCGCATGGCTCCGCCAGTGGTATATTTGGCTCGTATCTCATACCAATCAGGGAAAGACTGAATGCGGGCGCACTCGCGGACGGTCATAATGCGAGGCTCTGAATAATGCAAGTAGTCGTCGGGTTGTCCTGTTATAGTTGGCGAGACGGCATTGGGGTCCAACACTGTTATTCCACGTTGTTTGATACCCCAAGCCTCGCGAGATTTGCCATCAATGCGTTTGCCTCGGGGTTGGTATTCGGCCAATAGGCGTTGGAATAATGCAGTCTTTTCGGGTGTATGATGGGCAAAGCTGTGGCTGTCTGGAATGGGGTGCGTCTTAGGATAATCTCCACGCATCACCTTGGCGTAATTACTGATTCTACCTTTACCATATACCCCAGAATTGAAGCCCTTGCGATCTGGGGTGGGAAGTTCACCATTACTGCGACGCAAGTCGGCTATGGCTTCCTTCAGTGTGACAGTAGGCATTAAGCCTTTGCTTTTCAAGAAGGCATCACGGTGGGTCAACAACAGCTGCTCAAAACTATCAGGGCTACCCAGATTCTCTTGGACACCAACTAATATGAAACGTTTGCGACGTTGGGGAACCCCATAATTGGAGAAGTCAAAAACATGGGGTTTGACATTGTATCCCAACTGTTGCAAACCTCTAATCACCTTATGCGAGTATGGCTCAGCATCGCTGTCGTTCTTTTTGTCGAAAGCATAGGTAAACCCTTTGACATTTTCGAAGAGAAGCATTCGGGGACGCACCAAATCGATGAACTTGATATAGGAGAAAACCAATTGGTTGCGCACATCATCTTCGATACGTTTGCGTGCCATAGAGAAACCCTGACAAGGAGGACCTCCAGCCACCAGGTCGACTTTGCCTCGCAGGGCTTTCAGTTGATCCTGATATTTCTCAAGTACCTCGTTAATGTCGTGGTTGGTCTGAGGCAGCCAGTCCGGCCAGTCGAAGTGTTTCTTATTGTCAACAAGGTTGTGCTTTAGCGTCTCAAATGGGAAAGCGTTTTTCTCAATGGCGAAAAGACCCTGCCATCCAGCAAGGTACAAGCCGAGAGAGAGTCCCCCACAGCCAGCAAACAGATCTATACACGTTGGTTTCGCCATTTTACCTTATTTAAATAAGGTAAACGTGGTTAGTACCATTTTATTGTACTAATCAAGAAAAAAAAACAATTTGTATATTCAACCTCAAAGTGCACCTCATGTTAAAAAAGAAGAACAGCCTATCAGACACCACTCCCCTATAAACGCTGACATAACCACGTATTAGTGTCACAGCCTGACTTTTCCTAAGTCCTTTGTATAGATGAGATACCTCCCGCCCACTCAGGAGGGAATCCCTCCCAGAAATCATCAAGTGACTTGTGTGTCGAATCCTGATGGTTTCACCTCTATAGGGTACCCTGCCTTTGATCATTCAAATAAACTTGTGAGGGATGTGGGGAATGTATAGAAATACGGAAATAATTCACACTGGATTCACTGATAATAGCAAATTGTTTGTTTGGGAACGGCACTAAAAAAGAAGGTACTCGTCCATAAAAAAGATGACATTTCTAGAAAACATGGCCAAACTATGGATAAATAAGGGAAATAAAAGAAAAGGATTTGCATTTTCGCTCATTTATAGACGCTACGAAATCTCTTTTGGTATTCGGAACAAGTTTGAGCCGAAAGCGACGGCGGATGCCGTCAACCAATAACTAAAAGGCTGTTCAGGTCATAAAAAAAGAAGACCGTTTGGTCTTCTTTTTTTGGTGCCCGGAACAGGAACGCTTAAAGCACTTTCAACTAATTACAACTGTTTGTAGTTGTGAACTTTGTGATTATTTATACGTTCAAATAACACAGTAAAAACTGGTAATATAACTGAAATATGGCCAAACTATGGCCAATGGATTTCAAATTATTTGAATGCACAATCCTTTATCAATTGCCGACCAGCCTCTGTCAACACATACTTCTGTTTTGACGAGTTCGGCTTGTCGGGAATAGTTGGTGTTGCAAGATTGGTGTCTAAAAGGATATTCAAGCACGTTCGTCTAAATCTGGTACGGTTGGTTTGATTAAGAATGTCCATCAGTTCTATTATTGACTTCTCCTCTTGTAGTGCCAAGAATGCTCCAACTACAAGTTCAAAATCCGCCCCCTTGACTTGGGACACAACTTGGGACACAACTTGGGACAATTTTTGTTTAAGTTGCTCATTCTTATCAGGTTCAACTTGGGACAAGACTTGGGACACGGCATTAGATAGGCCCTCTCCAATAAAGTCAGGATGACAGGGAATATCTATCAAGAAATAGGCACGGTTTTCATCGGTTTCTATTGTTGCCGGAGAAGAACCGTTATCCTTAAGTTTCCTCTGAATTGTGGGTATGCCTGTGGCTCGACCTTCCGTCAATTCCAGCTCCTTCAGGAATTCTCCCAATCGGCGGTTACGGTATTTCCGGCAACGGAGCGTCTGAGCCTTTCTCACTACATCTATCGGGATGGAGCGGTCGGGACCTCCGTGATTCAATATTGAGATTCGGTTGGGTTCAATAGTAATCTCTACGGGTTCCCGCTCATTATAGTTTCTATGGTATAGAGCGTTCACCACGGCCTCCTCCAATGCTTGATACGGATAGTTGAAATACCGTATTGAATGTTCGTCGTCGGGCTGTTTCTTGATTTGCTCCTTTATCACGTTCGTCCGCAGATACGACATAGCGTCCCTTATCATCATCGGCACGGAGCCTTTGATAGTCGGCATCTCGATGATGTTGTCCGGGTTGTTTTCCCTGCCTTCGGGAAATATCACAATATCCACTTGGGTGGTTCTGAAGAATTTTTCAGGATGCTCACAAAACATCATAGCTGCCACGTTTTTGATGCATCGCTTCTCAGTTGGGCCTTCCAATAGGTCCATCTGTTCCAAAACGCCTTCAAGGTCGTTCACCAAGTCCTCGTTCTGCAGTTTACTGTCCACCCTCACCAAATAGTCTTTCACCAATAGCGGTGAGATATCCGAGAGTTTGATGTCAGGATTGCCACGGTCGTCGAATGGCACTCTATTGGCCATATCCCGAAGTTCATCCAGCTGTTCTCCTTTTGCCTCAACAGAAGATGTCCCGTAACGGATATAAAACACGGGTTTCTTCACTTTGGCCGTGACATCAGAGGGTGCAGAGTACGGTCGGTTGACACCTGACGGGACCCATATCACCAATACGTTCTCACCATCCACATCTTCGACCGAGATTCGTGGAGCATAGAATGGCTCAATCAATTGGTTGTATTGAAGTATTTCCCGTTGAATCTTGTCCAACTGGTTTGTTGGGATTCCCTTGACGGGTCTCTTCGCCATTCCATTCTCTTCTTCCACCCCACGAGGATGTAGCCGCCACCAAGGTTATCAAAGTCGTTGGCGAAGGCACAGATGGTATGATATATTGCCACTGGGTTCCAACCTTTCTTGAATTCAATCCGGTTGGACTCCACTTTCCTTTGGTTCAGGAGATCTTCTATGTTGATAGGTAGAGACATAATTTACCGTGTATAACGTCAATAGTTACAAAAAATTGTGTTATCAACTACTATAAACACTTTTTTAATACTATGAAGATATCGCGAAATGCCCTAAAACACATTCGGGGTGTGCCGGCAAGCATACCCCTTTTTTATTCCATTTTCCGAAAATATGGCCAAACTATGGCAAAACTGGGATATAAAAGAAAAAAGATTTTGCATTTTCACTCATTTAGAGTTACTTGCAAAATCTCTTTGGTGCCCGGAACAGGAACGCTTTAATTATTTCTTGTTATGTCCAATTGTCTATAATTGTGTCTCTTGCAGTTGTTTGTATAAGTAAGTAGTCAAAATTAAGCTGCATAATGGGAGTGATTAATAAACTGAGATATTCCTACAGAAGCCAAAGCTCTGTTGGCGGCGTAGAAGAGAGTGTCGGTAGATGCGTAATCCTGTGGACGTATCCATTTGCCTTTCAACATACCTAAATTCCAGTTACAAGTGCAACACTAAGTAGAAAAAAAAGAGTACCAAAATTTGGTACTCTCAGGTAAAATGACTACTTTTGTGTTGTCAAATGAAAAGATATAATCACCTTACCAAAGAGCAAAGATACACAATTTCTGTGTGTCTGAGAAAAAAAATGTCGCTGTCGGCAATCGCAAAATTGATAGACGTCAGTAAATCAACCGTCAGCAGGGAGATAAAAAAGAACTCCAATATGTACCGACACTATGTCGCAATCGAAGCGCAGCAGTTCTCCGAGATGAGAAAAGCGATACCCAGGAGACCGAGGAAACTGTCAAAAGAGGATTGGCAGGACATCGAGCAGTGTCTCAAGAGACATTGGTCGCCGGAGACTATTGTCGGTGTCAGAAAACGCGAAGGAAAGACGTGTGTGTCGATTGAATGGTTATACCACATTATCCGGCGGGACAAAGAACGTGGAGGGACGCTCTACACCTACCTGCCGCATCACCTCAAACATCGCAAGAGAGCTGTGAGTTCGCGTATCCCTATCAAGGACCGTGTGAGCATTGACGAGCGCCCTGCCGTGGTGGATTCCAAATCACGTTTCGGCGACTGGGAGATGGACACCATCGTCGGCAAGGACGGCAAGGGTGCCATCGTCACCCTGGTCGAACGCACCACAAAGAAAATGCTCATGGCAAAGTCTCCTAAGGGAAAGAATGCAAAAGCTGTGGCCAAAGTCGTCGTCCAGTTGCTCCGGCCTTTCGAACGCCATGTCCTTTCCATCACCACTGACAACGGTACCGAATTCGCTGAACATAAGTACATTGCGAAAATACTGCACACCAAGGTCTATTTCACCCACCCTTACTCCTCGTGGGAAAAGGGGCTAATCGAGAACACCAACAAGCTTATCCGGCAATACATCCCCAAAGACACCGACTTCTCTTCTCTTTCTGACGACTACATCCTCTTTGTCCAGACTGAACTAAACCTTCGACCTAGAAAAAAATTGGATTTTTCTTCCCCGAAACAAAAATTCTTACTATCTTTGCACAACAGTGTTGCACTTCGATGTTGAATCTACAATACGCCAGAGCGTCTCCGCGATGTTGAGATGCGGCGAATATGGCGGCAGGTAGAAAAGGAAGAGTCCCCGACTCTCCCACACGGGTCTCATTTCCTTTATGATACGGCTTCGGTGAATGCTTGCGTTGTCAAGCACAACAACCATGTTTCTTGTTCTCGGTCTGAAGGACAGCCTGTCGAGGAAGTCCGCCACCATATCGGATGTTATGCTACATCGCGAGGTGAAACCCTCGTAGCGGTTGTCTCTGGTTGTCATTCCAAAGATGTTGAGCCTGGCAATCTTCTGGGACGGGATGAACACATCCTCCCCACGGAACTGCCAGCCATAAGGCACGTAGCCTTCGGTGCAGATGTGGCTTTCATCGGCGTAGAAGAGGTCTATTCCCCCTTCTTCTGCCTTCTGTTCAAGTTCTTGCAGCTTCTCTACCTTGTATTCGTAGAGCTGCGGCGAGGGTTTTCCCCTTGGGCGTTTCCTTATACGCTTATATCTTGCGCCAGTGCGGCTAAAAAACGTTTGAACGTGGACTCGCTGGCTTCCTTGCCGGTGGCTTGCTGCCACGCCTCCCGTGCCTTGTTCACGCTTTGGCGATCCTGCTCTATCGCAAGACGGACGGCCTCCTCGTCCGAACAGTCCATTATCGGCTTGCGCCCCCTTCCCGGTCTCGTCTCCAGACCCTTGATGCCTTCCGTCTTGTACCGGCACAGCCACTTGTTCACGGTGTGCTGCTCCATGTCCACTCTCTTGCCGACTTTTTCCGCAGACATTCCGTCCGCCTTCAGCAGTACAGCCAGGCATCTCATACGGAAACAATGCTTTTCTCCAAGGCGATACCCCTTTTCGAGTTCCCGCCTTTGTGCTTCGGTTAATTCCAAACGTGTTGTGCTTCTCATTTCCAATGTGTATTTCACAGAGATAACGAGAAATGCAGCGTGATATTATATGTAAATTAAATTTGAACAATTACTTAATATAAGTCTCATATATATAATTGTTTATCTATCTTCCCTTAACAATGCATGTATGTATGATTTAGGCCGCTTTAGAGCTGAAATAGCTGAAAAGGTATGTCATCCTTGTCATTTCGATATCAAGTTGTCATATTGTTCACCTTTCATATAGTTACTTTTCACTTTGTTTACGGGGACTTTTGCCAGAAAGCCTTTTTCAACAAGACCTTCTAAGTCCAATCTGGCGGTAGGCTGACTCACACCAAATCGGTTCTCAACTTCCTTTACTGTAATGGACATCGTGGGATTATCTCTGAACAAAGATATGATGGCAGCCTGCCTTTCGTTCACGCCATATGTTATTATGTAATCAGAATTGCTTTGTCTTTGGGCAACTTTTCTTTTGATATATACTTGAAGTTCTTTGAATGCCAATTCAAGTACCCTTAGGTGATAGGTGATGAAATAGCCCAAATCACCCCTGTCAGATTCGGTATAGAGGTACGACTTCTCATAACTTGCTTTACTCTTGTATATCACCCTTGATATGGAGAGGTATTCTGTCAGCCAATAGCCTTTCTTTAACATATACCAATAGAAGAGTGCTCTTGCAGTTCTGCCGTTTCCGTCTACAAAAGGATGCACATACGCCACCATAAAATGGATGATAATTGCTTTGATAATGGGATGAATAAACCCTTCTTCGTTATCGCTATTAGCGAACTTGCACAGCTCTTCCACGAACATTGGAATATCCGTGTGTGAGGGAGGTGTATGAACGATTTCTCCCGTTATATCGTTTCCTACAACAACATCATCGGCTGTCCTGAATCGTCCCTCGTCGTCAGCCGAATCTAATGTCTGATGGGTCATCAAAGAATGGATATGCAGTAATAATTCTGGAGAAAGGTTCTCATCTTTATGTTCCGTAATGAATTTGATAGAGGTATAATTGTTAAATATCATTTGCTCCGAACGGCTTCGTGGTGATATCTTCTTCCGAAGCATTTCTTTTGCAACTTTCCTAGTCGTAGAAGCACCCTCCATCTGGCTTGACGAGATGGCCTCTTCCATCAATGACGATATTAAATACTGGGTTCTGTCTTCATTAGGAATTACAGACGAGCTGCCCCAAGTGCCACCAAAATTCATATCAAAGTAATGGCACTGCTGCTGCATTTTGTTTGTGATGAACAATGTCAGGCCGTATCTCTTCCAAATAATTCTGCTTTGAGCAAATCTACTGAACTTAATTGCAGCCCATAGTTCCACAGCATCTATATCATTAGGACGGGGCTTATATTTCATATCAGACCAATACCAATAGTTGTCATTAGCTTCACTTAATAGCTGACGTGCATCATCACGTTGAACTATTTCCAATGCCTTCTGGAAAGATTGTTCTTTTATTTGTGGAGGTTGTTCTATCATGTTTTATAGTCTCCTTTCAAAATGCAAAGATACGAAAATCCTTATAGATTCTTGAAAAACCTATAAGATTTTTTTCAACCATACTGCCGAAATGAAATATAGATATGAATTACAGAATTATACATATTTAATATTTTACATCAAATAGACCTCGGCCTTACTAAAAACTTATAGATATTATAAACATCTATGAGATTTTTTTTGTTTTTGCCATCTATTTACACAACAATCAAAATGACCATGTGGTTTGTGAGTTTCCTGTTCCTTGCTAGTGGAGAAAAGTCAAGTGTGTTTTTCCGAAAACATGGCCAAACTATGGCCAAAACTGGGATATAAAAGAAAAAAGATTTTGCATTTTCACTCATTTAGAGTTACTTGCAAAATCTCTTTGGTGCCCGGAACAGGAACGCTTTAATTATTCCTTATTATGTTCAATTGTCTATAATCGTGTATCTTGCAATTATTTATGCACTCAAATAGCACATCAAAATCCAGTAAATCGTCAAAAAGGTGGCCAAAAGGTGGCCAAGGGGAATGAGTCAAACATAATCCTCATTTGACATAATAGCCACCGGTTTTCCTTGAGCCCCTATACTCTATCAATCCATCTTCTGTAAGAACATCAATATGTCTGTCTATCGTAGGAAGGCTCTTTCCTGAAATATTAGAAATGTCTTTACGTTTGATACCAGGATTTAATCGGATAATGGTATATGTAGCCATTATCCTATCATTTATCTTATCATTTATCCTATCATTTATCCTATCATTTATCTTATCATTTACCCTATCATTACCCCCCCTCGCAGGTATAGGTAGTACCAATTCCACCTCATCAACCTCAATCTTGTTTTTCAGTTCCGGTTCTCCCCAGTGGGCATCTTTCCAAGCAGATAAAATGGTTGGGAAACCAGACCCGACATTCTCTCCATAACCAATCATTCGGAGCATATTTTGGATTTTTGGATTACGAGCCTTGGAGTTACCACCTTCGTATATCATTTCGATAGGTAGTTTCAGCAGTCCAGGATTACGGAAACACAATCGGTCGTCGTGCTTTTCAACTCGTAGTATTCCGGCATCCATCAACAAGTCGGAGTGTATGATGGCATTTGTGAAAGCTTCTCTAACAGCCTTGTGTTGTGGAGTGTCATCCACTCTCTGTATACCTTCCATACGGAATGGTCTCGGAAGGTCTGCCGTGACTTTAGGTAATACTCTGCTGAAGAACTGATAGAGGTTGTTTTCCCAACGTCCATCGTATGTCAGTCTGTCGCTATAACGCTCATCACCGATAAGATTACAGAAATCAAGGTAATCCATACGGAAGTTGGCAAACCGTTCTTGCACTGATAATCCCTTGCCGAACATCATCAGGCCAGCCATCGTAAGCCCTTCCTTGCCTGTTGCCCTGTCAATGATATAACCACCAAGATTCTTGAGAAATGTCTTGTCATCGACCTCATTCCATACGTGACCATCGTTCCTAAATTGGAATAGAGTACGGTAACGGTGCAGTGTATCTATGTCGATGTCGTTCATATCATAATGTTCCAGCAGCATACCATCGTTTCCGTCCTCAAACGAGTCTCGTATCATCGCCCTCACCTGCCGTTCTGTACAATGATAATCACCCTCGTGGTTTCGTCTGTATGTTCCCTTATACACATTACCGTTCAAGTAAATAGGCTTAATTCTCCAATCGGCTTGTGGAACGTGGATGCATACTATCTGCACACCGTTTATCTCGACTGTATCCACATCATTACTACTAAGGATGTTTTCATTTACCTTATCACTGTTAATGGTGTTCCAGAAGTCATTGACAATCTTCTGTGCATCATCGACACCTTTGATTTGAAATCGTTTCTGGATGTCGGTTTCTTTACGATTCTCCTCAATGCCCAAAAGAATCATTCCACCGATAGTGTTGGCAAATGCAGAGTATGTTTCCCATACCGATTTCGGGACTTCGGACTTTGCCCGTTTACATTCCAAAGTCACACACTCTCCATTTAGCAGTGTTTCTATTATTGTGTTTTTATTGGTATCCATACCACCATTTCTTTGAATCTTTTAAGAAACGGATAATTGCTGTATTTATTGTATAATCCAATGAATTTAAGACTCAGTGGAGGAACAAGCTATGCAATTGTTGGGATAGGGATAAACCCAAGCCGACCGTTGTTACGAAGTTCCATCAACAACCGGCCCATCAGGTTCGGTCCCACATAGAAGTCGCCTTGCCGCTTCACGCCCCAAGTGTCGGCCCAACTCTTCCTGAACAAGCTCTGGTCTTCGACGATGTATTTGCCCTTGCTCCGTTCCAATGCCGACCTAAACTCCTCACTCTGCCCATACTTCAGCTGAAGGCATTGCTTCATCGCATCCACGATAATCATTCCCCAATCGTTCCGTCGATGGGTCTTTTCGTAATGTTTAGCCATCATCTTCGGATTGGGTGCGGCATAGACCTTTTCTCGGACTTCTTTGTCCGTGAATTTCATCATCTGGAACAACTGCTCGACATTCTTGTACGTAACACCGTCATACTGTATCGGAGTAGGTGCGAAATTGCTGAAAACACCCCATTCTTCCTTGACCTTACAAAATGGGATACATTCGGTCACCGGGTATGTCTCTATCGAATAGTATTCGGGATAATACTTCTCAATGAATGGTGCTACACTGT
>CAMVMF010000007.1 GCA_947168515.1 uncultured Bacteroidales bacterium
TCATGGGGCTGTCGGCCTCGGTGAAGGCGTTGGCCTTGTACTGGATGCAGAGCATAGTAAGATTCTCGCTACCGGTATTCTTCAACGCACGGCGGCCGTCGGGGCTGACACGTACGATGGTGCCCTCGCTGACAGGGAACTGTTCGCCGTCGACCTGATAGGTCCCTTGACCGCGAAGGATGAAGTAAAGTTCCTCGTGGGTCTTGTGGGTGTGGAGGAAACCGCTGTCCTGGCCTGGCACTAGGGTTTGGAAGGAAAACTCGCTGCCGGTTGCGCCAACGGCTTGGCCAGCAAACACTTTACCTTTGATAACGTTGGGACCCATGGGGAGTTCATGCTCGATAATTTGGTCGATAGTACCGACACTGACGGCGGCGTAGTTCTTGCCGCTCTTGATATTTTCAATTGTTCTCATTGTTGTGTTGTTTTAAATTCTGGTGCAAAGATACGCCTTTTTTTCTATATTGAAACCTGCTTTCAGAAGGGTGATGTACGCACCAAAAGGTAAGTAACAGTGATTTTGGACGGTTTGGGAGAAGAAGATTTGTATATTTTTAACCATCACCTATTTGAACTGCGGCTGTCAAAAAGGGCAGTTGTGGACGTGGCTGGAGAAGTTTTTTATGTTATGTCATTTTTTCTTTGTACTTTTGCAGCCGATTTGGTCACCCTGTAGGTGTTAAAAGGGAACGCCGTGGAAGTCGGCGACAGTCCCGCTGCTGTAACTCTCGGAAGCGAGGTCCGCATGAAAGTAAAAGCCACTTTGGCGCGCCATAGTGCCAGGGGAAGGCCCGGACCCGTGAGACAAGTCAGAAGACCTGCCAAACCACTTATTTTCAGACCCTCGAGGATAGGGAGTAAAAATATATGACATCAAAAAGGATATTAGTTCTTATTATTTTATTAGTTGCGCTGCTGCCCTCTCTGCTGGCGCAAGACACCAACCGCAGGCCTGTCGTCCTGCCCGAGGTGAGCATCATCACGCTCAACGTCAAACCCGAAAAGCTCCACGTCCAAACTCCCACACAAGTCATTTCCACCGCCGAATTGGTACAACTTGGCAGCACCCTGCTCAGCGATGCCGCACGGCGGCTGGTGGGTGTCACTCTCAAGGACTATGGGGGCGTTGGCGGCATCAAGACAGTCTCCTCTCGTGGCCTAGGTAGCCAGTTCAGCACCCTCACCATCGACGGTGTCGCCGTCAACGATTGCCAGAACGGACAGGTAGACCTCAGCCGCTACATGCTGGGCAACAGCAACTACATCTCTTTTGCCAACGGCCAGACCGACAACCTGATGCAGTCGGCTCGGGCCTTGGCGGCAGGCAGCGTTCTCAACATGGAGACCCGGGAGCCCGAATTTGGATCCCATCCCTACAACCTCAACTTCGGCATGGAGGCTGGCTCTTTTGGCTACCTCATGCCTTCGGTCTCCTATGAGCAGCAACTTGCGCGTAAGCTCTCGCTTTCATTCTGGGGCAACTACCTGCAGTCTCAAGGCAACTATCCTTTTACGCTCTATTACACCCACACCCGCACAGACAGCAGCTCTATCGAACACCGCCAAAACTCACAGATGCGCATGGGCACAGCCGACCTCAACCTTTTCTACCGAATCGGCAGTCAACAGCGCATCCACATCAAGGCACACTATATGAAAGGCTTCCACGCCCTCCCCGGCCCAGTCATATACTACACCCAACGAGGGTCGGAACACAGCGAGGAAGACCTCTTCTTCACGCAAGCACGCTACCGCAAAACCGGACATAACTGGGACTGGCAACTGCTAGGCAAATATCAGCGCACCACCGATATCTTTGAGGACACCGCCGCCAACAATGACTCCCACCTCATTCACAACGAATATCACCAGCAGGAAGGCTACCTCTCACAGGCACTCCGCTTCCATGTTGGCGAGAAAGAAAACGGACACGACCCCTTCTCGGTGAGCCTTTCCCTCGACGAGTCGCTCAGCCAGCTTCGTAGCAACCTCGACCACGACAACAATGTTCAACGGCAATCCATCCTAGGCGCATTGGCGGCAGAATACCAACCAGCGCGCTCCTCCAAGCTCCATGGATTTCGAATCAATGCCAACATATTAGGCACCTGGATTCGCGACCATCAGGACGGCAAAGCGTCCAGTCCTTATGCCAAAATCACCCCATTTGCGGGCCTCTCCTATCGCCTCGGACAATTCACCTTACGCTATTTCTTCAAGGAGACCTTTCGCGTGCCCAATTTCAACGAACTCTACTACTACACCATCGGTCGCACGCTCCATCCAGAAAGGGCTCACCAACATAACATAGGCGCCAGCTTCAAGAGCCCTGTGATGGAACTCGACGACGACCATATAGCCAACACCAGTGCCACGCTAGACTTCTACGTCAACCATGTCGACGACAAAATCATTGCCATTCCCATCCAAAACATGTACCTTTGGTCCATGACCAATATGGGCAAAGTGGAAGTCATTGGCCTCGACCTCACCGCCACCGCCTCCCTGAGCGGCAAATTCGACCTCAACGGCACCCGACGTTACGACCTCATCCTCGACATAGGCTACTCCTACCAATATGCCGTCGACCGCACCACTCCTGGGGGAAAGAGCTACGGCCACCAAATCCCATACACGCCTCGGCACAGCGGCAACATAGCCTTCACCGCCACTACGCCCTGGGTAGACCTTGGATACAGCGTAATGCTGGTAGGCGAACGCTACTGCTTCTACCAGAACACCGATGCCAACCGCGTCAAAGGCTATGTCGACAACGGCATCACCCTCACTAGGCAGTTTGACATTGCCAAAGGCACTCTCATGGCCAAGGTACAGGTGCTCAACATTTTCAACATACAGTATGAAGTCGTGCGAAGCTATCCTATGATGGGTCGCAACTACCGCATCGGACTCATCTGGAAGCTATAAAAACAGAAATACACCACAACCCTAAGCAATAACAATCTAAAAATAATATACTTATGAAGAAAAATCTTTTATTCCTCGTTGCCGCCATGATGATGGCAATGGTGGGGTGCGAACCCGACGACCCTGACACCCCTGCCAATACAAACACCGACACTAAATGCGCCTATGTACTCAATGAAGGTCTCTGGGGAGCCAACAACGCCAGCCTCTCCCTCATCACTAAGGATGGCATCACCAATGACTGGTTTGCACAAATCAACGGACGCGGACTAGGCGACCTTGGCCAAGACCTCATCCATTATGGTTCAAAACTCTACATAATTGTTCATTCCTCCAGCACCATCGAATGCGTTGACCACACCACCGGCATGTGCATCAAACAAATCAACCTCGAAAACCGCAAACCACGCTATGCCGTGACACACGAGGGCAAAATCTATGTCTCTTGCTATGACAAAAGCGTAGTGCGCATCGATACCACTTCGCTAGCAATCGAAGCCACCTGTCGACTCAGCGGCCTACAGCCCGAACAGCTTTGCATCGTGGGTGAAAACATCTATGTCTGCAACACCTGGCAGCAGGTGGACGGAGGCCAGACCATCTACGACAGCACCATCAGCATCATCTCGTTAGACAACTTTGAAGAGACCGGCAAAATCACCGTCGGTCTGAACCCCAACAGAATCAAGGCCCTCGACGACCATCGTTTCATCGTGGCCTGCAACGGCGACTACGGCAGCCATCCGGCTAGCACCTTAGTGGTTGATATAAGCAATGGCAGCCAGACCGAATTGGAAATTGCTGCCACCAACTTCGACATTTGCGATGACACCATATACCTATATAGCACCAGTTACGATGCCAACTGGAACACCACGACCAGCTTCTATAAAGTCGACGCCAAAACCCTTGCAAAGAACGAGATATTAAAAGACCAGCGCACCGTTTTGAGCAATGCCTACAGCATCAACGTCGACCCCGAAACAAAAAATATCTATATCTGCAACAGCGTCTACGGGGTCAACAGCGATGTCTTTGTCTTCTCTCCCGAAGGCACCCTTCTGAACCAATACGAGGCGGGTACCCTCGCCAACAAGGTAGTCTTCTAATCTTTACACACAGCAACATAGAGCATCCTCTAATGGCAAATGCCTCCAACGGTAGGGACGGGGGGGGCAGATGCAACATAGAGAGCCTATCAAAGACAATTTTGCACAATAGCCCCGCATTATGGCGGGGCTATTGTTTATGGAACAGATTACTATCTATCAGGGGCAACTAAAAATACCAAAACACAAGAAATCCAAGGATGGCATCGCGAGAAACTGGTTTTCACCTACTTTTTATTGAGGACAACACATTTTTATTTTCCTAACACTTTCTTTGTAATTTAAAAAAAAGTTGTATTTTTGCATATTCAAACTATGCCATACGGCATGATTTGAAAAAGAGAAATTATTAATATTTCGCAAACAATAATATATTATAAATGAAAAAGATAGTCCTCACCTTCGTTCTGGCCGCTTTCACTTTCGCAGCTAACGCACAGCTCGTTATTAGTGCCAATATCGGCGGCAGCATGACCTCTGGCAACACCCACACCAACACTCATGTCACCGTCGTAACCGACTCGACGGCCTCTTTCGACACTCCATTGGAGAATACCCTCGCTTATAATGCCGGAATCAAAATCGGCTACAAATTCTCCCAAAAGTTTCAGGTAGGCATCTCGGGATGCTATAGTTCTTCCACCAGCGAAAATCAGCCCCTCGACGGCTCCATCGTCCCCATGATTGCTAACAGCATCAATACATTCATCACTACAGGAACGATGAGTACAAAAACCTCAGCCTTTACCGTAGCGCCCTATTTCCGTTACGACTTCCTACAGGCCGGTGATGTCGCACTCTTCGTCGAGCTGAGTGGTTTCTACACACGTACGATGCCTCCTATCATCAATGCCGAGATTCACAATATTGGACCTATGGGATTCACCCTAGACACCACTTTCACCGACATAACACGCCCGCTGACATCCACCAGCTTTGGTGTGAACGTGGTGCCCGGCCTCAGCTGGCAGCTGAGCAAGCATTGTGGCATCGACCTCTACATGGACTTTTTGGCATTGGCCTACTCGGTGACTACCACAACGCGCACCGACATAAACTACACCTTCAGGTTTTCCAACCTGACATTGTCATACGAAACCGACATGACCACCTACACCACCAAAGAAACCAAGATGGGTGCTGCCATCACAGGTACCCCACTGCTCACTCCGCTGGGTGTCAACAACTGGGTTAGAGTAGGCTTTAACTTCACCTTCTAAGTTACAGTAGACCATGAAAAAGTTATTACTCTCATTTGCTTTCATAGTGCTGATTGCAACGGCCAACGCGCAGTTTGTTGTCAGTGCCCACCTAGGCGGCAACTACACCACAGGATCCACAACACCCACCCAAACCGAGCACAGAGGCTATGGTGTGACGGGCAACGATACGATTTATTATTTCGACAATGACACCATCACGATGGCTAATCCCTTAAATGTGACAGCGGGACTGAAGTTTGGCTACCAGATAGGCCGCCTGCAATTCGGCATCAGCGGCAGCTACAGCTGGGGGCACTACAAGCAAGAAATAACCCCTGCAGACTACTACTCCCACATCAGCCAATACAGCGACAGTCCTTTCTTCGTAGTCACCCCCAATAGGATACCCGACATCAAGGACTGGACAGGCTGGTACAAATATCAGCAGAGCAGTTTTACCATCGCTCCCTATTTGCGTTATGAGCTCATCCAAATGGGCGACGTGGCTTTCTTTCTTGAGCTGAACGGTTACTACTCTCGCACCCTTCAAGCCAAACGTCATGACTATGTAGACTTTGAGTGGTGGGAAATGCGCAACACCGTCGACTCCACCTATCACATACCTCAGACATCGACTTCGCTGGGTGTAAAATTAACTCCCGGCATGAGTTGGCAACTGAGTCCCCACTGCTATGTCGACCTTTATCTCGATGTGCTGGCCTTCTCCTTCGACAGAACCGAACTCTATTCCTCCCACACCTTTGAAACTTGGGACAGAATTACTAGCCCTAACGTCATTGCCATTCGCACAGAAACCACCGACCTCACCACTATCGACCGAATAGGGTTTGACTTCAATGGTCTGTCCGGTCTGAGTGTTGCCAACCGCAGTTGGGTAAGGGTAGGATTCAACTACACATTCTAGTGCTAATAATGGGTTAGCAAGTGGCCGATGCATTGTTGAGACGACTGCTGCTAGTGTGTCTGTGCCTGAACGCTGCTGTATGCGCCATGGCCCAGCGTCCTGTTGTGGAACGGCTGGGCGACTGGCTGCCCGAAGGGGTAGAGCTGCACAGCACCATGCAGGGTATGGCATTGTATGGGCGTTATGCCGTCACCCTTCGCGACGGAGGGCAATGTCTGATATTGGATTTGAAAAAAAATTGTTGTGTGGGCAGCTATTATTTAGACAAAAACACCACCCACTGCAATAATGCCAGTTTCACTTCTAAAGAAACCTACAAGGGTTCGCCTTTCCCATTGCTGTATGTTTCCAGTTGCTATGGCGACAAAGCTTGCCTGGTTACTCAGCTAGGCTTCGACACATCGATACTTGTACAAAAAATCTTCTTCGACAGCGACCGCTTCCGCATCGCCCAAGATTGGTGCGCCGATGCCGACAATGGCTTTCTCTATGCCTTCGGAGGCAAACGTGGCGGAACCATGTACCTTTTGAAATTCCTGCTGCCATCAACGGACAAAGCCGAGGTACACCTAACCGAGAGCGACATTCTGGAGACCACCCCCATCAACTGCGTCAGCGTGGCGCAAGGCAGCAAAATCAAGGGTGGTTACGCCTACCTGCCCGACGGCAACCGCCCAGGAGGGTACTACCTGCATATCATAGAATTAGGCACTGGCCGCGAGGTACGCACCATCGACCTCAACCCCCTTGGCATGGAGCCCGAAGGCATCGACATTCGTGGCCGCTGGATATACGTCAGTTTCCACACACCCAACCCCAAGGACAACTGTATCTACCGTTTCCGCCGATAGCATAATAATTACGCTATATTATTATGAAAAAGCACATTCTTCTCTTCCTACTCATCCTAATGGCCTTGGCCTCTTGTCGCCACAATGTGGAAGTGACATGCCCGGAGCTTGCATGGGACACACTCACCCACCTCTACCAACAAGAAGACTATACTGTCCCGGGCATCTCTTACCAGATAAACGTCGTGCTGCCCAAGGACAGCCTCTGTCCTACCTACACCGCCATACGGCAGCAACTGTTGGACCGCCTCTTCGGCACCTCCATTGCATGGGAGCCCGACAGCCTTAAACTCGACCTCGCCGATGCCCACAAATGCCTTGCCACCTATCTGAAAGCCAACCAGAAAGCCTTGGACAAGGTTGTGGCTGAGTATGCGCCCGACGGAGTTGGAGAGGCGCAAATGGCGACCGCGAGCCTATTTTGGGGAAATGAATTGAAACTCAGTCCCGTCATGGTGGACGACACATTCATCACCTTCGCGCTGTTCTACTACAACTATATTGGTGGTGTGCATGGCATATATGGCACCTATTACCTTACTTTCAACGCCCAGACAGGCGAGCAAGTGCACGACAAAGACTTCTTCCTTCCGAACACAGAGGAGGCTTTAGACAGCCTGCTGCAGACAGCCCTCATGCACTACTGCGAGCACAACGACGAGGTGGCTCTGAGCTCCAACTACTTCGAAACCCAATACCTGCATACCAACGACAACTTCCGCCTCACCCCCGACTCAATCTATTACACCTTCAACGTCTACGAGATTGCCTCCTATCCAGTGGGATGCCACACATTCGGCTTCTCGGCCCAAGAGGCCAAGCCCTACCTCAACCAACAAAGCATCGTCTATCAATATTGGAAACTATAAAAATCACATCTATCCATGTCAAATCAAGTTATTGAAACCATCCAACAACGTCGCAGCTGCCGCACCTTCGACCCCGCCCGTATGCCCTCCGACGAAATCCTTCAGCAGATAGCCGAGGCCGGCACCTGGGCTCCCACCAGTATGGGTATGCAGAACCCCATCATCCTCGTCGTCACCAATCGCACGTTGCGCGACCGCATAGCCCACGCCAATGCCTCCGTTATGGGCAAACCCGCCGACTTCGACCCCTTCTATGAAGCCCCCTGCATGATGGTGGTGCTGGTAAAAGAGAGTGCCAACGCGGCCTACGACGGCCCCATCGTGATGCAGACCCTCATGCTGGCAGCCGAATCGTTGGGTGTCAACAGCTGCTGGATACACCGTGCCAAAGAAGAATTCGAGACCGACGAATTCAAGCAAATCCTCCACGACCTAGGCATCGAAGGCAACTATATAGGCATCGGCCACGTGGCCCTCGGCTACAGCTCTCAGCCCCTCCCCCAGCCGAAACCCCGCAAAAGCGACTATATTGTCTGGGCCAAATGACAATAGGACCAAGCAAAGAATGTGAATTAACAATCGTCATCATACGGAAGGCCAAAACAACACAAACAACACCTTTTCTGCTGAGATGTGACAAGGCAAGAATATCAATGCCCCTAACAAACTAGATATAACACCAATGCATACAGAAGGGATGGACTCACACACAATAGATGACTTGATTGGTGATATTCACCAGATAGACTTATCTTACACATTGGAAGAAAACGTTTATTTGGTTTTGGTGTGCACTGGATATTTGGACGGCAGCCCTGAAATACAAAAGGCTCTACTGGACAAGATGGAAGGATATTTGAATCATATCTTAAGCGATTGGTTCAAACGAGAATATGCGGGTTTGAATCCCATTTTGGTCATTTGTTTTGACGAGAAGCCCCATCAACTGATTTTACAATTACTGTCTAAGTGCATCCCATGGGTGGAAGGGTATGGAGTAGAACTAAAATTCAAACTGAAAGACAATTATTTTAATATAACAACGTTTTAGATAAGCCGAATGCAGAGGGCCATTCACGCAGACTATGCATCCAGCTGAGGCGCAAAAACGACTGTTTTGATGGAACGAACCTAAAATAGAAAAAATATGGAACAAGAACCAGTTTTAAACGAGCACAACAAACAAGAGTACCCGCCCATGCATACGGCGGAGCATATCCTCAACGGCACCATGGTGCAGATGTTTGGATGCCCGCGCTCGCGCAATGCACATATCGAACGCAAGAAAAGCAAGTGCGACTACCAGCTGCCCGCGCCCCCTACCGAGGCCCAGGTACAGGCTATCGAAGACAGAGTCAACGAGGTCATCAACCGCCACCTCAATGTCAGCATCGAATTTGTCGACCGCGACCATATCCCGCCTGAAGTCGACCTGAGCAAGTTGCCAGCCGATGCGAGTGAAACCCTTCGTTTGGTACGCATCGGCGACTACGACGTTTGCGCCTGCGCAGGAACCCATGTGGCCAACACCTCAGAGATAGCGCCCTTCAAAATCATCAGCCACGATTACAACCCCGACACACATACTTGGCGACTTCGTTTCAAACTATTGGAAAAATAGGTTTCACCATTTAATAAAAAAAGTGTATCTTTGTAAAAATAACTTTTTGCAACAGAAGTTAGCAGTATTATGAAGTACAAACAATTACACATTTTTCATCAGACCATTCTCCTTTTGATGGCTGCAAGTTTCATCGCCCTCTCCGCTTGCCAGAATGCCCAAACCGAGGATGTTCCTGCCACTGTGGCAGCATACTCTACCCTGGAGGACCTAGACGGGCACACCGTCGGCGTAGTTGCCGGCAGCACCATGGACATGATGATGGGCGACACGGTGAATTTCCCCAATATCTCCCTAGTACGATTCCAAACCCCTTCCGAGCTCATCAACTCGGTAGAGAATGGCGAAACCGACTGTGGGATTGTCGACACCATTCAGTTATTGGCGCACAAGCTTCCCAAGCACGGTCTAGCCGTAGACTTCACCCTATCTGGTGGCTTTGATGTCGCCGCCGCTTTCAATCTAAGCGACACTAAATTGCGCGACCAGTTCAACGACTTCATCATCCATGTAAAATCCGACGGTACCCTTGACAGCATGCTGGCCCATTGGACCAGCGAGCGCATCGACACCGTCGACCTCCCTCCCCTGCCCGAATTGGAAGAGCTAAAGGGGCATCCGTTGGAGGTTGCCACCCTGTCCGACAACATGCCGTTCAGCTTCTATCGCAAGAATGGATGGATTGGATTTGAAATCGAACTGATTACCAAATTTGGAGTGTTCATCAACCGCCCAGTACATTTTAGTGGCTACAATTTCGACGAAGTATTGCCGGCCTTATGGGCCCACAAGGCCGACATGGTTGCCGCCAACCTATTCATCACCCCTGACAGGTCCAAAAGAGTCCTCTACTCCAATCCCTACTATTTCTGCAAAACCAGCTGTTTCTCCAAAGCAAAAGAATAACAGCTATAAGAATAGAAAAAGGTGGGCATATTATGGATGCCCACCTTTTTTGTGTATTCAACACTTTGCTATACTGAGAGCCTGGATGCCGTGATGGATTCAACAATCATGGCATATCCTCGTTTATTGGGGTGCATACCGTCGGGACTATAGCAATCGCCAAGGCTCCTACGGTCTAGCAGGACCGTACTAATATCCTCAACCTGGACTTTGAACTCGTTGCCCAGTTTATAAACCTCCTGGCTGTACTGCTCATACCATTCGCTCAGCCTGTTGACATCGCCACCAAGCCATTGAAGAATATTGCCCTTATTGAGGCCTTCACTTACGAAATCGAAATACCGTTGCGGAAGCAGCGCAGGAAGGGAAAGCAATACCGGTTTAGCTCCGAGGGTACGGAACCGTGAGATAACCTCCTCATAAAGACTGCGGAAATCAGAGAGAGTCATCTGCGGTGTATGGGTTGCCTCCGGGGCTTCAGAGACTGCCTTCCAGTCATAACTGCAACAATTGCCGGCAAACTCCAGCAACACCACATCGCCTGGTTTAATTTTCTTCAGACGACGATCACGGCTGCCGGTTCCCTTTTTGCCGCTGTCGCCAAAACTAAAGAAATGGCAGACCTCCTGGTGACTGCTATCGCCTTGTCGGCTGAGAGGGCCATCGCTACCATGATGGCTGGTTGTGCCATCGCAAATTTGAGTAGGATTGGCAACAGCACCTTTCTTAATAGAATCTCGTAATGCGAAAGACATATTCATTAGCGTTTGAAATTTGATACAAAAGTACGACTATTTCCCGTTGTGACCAACTAAACGTGACATCCACACAAAAAAGGGACAAAAAGGCCATTTTAGGTACCCAAAGGGATAAAATATAGCGTTTAAATGTTAAAAAAGACATTTCGTCCCAGTTTTTTGGTGGCGAACGGGACAGTTTTTGGCTCCCCAAAACGGCACAAGGGCACCAATACGAGCCGTCCATAACAAATGAAAAGGCAGATGGAGGGAAGAGCAGAAACAAAGCAAGAAAATGAGAGGTGACAAAATAATGTGACGAATGCCACGTTATAGAAGCAGGATCATCCGTTGCACAGAACGCTAACAACAAAAGGAATAACATTACATAGAACCCCTATGACAATAACAAGCATGACACGAGGTGAGATGAAGGCATGTGCAGAGGTGGCGGCAGAAGCCTTTCACTCGTATGACTACTTTACCATCTACTTTCCTGATGCCAAAGAGCGGATGGAGTATCTACGCACCATCATTGCTTCGGAATATCGGGCCAACAGGCATGCTGCACATTTGCTGGTGATGCGAGAGGGTAAAGACATCGTTGCCGTAGCACAACTGCACGCACCTGACTACAAGAAACCCTCCGACTTGAAATACTTACTGAGTGGCTTTACTAAAATATACAAGACCGCCAACAGACAAACCATCGACGATTGGCTGTCCATGGATGCCAAAGCGGGTGAGCCGTGCCACCAAAAGGCAAAAGACGCTTGGTATCTGAGTTCGCTAGTGGTGGCTCCGCAATACCAAAGAGGGCATTACGGGAAACGAATGATCGAAGAGGGCATCATTCCCTATGTCGAAAGGCACAACGGATCGAGACTGGCACTCTTCACCAATTCCGAGGGAAACTGTAGGTTCTATGAGAAGTTAGGATTCCAGCAATTCGACAGCAGAGCAATCGAATACAAGGGCAAGAAAATGGGAAGTTGGAGCTATGTGAAGAATCTACGGTGAGCAAGATTCAAAGAAGGGCAGTAAAGGAAACGGCGTAGAGACACGTTGCACAAGACCCTTGCCCATAAAAAACTAACGAGTTGGGTCTTGTAAAAAAAAGAGACAACAACTAAAAAAAACAACAACTAAAAACGAACAATATATGGCGGACAACTATCTGGAAAAAAGATATGAAGAAGTCTTTGGCAGCGGCAAGACCAAGGTCAAACGCATCGGACACACATTGGACGAATTGCTGTTGAAAAACAGAAGTCAACGAGGGTACCTGAAAGACTATGTGGTGAAGCGAGAGGAATTGGAACGCATTGTGGGCGTATGCAGCAAGATACCCTCAGCCAAAAACCAGCAAGTGCTACGGTTTCGTCTGGTAACGCGCGAGACTGGGGCTGAAAAAGTATTGGAAAACATCAAGCTAGGTGCCGCCTTGCCGGAGCTACACCTACCCTTTGCCGGAACTGAGCCCGAGGCCTTTATCGTGGTGATGAGCACCGTCAAAGAGAACAAATTTGTCGATGTGGACCTGGGTATGGCCCTCCAGAGCATGTTGCTCAAGGCAGTGGAAATGGGACTCAACGGACTGGCCATTGGCTCTTTCCACCAAGGCAATATCATGCGGGAGCTGCAACTTCCTTACGAGCCGCTCATGGTAGTGGCCATCGGGAAAGGCATCGAAAAAATAGAACTAACGCCTATAGCTCCCGAAGAGAGCCACGCTTACTATCGAAAAGACGGTGTGCATTACGTACCCAAGATCCCGGCCAAAGATTTGATTGTTTGAGGTCGGCACCCAGAGACTTTTCTACTCTCTACAATCACATACGTGGGCTCCTCCAATGGAGCCCTATTCGCTCCCAGGCTAGCACGACCGGGAGGGGGCTTTATGTCTGTGTGCCCCATACCAATAAGGCTGCTGCCACCAAGCCGCCCCATATAACATCAGATTACCTGCAAAGCATCGGGTTCGATATTGATGGTGAGGCTGATGTTGATATTGGAAATGTGCACGGCAAAATTTCCCTCAGAGCAGTTATGGACAATCGTCCCCTCCATACCCTCGAAATCACCTGCCACCACTCGCACCTTGGCTCCTTTATGCAAAGAAATCGTGTTGTGCACATACAGCTGCTCCTTCGACTCCACCAACCGGCGCATAGCGTCCATTTCTCCTTGGGGAATAACAGCAATGCCCGAACTAGGGAAACTAACAAAACCACTGACTCCTCGCACCTGACGCACATCGAAGATATCTCGCTCTGTCATCTTGACAAATGTGTAGGAGCTGAGCAGCGGCACTTCTACCGACTTCACCCGATCCGACCACTTCCTCAACACGCGATGCATCGGAAGATAGGTCTCAAGATTCAGCTCTTGAGAGAGACGGTCGGTCACCGTCTTTTCGGCCCTGGCAGCCGTGTAGACTGCGGCCCATTGGGGTATATTAGATAAGGACATCTATATCACATTAAAAACAATCTCAACAAAAAACATGGTCGAAGAAGTGAGATTGGCACCTTCCAGCGACCCGAAAGTTCACAACAAACACCAGTGTCTCAAAAACTTAGGAAACATCTGACCCTTTGATTAGTTTTGCAAAAATACTCAAACAATTGAGATAGACAAAATTTTAGCGAAATATTTTTTTCGAAAATGCGTTATGTGCATATATTTGCGGAAACTTCAGTACCACAAATTGCATGACTAAAGAACTAACCATGGAGAGAATCAACCCCATAGCATCGCTTCAAAGGCTGTCCGAACTATTGAAAAAAGAAATGGACTACGAACGCCAGACCTATGCCCAAGCGATGACCGCCGACCGCATCGGAAGCCGTATGCAGGAGCCAGGCTGCCGCTACCCCATCACCTTGGGCCGATGCGAATACAATGTCCTGGACCAGCTTGTGCTGACCCTCACATACGAAGTGGCCGAGGACGAGACCGACATAGACTTCGAACCCGGCAAGCCTGTAAGCCTCTTCTACCTGAGCGATGACGGACAGAGCGTCAGAGAGTTGCCATACCAATGCTACGTAGAACAGGTAGACGTAGGCATCATGTGCATAACGCTTCCCAACAAAAGTGCACTGCAATCCGTCAAGGCACTGAGCGAAAACCACCTGCTGGGCATCCAAATAGGCATTGACATGACCAGCTACCGCGTGATGCAGGAAGCCCTTGCCGATGTCATGCGCAGCGACAAAGAAAAATTCGTCCACCTGCGGGACACGCTCATCGGTCCCCTACGCCCCTCCTACCGCAACCTACCACGCCTTTCTTTCCCATGGCTTAACCTCAGCCAGCAAGCAGCGGTACAAAAGGTAGTAGAGGCGCAAGAGGTGGCCATTGTGCATGGCCCTCCCGGAACAGGCAAGACCACCACTCTGGTAGAAGCCATCATCGAAACCCTGCAGCGCGAAACCCAAGTGCTGGTTTGCGCTCCGAGCAATGCCGCCGTAGATTGGATCAGCGAACAGCTATCGCGCAGAGGAGTAAACGTGCTGAGGATAGGCAACCCTCTAAGAATGAGCAGCGAAATGCTCGACTGCAGCTACGAACGACGTTATGCGGCACATCCCGACTATGCCGAGTTGTGGAGCATACGGCGTGCCCTGCGCGAAGGCCTTTCAGGCGAAGGCAAATCGCGAGAGAAACAGGCACGGATAGCCAAGATGAGAGACCGCGCCACCGAGTTGGAAATCCGCATACAATACGACCTCTTCGACCAAGCCCGTGTGGTGGCATGCACCCTCATCGGCAGTGCCTACCACATTTTGGAGCACAAGCACTTCTCCACCCTTTTCATCGACGAGGCTGCGCAGGCCCTGGAACCCGCCTGCTGGGCCGCGATACTGAAGGCCGACCGCGTCATCTTCAGCGGCGACCACCAGCAGCTGCCCCCCACCATCAAATGTCCCGAGGCAGCACGGGGAGGCCTGGACCAAACGCTGATGCAGAAAGTGGCCAAAAACAAGCCCGAAAGTGTCTCGCTGCTGACCGTCCAATACCGCATGAACAAAGACATCATGGGCTTCTCCTCGCAATGGTTCTATCACGGACGACTGACAGCTGCCCCTGAGGTTGCGGAACGGCTAGTGTCGCCCATCGACACCCCGTTGATGTGGATTGACACCTCCCAGTGCCATTTTGGCGAAAAAGAGAGCCGCACCCTCAGCCGTAGCAATGCCGAGGAGGCTCGACTGCTAATTCACACCCTGCGCGACTATGTGGAGATGGTCGGCATGAAGAAAGTACAAGACGAACGGGTCGACTTCGGCATCATCTCGCCCTACCGCGCCCAGGTGCGTCTGATTAGGAAGCTGCTTCGCTGGCAGAAGTTCTTCCGCACGCTGCGAAAACAGATTTCCGTCAACAGCGTGGACGGATTCCAAGGGCAGGAACGCGACGTCATCATCCTAAGCATGGTGCGCGACAACGAGAAAGGCACCATCGGATTCCTGCGCGACCTCCGCCGTATGAATGTGGCCATCACGCGGGCCCGCATGAAGCTCATCATACTAGGCAACGCCGAGACCCTTTCGCAGCACAAGTTCTACCACCACTTTATCGAATACGTCAAAGACCACGGCGACTTTGTCACCCTGCCCGACCCCGTCCAAAACCAATCCGACTGAATAGGAATTGCCTGTGCAGCCTGCTCAATTGGGCAAACGACATACAATCCTATATTACAGTATGTTCATGGTGGCATTATCACAAAAAGAGAGGGGTGAAAAGTGGGCAAAAAAGGACAAAAAACGGATTGAACTGGGGAAAATGGCGGTGATACGGCAGAATTGTTTTGTAAAAAGATAGTAACATAAACGGGTGATAACGAACGTAATGAAGAAAAAAAAGTAAAAAATAGTGTTGGAATGAAAAAAAGGTTGTATCTTTGCACCGACAGTTTCCACCACGCTTCCCACATGAACAGCGAACCAGGGTGGAACTTTTGTTTTAAGGGGTAGTGTATGATTATAGACAAAAAAACCGCTATAAAGCGGCAGATCAATCATACAAATAAAGATTCAAGTATGTTTCTTTTCTGCAATCCAGAACTCATGATTCTTGTCTAAAAATACAATATAGAATTTGTTACGTACAACATGCCCAACAATAACTGATTTCCCATTAATGTGTATTCTTCCCCAATGAGCGTCCTTCGTAATATATTTAGGAAACTTAAACTTTGTCTTGTCTTCCGGTGGAAAACCCTCATAAATAGTAAATTTCTTCCCATCAACCTGCGAGATGAGTTTGCCCTTACAATATCCTTTCAGCACTTCCATGGCCTTTGAAAGCAAACCATCCTTTTCCCATTCAGCAAAACTTTGGCCTTGATTACGGTCGTGATGTTCTAATGAAAAGCAAAAGTTTTCATTTTCATCCACTTTTAATTCAGGGGATTTTTCAAGATGAGGTTTTTTCTTTTCTATCTTCACATCGTCAGCTCTTTACGGTAGAAAGACATCATTTCTTCTTTGGAAATAATAGCATTACTCTTTTCCGCAATAGATATGTTGCCACGCGCATCAATCCACGGTTTTTCTCTATGAGTTGCACGTTCCAGCTCTAATGCTGTCCAAGAAGATAGAGTGTCCAGAACTTCTTTTAAAAGACTTTGCTGGTCAGATGATAGTTCTGCAAATAATTTATCCTCATCAATCCCTTTTATTGGAGAATATGCAATATCAGAATATAAGATTGATTTATCTTTAAGACTATTATACAATTTTCTGCTTACTGGTCCATGAACCCATGCCTCAAATTGGTCGTCCACAAGTTCCTCGCCAAAATAGGCAAGGTGATAAGCATCACAATAAAAAACTAATTTTTGCAGTTTCAAATGTGACATTGGACCATAATGTTTAAGGATATAATTTCCCAGAACAATTGAATCCATTTTTTTGATATTGCGCACGATATTCATATTATTACATGTAATGATATCTTGTCTGTTTGTTGTTGCAAAGATACATATAAAAATAAAAATGACAAAATTTATTTTCATTTTTTTGATGATGATGTTGGTAATGGAATAGGTGAAGATGTTGGTGCTGGAGGTGATGGTGGGGGATGTCATGGTGATGATAGAGATAATGATTGAGGGCGAGATTAACCATCTCGCCCTTGGTTGTGTTAGGGGGGTATTTGTTTAGGGTTCGCCGAGGAAGGAGTAGATGATTTGGAGTTGTTTTGGGGAGAGGATTTTGCGGGAGCGGGTGTAGCCGGTGGCTTGGAGGGCGGACATGAGTGGTTTGTTGGAATGGATTTCGTGGGCGAGGCGTTTGCTCGCACTCTCCTTACCTTCGGTGACGTTGCTTAGGCTCGGCATAGTAAGCAAGCTTTCTCTGCTCTCGCTTGGCGCAACACCATGAAGAAAGTCTTTACAATATTTGTTTTGATGGTTGTGCTGCTGGGTGGCATGGCACTGGCACAGAATGAACAGCAGCCCGAGACTGACCCTGTAATCTTGAACCGTATCGGCCAGTGGCAGGACTTGAAGTTTGGCTTTATGATGCATTGGGGTATCTATGCGCAGTGGGGCGTGGTGGAGTCGTGGAGCATCTGCAACGAGCCGTGGATTGATCGCAAGGGGGCGCCCTATGTGGAGTATAAGCAACAGTATCAGGCGTTGAACCGCACGTTCAATCCCACCCAGTTCCGTCCCGACCAGATGGCGGCAGCCGCCAAGCGGGCAGGCATGAAGTATGTGGTGTTCACGACCAAGCATCACGACGGTTTCTGCATGTTCCACAGCGGGGAGACGGACTATAGTGTGGCAGGTCGCGACTGTCCGTACAGCCGTAATGTCCAGCCCGATATTACTAAGGCCATCGTTGATGCCTTCCGTGCCCAGGGCATGTGGACGGGGCTTTATTTCTCGAAGCCCGACTGGCACCATACGGACTACTGGGCTCCCGAATGGGCTACGCCCGACCGCAATGTGAACTACGACATTGCCGACCACCCTGAGCGTTGGGAACGGTTCAAGCAGTTTACCCACAACCAGATTCGTGAGCTGACGCACAACTATGGCGACATCGACATCCTGTGGCTCGACGGTGGCTGGGTGCGCCCCGAATGGAGCGTGAACGAGGAGACCGAGCCTTGGCTGGGCTGCTACCGCCGCATACAGGACTTCGACATGCCGCGTCTGGCCGCTATCGCCCGCGAGAACAACCCCGACTTGATTATCGTGGATCGCAGCGTGGGGGGACGTTATGAAAACTACCGCACGCCCGAGAAGCAGGTGCCAGACACGTTGCTGCCCTATCCGTGGGAGACATGCATGACCATGGGCGACAGCTGGTCGTATGTACCTAATGATCATTATAAAAGTACCAACCAGCTCATCCACATGCTCTGCGACATTGTGGCAAAGGGAGGCAACCTGCTGCTCAATGTGGGTCCTGATGCCGAGGGCCGCCTGCCGAAGGAGGCGTTGCAACGCATGGAGGAGATAGGGCAATGGTTGGAGTTGAACGGCGTAGCCATCTATGGCACCCGCCCGCTATACCCCTACAGTCAAGGGAATGTCCGCTATACGCAGAGCAAGGACGGCAAGCACCGTTACACCATCTGCCTGCTGGAGGAGGGTCAGCATCACAGCCTCACGGTCGAACTGCCCTTTTGTGCAGTAGGCTTGTTTTATGAAGACGGGCCGAATGTTAAAAATTTGTTACTTTGGATAAATGTTCGTAAATTTGCAATCTGAAAATATTCGCCCTTCTATTACAAACAAAGGAATAATATACTAAGTATCAATTAAAAGTTACTCACCATGAAAAAAATCGTATTAGTTGCAGCCATGCTGCTGGCACTTGCTGGTGCCAAGGCCCAGACCAACATTCAGGAGATGTACGACTTCAACCGCGGACACCTCACTACCACCCTTGAGATGTTCAAAGGCGACGACTGGGGAAGCACTTTCTTCTTTGTGGACATCTACCACACCCAGAACATCGCCCCCACAGACTTCTACACCGAAATCAGCCGAGCACTCAATTTCTGGCACGGCACTCCCCTCGATGCTTTGAGCCTCCATGTGGAATGGAACGGCGGCTGCGGCATTTATGATTTAGGGCTCCCCGGCTGGGGCGGCTATCCGGTCAACAATGCCTGGCTGTACGGTGTCGAATACTTCATTGCCAACAGCGACTTCAGCCAGCGCCTGACCCTCCAGGTGATGTACAAAGACATCCGTGGCACCAAAGCCGGCTTCGAAAAGACCTCCAACGTCCCCCTGCAGCTCACAGCCGTATGGGGCCTCGACAACCTCTTTGGCGTTCCCGGACTGACTTTCAGCGGCTTTGCCGATTTCTGGTGGGAGAACAACCTGTGGGCCGATGGCACAAAGACCACCACCACCTTCCTCACCGAGCCTCAGCTGTGGTACAAAGTGGGCCGCCACTTCAGATGCGACAACCTGAATATCGGAGGCGAGATAGAGATTTCCCACAACTTCTCCGGCGCCCAGCAAGGCTGGAGCGTGCGTCCCTGTCTCGGCATCAAGTGGGGTTTCTAACACATACGGACCTAATACCATATAATCATGCTTAAGAAAGTATTTGGGTTCGACCCCAACGTCACCAGCATCCGGACCGAGATAATCGCCGGCATCACCACCTTCCTGACCATGGCCTACATCCTGGCCGTCAATCCCGGCATCTTCAGTGCCTTGGCTGACAAAGGGATGCCCACCGACGCTGTCTTCACCGCCACCGCGCTGGCCGCCATCGTGGGCACGCTGATCATGGCCGTGTGGGCCAAGAAACCTTTCGGCTTGGCCCCCGGCATGGGACTGAATGCCTTCTTTGTGTACACCGTCTGCCTCGGCATGGGCTACAGCTGGCAGTTTGCCCTGACGGCCATCTTGATCGAAGGTATCATCTTCATCCTGCTGTCTATTTTCAAAGTGCGCGAACTGATTGTCGACTCCATACCCACCGGCATGAAAGCCGCCATCAGTGTAGGTATTGGTCTCTACATCGCCTTCATCGGACTGAAGAGCGCCGGCATCATCGTCAGTAGCGAGAGCACCTTTGTCACCCTCTTCGACCTCACCGACCGCAGCGGACTGCTGGCCCTCATCGGCATCTTCATCACCGGCCTGCTGGTGGTGCTGAACGTCAAGGGCGGCATCCTGTGGGGCATACTGGCCACCACCCTTATCGGCATCCCCATGGGAGTCACCCAATTCAATGGTGTCACCTCGGTGCCCCCCTCGATTGAGCCCATCTTCCTCCAGTTCGAGTTCCACAACATCTTCACCTGGGACATGCTCATCGTGGTATTCACCTTCTTGTTTATAGACATGTTCGACACCATCGGCACCGTGGTAGGCGTTTCGATGAAGGCGGGCATGGTGGACGAGAACGGCAAGATTGACAAAATCGGCCGCATACTGATGGCCGATGCCGTTGCCACCACCGTAGGCTCCTGCATGGGAGCCTCCACCACCACCACCTACATCGAGAGTGCCGCCGGCGTTGGCGAAGGCGGCCGTTCGGGCCTCACCGCCTTGGTGATAGCCTGCTGCTTTGCCTTGGCCCTGTTTTTGAGTCCGCTCTTTCTGGCCATTCCCGCCGCCGCCACAGGTCCCGCCCTGGTCATTGTGGGCGTGATGATGTGCTCCAGCATCACCAAGATCGAATGGGACGACTACAGCGAAGCCATCCCCGCATTCCTCACCATGCTGCTGATGCCGCTGTGCTACAGCATCTCCGAAGGCATCATGATTGGCGTAATCGTATATGTCCTCATGAACGGCCTCAGCGGCCACGGCCGTGCCAAGAAAATCAGCGTCACCATGTGGGTGCTGGCAGCACTCTTC
Organism: uncultured Bacteroidales bacterium; assembly: GCA_947168515.1. Taxonomy (GTDB): domain Bacteria; phylum Bacteroidota; class Bacteroidia; order Bacteroidales; family P3; genus Colimorpha. The sequence goes on from CAMVMF010000007.1 coordinate 21,002, forward strand.
CTGTTGCGCTACCTTGTCAACGGGCTGCGTGCCGCAGGATTGTTCTAATCGGGGTAGTCTACCCCCACCTACACAAAACCTCGAAGGGACGGCAACCATGCCCTTCGAGGTTTTGTCGTTTTATAACGAAATAACGCATGTAATGTATATCCTCGCAGACCCTCTTTTATCTGCTAGACCTCCACAATGAAAACTATACTCTTCATTTATAGTTCATAAATAAAAGCTAATATAAACATAATAGAAACAAAATACAAATGTAATATAAATAAACGAGAAAAGAATGGTTTGTAAATTTGGCTCTGCCAGCTTAGCGGGGCAAGATGGCGAGGCAAGAGGTGGGGGACGAAGCAGGCGTGCCGCGAGGACGGGGCAGTGAGCCGAGACAATAAAAGGACCTTAAAAACGTTATTATGGAATGAAAAGACCTAATTATCTGAGGAAGGGCGACAAAATCGCCATTGCGGCACCTGCACGAAGGGTGGCCAGAGAAGAGCTGAGCGGGGCAATACGACTTTTTGAAAGCTGGGGATTGGAGGTGGTGCTGCCCGACCACTTATTTGATACCGACAACCAGTTTGCAGGAAGTGACGACACGCGTGCGCATCTGATGCAAGGACTTTTGAACGACCCGGACATCAAAGCCATCATTTGTGCCCGAGGCGGCTATGGCACGGTTAGGATTATCGACAAACTGGACTTTGACAGATTTCGGAGAAGTCCCAAATGGATTGTAGGGTACAGCGACGTGACCGTGCTACACAGCCACATCCATCAAAACTTAGGCATCGAAACCCTCCATGGCACCATGCCCATCAACATCCCCGCAGATGCCAGCGAAAAGAACTATCCGGCCACAGAGACACTTAGGAAAGCACTTGGGGGCGATGAGCTCTGCTATACCTGTGCGCCCCACCCCATGGACCGACAGGGCGTGGCAGAGGGCCTACTGGTGGGAGGAAACCTCTCGATGCTGTATAGTCTGTGCGGCTCCAAAAGCGGTATTGACACCCGTGGCAAAATACTGTTCATAGAAGACCTGGACGAATATCTCTACCACATCGACCGCATGATGATGAACCTAAAGCGCAATGGGATGTTCGACCACTTGGCAGGGCTTGTCGTCGGGCAGCTGAGCGACATGCACGACAACGCGGTACCCTTCGGCAAAACGGCGGAAGAAATCGTCTGGAGCCATGTGCGAGAATACCGATTCCCCGTTTGTTTCAATTTCCCGGCCGGACATAACGGAAAAGACAACCACGCCTTGATTCTGGGGAGGAAAATACGACTGGTAACTGGAGCGGAGACAAAACTAAGCTGGGAGGCATAAAGACGCCCTTTGCGAAACATTTTCTTGTTAATCAAAAAAATAATCGTATATTTGCATTTTCAAGCTGACGCAACATGCTGCTCATATATGTCCCAAAAATGACCAACAGATTAGGCTACACCATCAATGTAGTCATGCGGGATATTCTCCAAACCGAGTTTGCCATCACCACCGATGCCGACACCTTCGTTCGCCACGCCGAGGCCAAGCTTTGCTACGCTCCACAGCCAATGGGGGGTACCGATTCCATCTTTCTGAAATCCTCGCACCTGCTTTTTGAAACCGTGATTGGGGAGCAGGAATGCCACCCCTTTGACTGGGACGGCACTCCGGCCATCTTCCCCGTCTTCCACAAAGACTCCGCCCTCCCCTTCGACCCGTTTGCTGCCATCTTCTATATGCTTTCCAGGTATGAGGAATACCTCCCCCATCGAAAAGACCAGCACGGCAGAATACTATACACCGAGACCTTGGCCTATAAGAATGGCTTCCTGCAGACACCGGTTGTAGAGCGGTGGGCACTAATAATCAAAGACTTAATATTGTCAAGATATCCCAACACCGTCTTTATAAAAAAAAGTTTCAGCTTTGAACCAACCATAGACATCGATTCCGCCTATTGCTACATGCACAAAGGAGTATTCCGCACCTGCCTAGGCATACTGCGCGACGGAATCCACCGCCATGACCTTTCCGAAGTCCGGCATAGGATACGCACCCTCAGAAAGAAAGAAGAGGACCCCTACGACACTTTCGACTACATCATCAGCCTCAACCAGCAGTACCGCTTCCAGCTTATTTTCTTTGCCCTGCTGGGCGACTACAGCATGTACGACAAACCCATCTCCTACCTCAACAACGAATTCCGCCAGCTGCTGCAGCACATTGGGGACCACTCCAAAGTAGGCATCCACGGCTCCTACGACTCGGCCCTGGAGCCCAAAAGGTTGGAACAAGAAATCCAACGGCTGTCAGACATACTGCACCGCCCCATCTACCGCAACAGGTACCATTTCCTCCGTTTCACCCTGCCTAGGGGGTACAGCAATTTGGAGAAGCTGGGCATCACACAGGACTATACCATGGGGTTTGCCGACCAACCGGGTTTCCGCAACGGGTCCTGCTCCGCCCTGCCTTTCTTTCACCTGAGCAGAAACCAGGAAATCAACCTCAACGTACATCCATTTATCACGATGGACACCACGTTCCACACCCACATGAATCTCTCGCCAGAGGAAGCCATCAAACAGTATCACAGCCTAATTGACGAGGTGAAGGCCGTCGATGGAACCTTCAGTTGTATTTTCCACAACCAAAACCTGTGCGAACAATTCGGATGGGAGGGCTGGCGTGCCGTATACGAAGATGTTCAGCAGTACGCCTATCAGAACACACAAAATACCAACATGAACACAAAAGACAATTTAGATTTAGAGAATGATTAATTACAAAGAAAAACTACATGAGATAAAAGCATTTGTCTTTGACTTCGACGGTGTGATGACCGATGGGAGCGTATGGACATACTACAACGGCGACACCATCCGAAGTGCCAACGTGAAAGACGGATTTGCCATACAATATGCCGTCAAAAAAGGCTATATCGTTGCCATCATCTCAGGGGCCACCTCTCCAAGTATCGACAACCGCATGAAGAGCCTCGGTGTCGCCCAATGCATGACCGGCTGCAGCAACAAGCTGGAGAGCTACCGCCATTTCTTAGCCCAAAACGGCCTGCAGGAGTCGCAAGTCGTGTGCATGGGTGACGACATCCCCGACTACCAGATGATGCGGCATTGCGGAGTGGCCGCATGCCCGGCCGACGCAGCCACCGAAATCAAAGAAATCAGCGACTACATATCTATCCGTCCCGGTGGGAGAGGATGTGTACGCGACATCATAGAACAGACATTGAGACTTCAGAACCAATGGTTTAATCCAAACGATGAGGGTCACGAAGCACTCAAATGGTAACATTTCACTAAAACTCAAGATCCATCAAAAAGTTAACGTACATATTACTGCTGTCCCTGCTGTCCTTCTCCGTTTGGGCACAAACGCCAACCGACAGCACTGGCAAAGAAGACAAGGAGGTTAGGAGTACCACCATGCTGGGTACATACTATGCCGACAAATTTGTGGGCAGACGCACCTCCAATGGAGAGATCTTCCGTCAGAACCAGTATACAGCCGCACACAAAACCATCCCTTTTGGCACATTTCTGATGGTCACCTATCCTGTCACCGAACAGACTGTTGTTGTGCGGGTGAACGACCGCTGTCCCAAACCCAACATATTGGACATGACCAAAATAGCCGTTCACGCTTTAGGAATCAAAGGCTCAGGCAAAGTCGCGGTAACCACATTAGACCCCGCTGTAGGGTACATGCTTTGGGTCAACCAAGACACCCTGGCCATGACAACGGCTGAATATTTGGCCTACCGAGACAAGAGCAAACGAAAACGCATCTCGCCCTATCCGAACGCAACCAGGGACTCGAAAGATCCGTCTTCTCCTCCCACACAGTTGGCCCAGAAAAGCCCCAGCACCACCGCCAAGACCAGTCCGGCCATAGTGACAGACACCAGCCAACAGCAACAGGCACCACAGCCTGCCGCTGCGGATTCTACAACTTCGAACCAAAAGGAGAAAGAGAGACCAGTCGAAGTAGCCCCCAAAGGGCCTCTATACGACCTAGAGCTCTGCACCGTTGGGTCGCAATATGCAGCATGGTTAGAGCGGAAGAGACTGCCCGAGGAGATGCAGTCTAAATTGCTGTTAGAAAGCAATAAGCAGAACAAGGAAGTGCGCCTAATACTGGTGTTGGCCGACAGTCGGAACCATGCCGTCAGGACACAGGCCGAACTCATCGACCTCTTCCCTGAAAGTTGTTTGATACTACATGAAAAATAACACACTCAAAAGAAAAAAGAAAAAAAAATGAGAAAAAAATATCAAATATAAATATTTATTGCTATCTTTGCAAGTCAAAATCTGGTTTGTCTTTTCGATGGAAAAGCAACCCAGATATTAAGATATATAAAAGAAAATTAAATAATTACATGATATTAAAATGAGCGTTCGCATGAGAATCAGACTGAGCAAGAAGCTATCACTTTTGGTGATTGCGTTGGGATTTTCATGTGCAACCATGGCCCAGCAGGAGCCCCAGTTTTCACAATACATGTTCAACAGGATGTCTTACAATCCTGGCTATGCTGGCAGTTCTGGCTCCATCTGCGCTACGGCAATGTACAGAAATCAATGGATGGGTTTAAAGCTTGATGCTCCTACCACAGGTGGCAAAGCTGGGTCCACCCCTACCGACATCCTTTTCAACTTCGATATGCCCGTCAAGTTCCTTCATGGCGGCATAGGCCTGACCTTTGTAAACGACAATATTGGCTACCACAAGAACAACATGCTAGCCCTAGACTATGCTTTCCGTATGTTTTGGGGCGAAGGCAACCTCTCCGCAGGCATCGAGGTCGACATGCTCAATAGTACACTGGACGTTGAAAGTCTGGTTGCAACCGACCCCGACCCCCTGATTGGCCAAAATGGAGCCTCGGCCATGTTGATTGACGGAGCTGTTGGCGTATACTACCAGGTGCCTGGTAAATATTATTTAGGACTCTCTGTCAAAAATCTTTTGGGTGCCCACAGCGACGAGATTGCTTTCACCAACGCCCGCACTGCCTATCTCATGGGAGGATACGACTTCACTCCTGCAAGTGCCCCGCTCATCCGCATCAGACCTTCTGCATTACTAAAGACAGCCGCGCTGAGCTATTTTCAGGCAGACCTTTCTTGCTTGATTGACTATCGCAATGCCTTTTGGGGCGGCCTAGGCTACCGTGTACAAGATGCCGTCTACCTGATGGCAGGTGTTCATTGGAAAAAATTCAACATCGGCGTGTCCTACGATGTCACCACAAGCAACCTAGGTGCCTATAAGGCTGGCAGAAGTTTTGGCTCACTAGAGCTCTATCTGAAATTCGCTTTCAAGGTGGTGATACCTCGTAAGCCCGACACACGTTACGGCAACACGATGCTCCTTGACTAAACTAATAAAAATAATTAAAAAAGAAACTTTTCCAACGAAAAAACGTATAAGAACAAAAGGGACGAGTAGTTTTAAAGGAAATTATTATTACAATATACATTATTAATATTCCAAACGAATAAACAAAAAAGTACTATATATGAAAAAGTTATTTTTCTTGCTTGCAGCCTCGGTAGTGATTCTCTCCGGTTGCTCTTCGAAATCCTCCAACGGTGAACTAACCGGTGTGTTGAACCGTAACCAATTTGAGGACATCGACCTTAAAGGTATGGTTTTCGTAAACCAAGGAAACTTCAGCATGGGTGCTGGCGTTCAGAACAACACCTATGGAGTCACTTCACAACCCCGTACCATGCAGGTGGCTTCTTTCTTCATGGACGAGACCGAAATCACCAACAACGAGTACCGCCAATTTGTGGCATGGGTAACCGACTCAATGGTCCGCAAAATGCTGGCCGAAGGTGGTATGGACGGTTATCAGATTGAGGAGAACGAATATGGTGAGCCCCTGAACCCACCAAACATCAATTATAAGACCAAGATCGATTGGGAAAACCCCGAAGTGCGTGAAGCTCTCACCGACCTCTACGTTGCTGAGAAAGACAGATACTTCGGCCGTCGTGAAATCGACGCTTCCAAACTCAATTATGAATATTATTGGATTGACTATGCCGACGCCTCCCGCAAGGAAACCAGTGCACAGAATAAGGAAGAGCATCGCGGCACCCTCTACACCGCTCGTCCCAGAGGTCTGAACAACCGCACAGCTTTCGTTCACAAAGAGAGAATCAACGTCTATCCCGACACACTCTGCTGGGTCCACGACTACACCTACTCGATGAACGATGACTTCACCCGCAATTATTTCTGCTCTGCAGCTTACGACAACTATCCCGTTGTCGGCATCAGCTGGCTCCAAGCCAAAGCATTCTGCATCTGGCGCAGCAAATTCCTCAACGACTACCTGGCCAGTATCAACTACGAGCACATGAACGACTTCCGTCTGCCCTCAGAGGCCGAGTGGGAATTTGCCGCCCGTGGTGGTATCGCTGCTGAGAGCTATCCTTGGGGAGGTCCCTATGTGCGCAACCCGAACGGCTGCTTCTTGGCCAACTATGAGCCCCTGCGCGGTGCTTATGACGACGATGGCGGTGTTCGTACATTGGTGGTGGGACACTATGCTCCCAACGACTATGGTCTGTATGATATGGCCGGCAACGTTTCTGAGTGGTGTGCCGACGCATACAATGAGTCCACTTATATTGTTGCCAATGCACTGTCCCCCTTCTACAACTACAATGCACAGGAGAGCGATCCTATTGCCATGAAACGTAAGGTCATCCGTGGCGGCAGCTGGAAGGATCAGAAATACTACATCCAAGTCCAGACCCGTACATTTGAGTTTCAGGATACCAGCAAGTGCTACATTGGTTTCCGCTGCATCCAGCCTTACATGGGCCGTGTTAAGGGCGACAACCTGAAGACAGCATCCAATGTCTATTAATAGAAACCACTAGACTACAGACAACTAAATACATTAATCATTAAGTAACACAAAAAAGAAATACAATGAGTAGGTTAGACAACATAGTTCGCAGTAAAGGTTATAAAAACTTCATGTCTAAACTTTATGGATGGGGCGCTGCCGTCGTTATCATCGGTGCCCTGTTCAAGATTAACCACTGGCCCGGTGGTACCCTGATGCTGATTATCGGTATGGGTACTGAGACTGTCATCTTCTTCCTTTCTGCTTTCGAACCCCCTCACGTAGAGTTCGACTGGACACTCGTATATCCCCAGTTGGCTGGCATGGATAGTCCTGAAGCCATTGCTGGTGCTGCTGCCAAGAACGAACTGTTGAATACGGAAACAGAGAGCCATGTGGCTGTCAGCAACGACCCGCTAACGGCAAAGCTCGACCAAATGCTCGAAGAAGCCAATATCACTCCCGAACTTATCGAACGTCTCGGACATGGCATGGAAAATCTGGCCGAGAGTGCCAACTCCATCAGTGGTATTGCCTCCGCAGCTGCCTCTACTGACAAATTTGTGAACAGCCTTGACAGTGCTTCGGAGGCTGTTGACAAGATGAAAGCCGCCAGTGAGGCAGTCAATAACCTTACCACCATCTACGAAGAGACTGCTCAGGCCCTTACCAGTGGCGATGCTTCTTATGCCGATGAGATGAAGAAACTGGCAGGCAGCTTGGCTTCTGTCAACGCCATGTACGAGATGCAGTTGCAGACCTCTACCAGCCAGCTTGAGGCCACCAAGGAGGTTGAGGAACGTATCCAGGCCATGATGGCCAACTTTGCCGGTAGTGCCGAGGGTGTTCTGAAATACAAAGAGCAAGTAGATGCCCTTTCCCGCAAGGTTGCCGAGCTTAACAATGTATACGGCAACATGCTTGCTGCGATGCAGACCCGTCTGTAAGAAATACAGCACAACTAAATAACTAACAGTACACTTTAATAAATTATAAGTCACTAATTAGAAAAGTATGGGTGCTTCAAACTGTCCGGAAACCCCGCGACAAAAAATGATTCAGATGATGTACCTTGTGTACACCGCCATGTTGGCACTGAACGTTTCGGCTGAGGTTGTGGAAGGCTTCAAGACCGTAGGTAACGCCATGACGAAATCCAACGAGAACATGGTGCTCAAGTTGGAGGATACCTACGAGAACTTCGAGAATGCCCTAAAGAACAACCCCGGCAAAGTTCAGGACAAATATGACAAGGCCCAAGAGATTAAAAAACTCTCCAAGGATCTTGTTTACACCATTGATACCGTAACTTATAGCTTCGTTAGCAAAATAGCTTCCAAAGCAGAGATTGAATTGGTAGACCCTGCAGACAACGAAAGAATAATCAAGAGAACAATTCCGCTGACCAATGAAGACGGTAGTGCAAACTTCGACAGCATTGCCGAAGCCCTGCATGTGGGTGGATTCCGTTGGATCAACAAACTTGACGATAACCACATCGGTACCCCCTATTTTATCGGTAATGCTGAGGGCGACGAAGCCTCCAAAGGAGCTGCTGTCCTCATTAAGAGCAACATTATTGAATATAAGAATAGGGTCCGTGAGATTTTGGGTTCCGACTCAACACACGTCAATCTGGGTCTGAATGTCGAAGACTATTCATTGAACTCTGAAGGCAAGCCCACTTCCTGGGAACAGCTGAACTTCAACAACACCGTAGCAGGTGCTGCATTGGTAACGCTGACCCGTATGAAAGCAGAGGTAATGAATGCAGAGTTTGATGCTGTCAACATGCTTTACAAACAGGTCAAGTCCAATGACTTCTCATTTGATAAGGTTTCTGTAATTGCCTATTCCAATAATTCCTACATTATGAAGGGAGGCAAATACGAGTTGACGGTGAATGTGGGTGCCTACGACTCCAAGGCCAAATTTGAGGCCAATGTGGGAGGACAGCACTTTACTTCCAACGACACCGGAGCAGTAATCTATTCTACCACATGTAATACCACAGGCCCAAAGACCATCACCGGTACTGTCTATGTCAAGAAAGAGACTGGTACGGAGAAGTACGACTTCAAACAGAGTTACTATGTGGCAGAGCCGATGGCTGTATTCGAACTCACCGAGATGAACGTTGTGTATATGGGCATCGACAACCCCATCAAGATATCTGTTCCTGGTGCAGCCGCTCACAACTTAGTGGTCTCTTTGGCCGATCCTAGCCAAGGAACCATGACAGCAGACCCGAAATCGGGCGCAGGCCACTACATTATCAAGCCCAAAGTCAACAAAGGAAAGATTGTAGTCAATGCTTCCATCAAGGACGGCAAGCAGACCCGATTCATGGGTTCCACCGAATTGCGTGCACGCGCACTGCCCGACCCCAAGATATTCTTGGGTAGAGTTGAAGCAGGTAAAGGTATCCCCATCGGCGACCTGAAGAACATGAAAGGACCCCAAGTACGATATGGACCGGAGTTTGCCTTCCACATGAAGACCCCCACCATACTGAAGCAATCCATCGATATCACCCGAGTTAACGGGGCCACCGACCTAGAATGTCGTGGCGGTGTATGGACAGCCGACATCATGAGTTACATCAACAAAGCCAAGCCCGGCTGCAAGATTACCCTCAGTCTCGATGTCCAGATGCCTGACGGATCGAAACGTAACGTAAGTAGCACATTCCGTATTACCAAGTAAATAAAATAAAAAATTGATATTATGAAAAAAGTATTGTTGGGCCTCAGCCTATTGCTTCTCACCTTCGCCGGCATGTCTGTCAAAGCACAGAACATACTGAGCCCTGATGATGAGAATAATTTGAGCAATTTTTACACCCGCACCATGAGTACCACACGTCAGGCCATCCCCTACCCCAGCCTACGCGAGAGCGATGTTATCTGGGAGACCTGCATTTGGCGCGACATTGATTTTCGTGAGAAATTCAACCAGTTCTTCTATTTCCCCAAAGGAGAAGACAGCATTAATAACAACCAGGGCCGTATCAATTTAGCCTACCTTATCTATAGGAATGCCGCTTTAGGCGAATTCGAGATTTTCGAAGACGACGAACTGAAGATTCCCGTAGACTGGAGCTATATGTACACCCGTCTCAACAAAGCAGACACCACGCTCACAGACCCTGTCTATGACGAATACGGTGACATTATTGAAGATGGTCACGATACCATCAAATACAAGTCTTTCAGTTCAGATGACTACTATAAGATTCATATCAAAGAGTATTGGTACATCGACAAGCAGGACACCCGTATGAAGGCTCGTATCGTTTCCCTGGCTTTGGTTGACGAAAACTGTAGAGAGGTTGATGGTGAAATGGAATGCAACCCCACCACACGTTTCTGGATTCCCATGAACGACATGCGCGTCCGTAACATTTTCGCCCGTACCAATGTCTATGATATGTACAACAACAATGTAGAGCGCAGTTACGACGAGGTTTTCATCTCTCGTTATTTCGACAGTTATGTCACGCGTCAAACCAACGTCTACAACCGCGAAATACATGACTACCTCACTGGTGAGGACGCTCAGCTCGAGTCTCAGACCATCGAAGAGCGTATCTTCGACATCGAGTCCGATATGTGGGAATACTAATAAATCTTACGACATAAATAAAAGTCTAACAAGATTAGGTTAACCATTCCTAAGAGAAAAGAGTTAAGAGTAAGTCTTCCCTTATTCTTAACTCTTTTGATTTAGTAAAAAAAGATGCCTCAAACAATCAAAATATTCATCGTAGTCTGTATCTGCTTGATGTTTTCAAGTAGGGCAAAAGCTCAATACGTGGAAACCCAGCCGGCGGACTATTATGAACGGACCATGACTTGGGAGCAAAAGCCCCAGAAATACGGATTCGTAAGAGAGGCAGATGTATATTGGGGCAAATTGTTGTGGCGGATAATAGATGTCCGCGAAAAGGACAATCAATACTTCTATTACCCTAATACGCCAGAGGGAATACGCGGTAGGAAAAATTTGGCGTATGTGTTATGGGATGCCATAAATGCCGGAGAGATAGAACTGTTCGAAGACGACGAGATGAAGATTCCGCTCGACCCGCAAAAGGTAATAGACAGAGCCACGCGTAGTGACACGGTACAAATGGAAGTATATGATGACTATGGCGAGGCAGACTACACGACGGTGTTTGTACCTCATGAATTCACTTCCGAAAACATATATCAATACGCTATCAAAGAGGCCGTATATATGGACCGTGCTCGCAGTGGAATACAGGTAATGAAACTAGGTCTAGCCCCAATGGAAGAACGGTACAAAGTAATCGATGGGGAGACTGAATTCATGGGTACTGTCACCCTATTCTGGGTCCCGATGCTCTCGTGGCAGGTACGGGAGCTGTTAGCGAAGAAAGAGGCTTACTGTCAGGAGAACCTAACACATCTTCCAAATTGGGAGTACGCGTTCAACTCTTTTATGTACAGTTCATTCATAACACGCGAAGACAACGTCTATAACCGAGCCATTCACGACTACCTCACAGGCGAAGATGCGCTACTAGAATCGCAGCGCATCGAAGAAGAAATCATGAACATCAGCATCGATATGTGGGAATATTAACCCCGCTAAGATCTGAGCAGCAACGGCACTCTCATAAACAGTTCCGCATTTTTATAACATGCTCATCACCCACACTCTCATGAGTGAGGGGTTTACTTTAATCCATTTTGTCTAAGTGAATTAAAGGCATTCAGTCTCATCGTAAAATAAGGCAAGAAGAATAAAGATAATATACATTTCCACTAACTGGAAATCATAAAAGGACGAATAAGAAGCAAAATAAATTCATATATCAGAAAAAAAATGTAATTTTGCAGACATAAAAAACAAAATAGATTACCAGAAAGTAGTGTTACTGCCATAAACAATAGCTGTGCTGATATGACTACTACATGCCTTCTTTATGGCTAACATCTGAGGCTCACTTTCTTGATATAAAAACGGACGTTGTGAGCCCAACGTCAAAAAAGTTGCACCCGGCACGAAAAAGGGTAGAACACTATGAAAACAACAAAATTCAGATTCATTATTGTTGCCTTCGCCCTAGGAGCAATGTTGGCATCATGCACAAAGGAGGACACCGTAAGACCCATAAGCCAAGACAATGGCAACAGCTGGCCCAATAGCGGTAGACTCCAGAAAATAAGCAAAACTATTTTGTCTATGATCAATAACCTGTATGATTTCCATACGGATGCAACAAAACTCGAGGATTGGACCAGCTACACATACATATTCAACCCGGACAGGTCTGACTGGATATACATAACTGCACATGGAATAGATGGCTCATTTGGAGATATGAAAGATTGGAAATTTGAGTGGAATGATGGGAAATTGGGAAAAATAAATTACAAAGAGATTAACCATACCTGCAGCTATGAATTCAGCTATGGCAATGGGCCTAGACACACTTATACTAAATATGATACCGTTTGCCATAGTTACGACGACCAAGAACACTTCCATGAAAGCCACTACAGCTTTTATAAAATGGACCAAAGGACAGCCCTGCTAACTGAGTGGGTGGACGGCGTGGACGAACTAGAAATCCTGTACATTATCAATTTCAACGATAATGGTGAAATTGTATCAATAACCAATTGGGCAACAACATACTACTTCAAGTGGCAGAATGGCAATGTGGTGGAGATAACTACCGACAATAGCAAAACCTACGGTGATTGGAAATACACCTATGATAACAATGAATCAAGTTTTGCCAGCATAGATCCACTACTTCTCATTGGAATTGTCGACATCGAACAACTGCCCAACTTCCTTTCAAAGAACAACATTGTTTCAATTGAAACCAACAATGTTGCCTCCAACTACAACTACACTTATGGTGAAGGATACCCACAAACCAGAATAATGAATTCAACAACTGACTATTTCAAATACATCAATAGCCCAGGAACTGCCCCGACTTTCTATCGTGTTTCATCCAATACCTCTGGTGACGGATATTACGCAAATGGAGCCTTGGTACGACTGGATGCCCGATACTATAGCTACGACCCCTCCGACACCCATTTTACCGAATGGGATGATGGATGCACCGATCCCATACGGGTATTTACAGTCACATGCGACACCACCTTCGTTGCCCATTATGCTAATGGGTACATCAGATAACAACCGCCAAAGACAGGAATGGCCATAGCCTCATAGCCTATAACAATATTTTTGGCCATATCGACCCGCCAAAGTCAGCATACCCGACAAACACGGTAGCTTATCAAAAGACTTTGACGGGTCGGTACTATAAGGAGGAATTATTCTACAGATTTACTGTTTTGGGCATAGGAACGCCACTTAGCAAGGGCTGAGGACATATCGTCAGGAATAGGGCTTTCGAAGTGCAAATGCTGGCCTGTAGCGGGATGCTCAAAGCCTAGGATATATGCATGGAGCGCCTGGCGCGGCAAGAGACGAAAACAATTGTCGACAAACTGCTTATATTTCGAGAAGGTGGTACCTTTAAGGATTTGGTCGCCTCCATAGGGAGCATCGTTGAAGAGCGGATGGCCAATATGTTGCATATGGGCTCTGATTTGATGGGTGCGGCCAGTCTCCAACACACATTCGATAAGCGTGACATAACCAAAAGGTTCGACAACACGCCAATGCGTGACGGCATATTTTCCCCGTTCGGAATCGTCAGTAACATGCATCACCCTACGGTCATGGGGCGAACGTTCGAGATTGCCAATAATGGTACCCTCGTTCTCGTTAAAGCTGCCCCAAACCAAGGCGTAGTACTTACGCTCGATGGTGTGGTCGAAGAACTGCTTGGCCAAGACAACCTGCGCATCCTCGTTCTTGGCAATAAGAAGGAGCCCAGAAGTGTCCTTGTCTATACGGTGTACCAGATAGGGCACAATGGGGTCGCCATTATTCGACCGCTTGTCCTGAAAATAATAGAGTAAACCGTTGAGCAGCGTTCCCGTGAAGTTGCCGTAACCGGGATGCACCACCATGCCGGGCTTTTTGTCTACCACCAGTACGTCTTCATCCTCATAAACAATATCGAAAGGGACAGGTTCGGGCAAAACCTCGAAATCATGTCTGGGTTCGGGAAGGAGGACGCTGATAGTATCACAGGGTTTCACCTTATAATTAGACTTGGAAGGCTTGTCGTTCACCAAAATGCAGCCGGCCTTGGCAGCAGCCTGGATTTTGGTGCGTGACACACCCTCCAGACGCATCTGGAGATATTTGTCTATCCTTATAAGGGCTTGACCTTTGTCAACAATAATACGGTGGTGCTCGTATAACTCGGAATCTCCCTGAGACTGGAGCTCTTCTAAATCTTCATTCATAATACTACAATTTTTTTTGCAGTCCCCTGGCCTACCCTGACCAGATAAACTCCCTTGGGCAGGGATGGTGTTACAATTGTGGAATGAGCCTGCCTTGTGGTTGTCTTGTATACCTGATGTCCCATGACATCGTAGACGACAACAGACCCCTGCCGGTTGGTGCTAATCACAATACAGCCGTCATAGGAATAAATGACCGACTGGGAATCATCCACTAGAGAAGGACTTATCGACAGCTGATCTCTTGTACCAAAACAGGGCCTGAGCATTAAAGCCCCACGTAGGATACTGGGTTGCCAAGAGGCACTTGTGAGGAAAAAGACATGGGATGAGGCATCGTTATTACGGTCAAAACCTAGGTTGATGTAATCGGCTGTAGTTTGCTCAAATCCAACATATATCGTTCCATTGCAGACCAAGGGCTCTTCCAAGTCATAGCGCACAAATTCATTAAAGCCTGCAAACAGAGGTTTTCTTCTATTCTCATCCTGATAGATGATATTCCCCGGCATTCCGTTGGCATCATCCCAAACGGTTATCAAAAATCTGATGTCCTCATTCTCTTCATGAAAAGTGCGGTTGAAATATAATTTTACAGCCGTAAGCGTATCTTCGACATTTAGACGGAACTGGCATGACAGCCTAACCCTTGAACTGGTCGAAGTGATTCCGTAACCATTTTCAGGGGTGCCATCGTCATAAGCATAGTAATTGTCAAACACCTGAGTGAAACGGATAGTGTCGTTCTGAGGGAAGGCATCCCCCCTCACACCTTCTCTTACGCCGTGCTCGATGGTGAAGATGGTGGGTTGCTGCATACCCTCGGGGAAAGCATAGCTCAATGCCGGTCTGGCATGTGGCTGGGAGGCCTGATACTGGTTTCCCCGCCAGTAGACCGGCACATTCTCATAACCACCTACGTAGGAATACAATTCCTCTCCATTCTCGTTGAGGATTCGGAATCCATAATTAGAAGCCAGCTCCTCCGAATAGAGGTTGGTTATCGTCAGCGACAACGAATCCTTCATTTCGGAAGAGGTATATTGCTTTGCCGGCATCGCTTGGAAATCCTTCAATAGGGAATTGGCCGGATTAACAAAAGCAAGGTCACGCGAAGTTGAGTCGCCACGATGACGGCCTGTATTCAGCACAACATAGTCCAGATTCCATTGATCACTATTGCTCAAGATACCTTTTTTGGTGACATTGTCCAAGCTACAATAATTTCTAAATCGGAAGCGGAACCCGTCCTGCAAGTAAGCGGTGTCGATGATAGACAATTCTACAAACTGCCAATAGTTGCCGGTATGAGCATAGAGTGAATCTGCTTCACAGCCTGCAATGCTCCAAACGCGATACCAAACATCAGCCCTCGGAGCATAGAACTCCAAGATGAGAGAATCCTGTTCTTCGGGTGTATCCCCCGAGCGCTCCCACATATTGCCATAGCCGCCTCCGGGCAGATAGAAGAAGCTTAGATATACTGAATCGCCAGAAGTAATCTCTCTTGGGTAAGGGCTGAAAACAGAATCCAACCGGATGGCATAAGAAACAAGCGTATCGCCGCCAAAGAGTCCACTAGTAGACGTAGGGTACAGGTTGCCACTGGCATCAAATGCATCCAATGTTATCATGCCTACTGTAGGGGGCAAGGGGGCATAGCCCTGATTCACGTTAGCACCTCCCAAATGCCACTGGGCCTCTGAGAGAGCCCGATTGGAGAAATCGTCGAAGAAGGGAAGCTCAAGGGCATCAGTCGACTTCGGAGGCATAGAAGGCTGGTGCCTCAAAGGCATCAGCACCTCCTGTGCCGATGCTGTCAGCACAGATAGCAACAACCCCAATATAAGAAAACAACGCCTCATAACAACTCAAAACTACCAGTCCCAACCATCATCAAAGCTAGGATCATCCACATCATAATAGGGGTCATAATCATCCTCCTCACCGTCAAACTCGGTCTTGAAGATCTTCGACGAGTCGACCTGGAAGTTGGAGATAATGCGCTCCACATCAGCCTCAGTGGCATCACAATACCACACATCGACATAAGTTCCCAGCGGATATCGAGTAACACCCGTATAGTCAGGATTGAGTTTGTAGCAGACACAACTGTTACGGTCGGCTACTCCATCGAAATATTCGTGTCCAACATTCATCGAGGCCGACAAGATGCCTCTGCGAGCCTTGGCTGGGGCCTGGCCAATCACAAAGGGGACCCGCGTGCCCTTCTGAGTTTCACCCAGTCCGACAGTCAAATCCACCACGGCACCCCCACTCATCTTCTCTCCAGCATACACCATTTTTCCTTTACATGTAGACTCCAATATCACATTACGGTAGGGGCTATCCACAAACTTCAGTTTACCGCAGCGCAACCCGGCTGCCTCGAGAGCCGACACAGCACTACGCACGGACATGTTGGACAATTCGGGCAGCACCACGTCAGATGGAGCAAAAGCAGTCACGGTGACATACACTTTGCGGTGGGTTTTGATCATTGTGCCGGGTTCGGGATCCTGCCCAAGCACAATGCCGCCCTCTTGTTCACCATCGTACACGGAGTCTATTATCACATACTCTAAATGGTAGGGGTTATGTCTCACCATCTCAGCCAAAGCAACGCCTCGGTAA
The DNA here is from genome assembly GCA_947168515.1 of uncultured Bacteroidales bacterium. Taxonomy (GTDB): domain Bacteria; phylum Bacteroidota; class Bacteroidia; order Bacteroidales; family P3; genus Colimorpha. Next base: position 37,896 of record CAMVMF010000007.1, read on the forward strand.
TCGGGCAACTCATACTCTTTACCCTGACGTGCGACCATTTTGATGAACAAAAAGGCCAAAAACACTATTACAACTGAAACAGCAAGCATTAAGACCAGATGCTTGATGAGGGGATGTTTAGCAAAGAATTCCTTATCCATATTGTCATATATAATTCGAATGGCTAATCCGATTTACGAATCCACCCATTCGTTGATGTTTTACTCCTTAACTGGTTAACACATTATATAACGAGAGGTCGATATTTTTATTGTAAAGCTCAATCAACTACCAGTTCGCCAATCAGTGTTGCGGCAGTACAACGCACCACCTTCACCCTTACATATTGACCTGGTTGCACATCATGACGGTCAAAAACAATCACCTTGTTTTGGCTGTTGCGTCCGAAAAGTTGCTCTTTACTCCTGTGCGACTCTCCTTCTACGAGCACTTCATAGTTCTTGCCTATCTCTTGTTGATTGTTTTCCAAGGCTATTTGGCCTTGCAGAGCTATGATTTCCTCCAATCTGCGAGTCTTTTCGGCATCAGGCACATCATCTACCAAATGTTTTTCGGCATAGGTGTTGGGGCGCATGGAGAACTTGAACATATATGCATAGTCGTAGCGCACTTTCCGAAACATGTCCAAAGTCATTTGGTGCTCCTCCACAGTCTCACTGCAGAATCCTGCTATCACGTCAGTGGTGATGGAGCAGTCAGGCATATATTTTCTAATAGCTGCAATGCGGTCCAAGTACCAGGCCGCGTCGTAATGCCTATTCATCAGTTTCAGCATTCTGTCACTGCCACTCTGCACGGGCAGATGGATGCACTTGCAGATGTTGTCGTATTGCGCCATCACTTCCAACAACCTATCGCTCAAATCCTTGGGATGAGAAGTAGCAAAACGGACCCGCATTCTAGGATTCACCTCTGCCACACGACGCATCAACTCAGGGAAGTCGACTATGTTCTCGCCGTCTTTCCAACGATAGGAATTGACATTTTGTCCAAGCAGGGTGACCTCCTTATAGCCTTGCTGCCAAAGGTTACGAGCCTCGTCAACAATGGTTTCGGGATTGCGGCTACGTTCCCTACCGCGAGTATAAGGTACTACGCAATAAGCGCAGTAGTTCTGACAGCCACGCATGATAGATATATAGGCCGATATGCCGTTGCTGTTCAGCCTTACTGGCTCAATGTCATCATAAGTCTCGGTTGTACTCAGTTCCGTTTCGGCAGTTTTTACGCCATATTCCCTCACCTTTGCCAGCAAATCTGGCAGCAGTCTATAGGCATCAGGCCCCACCACAAAGCTCACATTCTCCTCCTCCACCATCAGCTGGCTCTGCAATCGTTCTGCCATACACCCTAAGATACCAATCCTAAGACGAGGATTTTGCTGCTGCTGAGCACGCAGCTCTCTTAGTCTCTTTCGTATACGTTGTTCGGCATTATCCCGGATAGCGCATGTATTGATTAGCACGTAATCGGCATCAGCAATTTCCGTAGTCACACCATAGCCTTCTTTCTGCAAAAGAGAGGCCACGATTTCACTGTCGGCGAAATTCATCTGACAGCCATACGTCTCTATGTATATATTCGACATTGATCAAAAAATTTTAAATCACAAACCATTCATTATTATTTCTTTGAACCACGGACATCAGTCACTCCCATCTGGATCCTGCGCACAGACCATAGAAGCATCTTCTTTCCAGAATCATACATTCAAAAAGTCCTCGCATATGCCACCAATCTATCATAACGGTCGTTATACGCACGATAATAGACATATGCTGTGTAGGTGTTGTTCATTTCAAAATGGTCACCTTCGAGCACTGCGGTTTGTCCCTGGTTCTCCCCTACCGGCACAAACAATAGCTGATAGGCATAGTACCCCTGCTTCAAATGCAGCCGCAGCGTATAAGCCTTCATGTCCATATTATATTCCATCCGGCTTCGTTCGTCCAGATGCCATTGGGTCAAATCACCCACAACGTAAATGTTGCCATTCAAAAAAGGGTATTCCATTGGCAGCGAGAAGTTCACATACACATAGTCAGCCTCTGTCATTTTGTTGTTTCGGTCCCACACATTCACCTTCATCCCACCATTGAGGGTGGTTTCCGCTATAAACACTTTGTCCGAGCGGTCATCCAGAGGCTTAAGCAAAGCATACCACTCCCCACCATACTCGTTTATCTGCCACACGTTATACATGGCAGTACGAATATTGCTAAGATCGAAATAACGGAATGTATTACCACAATAAAAGATATTTTCCTGATGATTTTTGAAGCATAACGCTCCACGATCGTAGCCTCCAAATTGCAACTGACGTATATTGTCTATGCGCCCATTCTGTTGCACCACCACACTATAGAAGACTGGATTGAGCATCGGTGGAAGCATCTCGCCGGTGTAGTCATTGTTGTTTTCCACAATCACATCAACCTCTCTACGCTTCATTATGTCCGCATTGTCATAAGGTACTCCTACAACCAAATCAGCCTTGACAGAGCCCTCCGTTACACAAAACCTTCTAGTGAAAAGTATACTGTCAGGGTAATCCTGCGGGAAGACTGATACAATATAGTTGCCGGAAATCAGCAGTTGGCTGTACTGGGCAGGTATGTATTGGAAGTAGTTGACGTATGGCTGCAATGTGGTAAAAGAGCTGTTGTAATTCTCTATCGGAGCCTCCTCGAATCCATTAATATATTCGTAAGGTTCCATATTGTCCACTTGCCATTTGCTGTCACAATGCTGGATACGGTAGCGGTAGTTGTCAGCCTCGGCCCCTAGTATGTCAAAACGCAGTAGCAACCGATCGCTTCCGCCGAGTACCAGCACGGGAGGTTCCAGCTCCACTCCATTTTTGTACAAGGTAACTGTCCTAACCTCTTCCACCCAGTTAGAGTCGGTCACAATTTGAGCCTGCATCGCAGTTGCCGAACCCATTAATAGGAGCAGCAACGCCATGAGCGACAACAATGTACCCTTATGCATAAAAATATTATATATAAAAAAACGACTGCAAAGATACTAAAAAAAATCCGATTTACGCGTCTTGGGATGTCAAAAGGTTATCAATATCGTTGACAATCAATCCAGCCAATGCCGTGCCAAACATAATCGTCACATGTGACATAGTGCCGTTAATATGTTTTTGGGTGCCAAGCCCCAGAGGAGCGTCCTCGGGAACGGCATCACCTTTGTTTTCTCTCGGCAGCTCGGTACTATAGACACAAATGAATTTATGTGACGGATACTCTCCCATAGACTTAAATCTTTTCCGTAGCATTCGGGCCAACGGATCGCCTTTCACCTCCCAGAATTCAGCTTTACTTACAGCAAATGGGTTGGTACGCAATGCTGCCCCCATGGAACTAAAGAACTTAATCCGGGGGTTCTCCTTCATCAATCGCGTGGCATGCAGAATAAGACTTATTTTGTCTTTCAAAGAGTCTATGGCATCCACTATATAGTCATACGACTCCAGACAGAACTCACCTGCATTCTCTTTATTATACACTCTCTGCAGGGCAACGACATTGACATCGGGATTGATTTCAAGCAGGTGACTCTTCAGCGCATCCACCTTCACCATCCCCACCGTCTTGCTGGTTGCCATCAACTGGCGGTTCACATTGGTGATGCTCACCACATCACAATCCACAATCGTGATATGTTGCACCCCCGAACGTACTAGACTGTCAACACACCACGAGCCCACCCCTCCAACACCAAACACTATCACCCTCACACGCCCTATACGGTCCATAAAGTCGCTTCCCATCAGCAGTTCTGTCCTACTGAAAATCCCACTAACATTTTTAGTCATATTCTCTAGGTATAAAAAAACACCTTCTGCATTTTGCCGAAGGTGCTTTAGAGTGGTCTGTGGCAGACCACTAAACATTGATATAAATAATTGTTTATCAGCATTTGCAGTCTCAAAAAATCTAACCAAGTAACAAACGGGAAACAAAATTGTACCTATCAAGGCTTTCGGACTGCTGTTTTTCGCTCTCAAAAACATTGCAAAGATACATCTTTTTCTCAAAATGACACAATCTATCGTGCCACCTTTACAATGTTCGTGCCAAGAGCCGATGAAATCAACGCTATGGTTCGGCATGTGAAGTTGTGGTTTCCCCCAAGCCATTTTGTAACCTCGCTCGGCCGGTGTCCCGTCATCTTTGCCAACTGGCTTTTGGTTATTCCCTTTTGCTTCATCACGGCATCAATCTTGGCGGCTATTCCGTCCGTCAGTTCCGTTGTGGCTCTGTCAAGGGGTGTAATCTTTGCCAGTTCCTCTTTCAGTATGTCATCGTATATCTCTATCATAAGTCAAAATTTGCTTGTTCGATACCTGTTATTACTGTCTGCTCGATTGTTATTGTTCCGTCTCTTTGGGCTTGCAGCAACAGTTCGTCAAATTTTTGCAAGTCCATAACGTAGCCATAAAGTTCCTTGCTTTCCTCATAGGTTCGGGTGTCTTTTACACCGCCATTGCCCATTATCAGTATCTGGTCGGATATGCGCAGACAATACAGCCGTAGTTAATGACTGTCTATTGCCAGTGCCGCTACCCTGTCAGCCATCTTGCCCTCCACTCTGAAATAACGCTCCAACGCTCCGTTGGCAATAATCCTGTCAATGGCTCTAACTATGGCTTGGAAATCCTTGTTCAGCGTGGCATTGTCTCTGAACTTGCGAAGAAACTCCCTAAACTCATTTTCTTCTTTGCCATCAAAGAAAATGGAGTAAAGCCCTACCTTATCGGACTGTCCTATTGTCTGTATGGTTGCCGTTTTGCCCATAATGATATTGTCTGTTTTCGGATGCAAAGATATGAAATATAAATGATATGACAAAAAAATATTTCACTTTTAAGTGAATAATACACGGTGTCAGACACATGCGGCCCCATGATGTAAGGGTTTGTTACGGTCTGTCGCCTTTTTGACTGCTAAAATTGCCACGATTTAAAGTTTTTTTCTCGCGCGAATACTCTATACCGCGCACTATAAATAACCCTATAAGATAATCTCTATAATAAGACCCTATAATAAGCTCTATATAGTTATACAAAAGTTCCCACACCCTATCACGCCTACTTCCACACTTCCTTGCACGGCAAAAACAAAAAGTTGTCCGCAAAAAACGGAAAAATTTTCCGAAAAATCTTCCATTCCTCCCACACCCCTTATGTGGTGTTCGACTGCCCCATGCTCTCCGCCTTATTTCGGTATTCTCGCCCCCACGTCCCGCAATCGGAAACAACGTGCTGCAACGGCTCATTGCAGCCCCTCGGCACACCAGCCCACAAAAACAAAGAAAGCCCCTATTCGGGGCTGTTCTGTGCTTGTTGTGGCTATTCTGTCATTGGTGGCGGCTCTTCTCCTCCCACCAATGCCGCCAACCGTTCAACAAGCGGTCGGCTACGGTCGTTCCTTGCTGCCAAATCGGCACTCACGGCCTGTTGCTTGGGGATTACATACTGCATCAGCCTTTCGAGTATCATTAGACGGTCTCTTGGCTCTAACGCTTGCAAGTCCTCTACTATCTGTTCTCTGTTATCGTCAATGACTGCCGCCAGCCACTGCCGCATGTCTTGCGTTATCTTGTTCGGTGTCCCCTTTGGTCTGCCGTTGGGGTTGTTCGTGTGTCCTTTTGCCATATCGCTTTGTATTTATTTGTTGTTTTCAACGTTTCGTCTTGCTGTCCTCATCATTCGCATCAGTTCATGCTTGCGTTGGGTCTTGGTGCCACGCTCTGCCATGTGCTGCGCCAACATGTCAAATGCCTGTTGTCGGTCTATCCCTGCCAGCATGTAGCACCAGCCCCTACGCCCTTTCTGTGAGTAGGCGTGAAATGTGTCGTACCTCAACATCAAATCGTCCCGCATCCTCGCTGCATACCTTGCAGGGTTCACCATGTATCGCAATATCCTTTCGTCACCATTGAATTGCTTGTCGGACAACTTCGCAAAGCCAGCCGCGCGGCAAAACACATACTCGTTGCTGGTGTCTTTGATTGTTGTACCGCCCCCTATGGTGTGGAGTGCCATCCAGCACAACATCAAAAGCCAGTCCCATTCTTTCATGCGGCCACTTTTGAAGTCGCTCTTATATTGCCAGTACATTTCAACCTGTATCGAGAAACAGACACGGGACAACTTGTTTCTATCCAAGAACTCATGCCCTTTTTGCTTGTGCTTTTGATACTCCTCTTCCGTCAGTCGCAAACCGTACACTTCTTCGACTTCTTCGGTGGTCGTACAATCTGCACACATAATGCCCTCGCACAACGTGAACACCCGTGCTGGCTCGTCCATCAGCCCCCGCCATGCTTCAATGGGTAGGTGGTAGTAAGCCACATTGTCATGTGCGTATATGTATCTGCTCAAACCCCCTCCTTTCCAAACATTAGATTGTACCATGATACAAACCCCTCGAAGTCCCTCGCCAAGTAGTACAGCCCACCTGCCCTCTCCACGTCTGCCTGGTATCTGCATTGTGCATCGCTCTGTCGGTCTTGTCCTATCTTCACTTCTATCTTCACTGAACGCCCGTTGATGGTTGCCGATATGTCGGCTGTCCCCACCGTCATGTGGGTTGTCCTCCATATAGTGTTGCCGTACACGTCCCGCTTCTTGGTGGGTATGCCCGTTGCGGCTATACGCTCCGCCTGTCCTCCGTGCAACTTGATGAAGTCAATAATGCACCTCGTCAGCCCGTTGGCGGTGGTACTGTCGCTGCTGTAGCGTGACGGTGAGCCACTACGTTTGTACACCCACGGAAGTATACCGTCCTGCGTACCTGTCACCAAGTCAATCATTAGTTGGTTGTCAATCTGCTGTGTCATTCCCTCCTCCTTTCATCGTCAAGTTCTTCGAGATCCAATACATCTTGTATCGTGTGCCGTCACTGCGTTCTCGCCACTCGTCCTGCACGTCTGCGCCGCCCGCTATCCCGTCTCGGTAGTTCGCCCGCAATTCGCTAATGTACTTCCGTGCATCGCCCGTGTGAGCCATTCGGTTGAGTTCAGTAGCGGTGAACCTGCCATTCTCTAACAATTGCTTGATACTTTCTTGCCGTTTCATCGCACACCCCCTTTCCTCGGATGGTTCAGCACATAGGCCGCTGCCGCCTGTTCCAACTCTTGCTGGCTGCTCACCTTGTTTTGTAGCAACCACGCGTTGATGTCATCACGCTTAAAGAACAACATCTTTCCACCGCCTTTTGCAAAAGGTATTCGCCTTTCGTGTGTCAGTTTGTAGATGTAACCTTTCGACAAACCCGTGTACGCTGCCACATCGTCAATGTTGAACACGTCTTTTGCACCCATGAGGGATATTTGTTTTATCTCCTCTAACTTTGCCATGATTTCGATATTTTCGTTCATGTCTTTTTTTTATTTATTATGGCAATCTCTGCATCTGCAACTATGCGTATTGCCTTCGGATTTCTCACTTGCAGGGTTGCAGTCTCTGCCGCTTGAAATCGAGTGCAAAAGTACAACAAAAGAAAAGAAAAACACTTGCTATATCACTTGATAGCAAGTGAATGTTATTAATTGATTGTTAGGTGTTTGTTTAGAATTTAATTGTAGCAAACACTTTTATGATTACTCTACAATCTATATCATCATCATATTCTTTTGGTGGGGTGGGTTTATAAGATTGCAGACGGGTTTCGTCAAATAAATTCTCAAACAACCCCCACGTTTTGAGAGGAAGCCCCATTCTTTTTTTTCTTAAGCCTAATACATCAATTGCATGGTCGGCAAAACATTTCAAACTATATTTGTTTTTCATCCACTTCCATTGTTTTCCCTCGTTCATCTCGATATACCCCAATTCGGCAAACTTGGCAAACATCGCCTTTGCCTTTGGTGTTTTTAGTCGTGGGTCTATTACAAACGGCTTCACTCCCTCGACGGCATTATTACTCTCACCATTGTTATTGCCGTCCTGTATGGCTGCTGGCCGCTCATCATACAAACTCAACTCGCTGTCTAAATTCCCAACTTCCCCATGGCAACGGATGTACAGATTGACAGCTCGGACACTCAAATACAGTTCCTCGGCTGCTGCGCCAGCCCTCGCTTCCGCCAGCCTGCGCTCCTCTCGTCTGCTCTCGAATGCTGCTGGCAACCCCACTTTCTCCCAGTCCTTGCAGTACAACCGAATCACCTCTCTGTCCGATTGGGGAATATCGCCATACCCTGCGTTCATCAACTCTCGGCACAGCCTGTATTCCTCCCTGTGATGATACCACTTGTAATAATAACCATCATCCATGTACACCCAACTTTCCATGAACACTACGCTGTCCCCCGCATTATAATTATCCGTCATATACGTACTCACGCCATCGGGGTTCGTTATACGCCACTTGCTACGAATAATTGTTAAGCGTCTCCACTCCTTACATTCCTTTTCTCTCCGTTCCCTCTGCTCCTCGTCCTCGTCCTCATATATGCCGAAATAGTCTGCCGCTTCTACAATATACCTCGCCAGGCCCCTTGACACATCCCCGCATCCCCCGCACCTCTCGGCAACCTCGAACAACTTCGGCTCGCTGCTCATCATCCGTTGGCGAAGATTGTTCAGGCCTGTACGTCTCTTTTGTTTGTCGTCTTCGCCCATCACTGCTTTTTCCAGTCTCTCAAATTCTGCCAATGTATTTGCGTTCATCATTCTGTCCTCCATATTAAAGTTCATTCAACAGGTTCACCGCATCCACTTTCTTTTTATCCACTATCTTTGCATAAATCTGTGTTGTGGAGACTTCGGAATGTCCCAACAACTTGCTGACGGTGTAGAGGTCTGCTCCCTTTGTCAGTAGGGTTGTGGCGTATGTGTGCCGTGCTGTATGCAGCGTTACGTTCTTCTCAATCCCTGCCCGCTTCGCCCACAACTTCAATGTGCGGTTCATGGCTGGTTCGGTAGGCAGGTCGGCAAAGACAAGCCCGTCTGAGGGCATTTCCCCTCGTTGGGGTAGAAACTCCCGTGCCTTGACAGATAAGGGCAGATAGAGCGGTGTTTGCGTTTTCTGCTGACGTATGGCAACCGTCCACACCTCGCCCTGCGTGTCAATGTCAGCCCACCGCAACGCCTTAACGTCCGATATGCGCAACCCGCAATAGCACATGAACAGATACGCCCTCCGTGTCCCATCGCTGGCGGTCGGTGTCGCTTCAAGCCGTTTCAGCTCCTCAATGCTGAGAAATGCCCTTGTGCTTTCGGGTACCTTGATTTTGTCCGCATCGGTCAGCCTGTCGCACGGGTTGGTGGTGATAAGCCCCTCTCGCTGTGCTTCGGCAAGGGCAAAGCGTAAGCACTGGTAACGCTTCTGTGCCGTGCTGGCCGCAAGGTGCTTGCCCGTGTTCTGCACCCGTTCTCCTATAACGTACCCCGTGCGTAAGTATTCGATAAAGCCCAAGCAAAAGTTCTTGTCCACATCGGCCAGCCGCACTTTCTCGCCCGCATACTCTTTCAGTATGGCGATAGTGTTTTCAATCGTCCGTCCCCAAGTGTGGCGGTTGGCTGCGGTGCCGGCTCGCTGCCCTGCCCGCTCCGCACAATGCATCATCCAATCCGACAACAGGATTTTCGACAGCCCCACACGCTTCAATCCCGCTTCCTCGGCAATAATAGCCCTTGTGCGCTCTGCTTTGATTGCGTTGGCTGCATCCAGCGTTTCTACATTGTGGAGTTTATCGAAAGGTGTCTTTTCGGGGATGAGGTAGAGTTTCAGAAACTCATACTCCCTTTTTCCGTCCTTGTAATAGTCAAGGTACAACGACACATTCCCGTTTGATAGCATCTTCTCCCTCAAACGTACAGTTTCTTTCGCCTTGCTGGCGACTTTCTTTCTTGGCATACTCGGTAAGATTAAATTTTGTTTCCGACTGCAAAGATACAAACTTTTTTCAATTCGAGTAACAAACGAGTAACAAAAATGTACCTATAAACATCAAAACAAGGTAAAATACCCGTCAAATCGATATCCACTGAAAATTAATGTATTAGCAATGAAAATCAATGCTTTATGGCAATAAAAAAGCCCCTTTGCAGGGGCCAAATCGTGGTCTGTGGCAGATTCGAACTGTCGACCTCTTCCGTGTGAAGGAAGCGCTCTGAACCAACTGAGCTAACAGACCGTGTTTTATGTTTCTTTCTTTCAAAAAGAGGCGAAGCCCGGCTTCACCTCCTAGTGGTGATCTGTACAAGATTTGAACTTGTGACCTCTTGCCTGTCAAGCAAGCGCTCTAAACCAACTGAGCTAACAGATCATTTTCTCTCGAAAAGCGGTTGCAAAAGTACGAACATTTTTTGAACTAGCAAAATATTTTTTTTACAAAACATGCAACTACCTGATTTTAAACACAACTTTTTTATACTTTACCTCTCTGTCCATTATTCAAAAGTGTCAAAGTACACCTCTGGCAAAACCAATTTCTGGTATTTATCCACCTTCTCCTATTTTTACAGGCAAAAACAACTATTATTAATTTACAATCAGCACCTTATCTACATACAAAACATCAATAAAAACAGAGACCAATGGAACTATTAAGCCAAACGGGCTACAACATACAATAAGGGTCGCCACACTTAATCCAATAGCGGTATCGTTGACGGACTCGATGCCCACCCCCTTACTGATTACCATACAACATTGTACTCAACAGCATATATAGCGTTATTGATACCACACCCCTTCCAAAGCAGTTTCATTTCCACACAAAAAAACAAAAAAAAAATTGCCAATTGAAAAAAAAGTAGTATCTTTGCACTATAATTAAATAGCACAATTAACAATTTAAAATCTTATCATTATGAAGAAAGTTCTTTTGGCTCTTGCCGTTATCGCAACCGTTGCCTGTTTCAGTTCTTGCAAGAAAACTTGTAGCTGCACCACTTATGCTGCCGGTTCCGTTGTCTCCACTACCGAAGTCGACCTTAGCAAATACGAAGGTGTGAAGAAATGCAGTGACCTTCCTATCAACAACTACTCTACCGCCCTCCAGACTGGCATCAAATGCGAATAAAGTAATTGGTCCATTAACCCTTAAAAAGATGGGAGACAGATATTCTGACTCCCATCTTTTTTTATTGGATTGTGAATTATTAGCAGTCTGCAACTTGCATCACTCAGGCAATCGCCGCACACGCACCGAAACATCCGTCTCACCTCAGCCGGCTCCCTCTCGTCACGGCATAACGAAAACTCTTCGTGACATGTGGGTGGGCAGCGATGCCACTATTTTTTCTTACCGAACCCAAATGTAGGCAACTCCACATTGCGGAATGCAGACAGAATGGGATTACCCGAAGAGGTCTCGTTACCGTAGATCTCGGCAATGAGATTCTTGTATTTTTCCATCAACACCTTTCGACGGATTTTCAGCGTCGGCGACAGCAATCCATTATTGGCCGTCCACTCATCGGCCACCAGACGGAAATTCTTAATCTGCTCATGAGCCGCAAAGTCGCGGTTGGCAGCAGCAATTACCTCGCGGTACTTTTCCTTCACCTCGGGCAAAGCCAACAACGCCACATTGTCGCGATAGTGCAAATGGTGCTTCAGGGCCCAATAGTGCAAAGTGTTGAAATTGGGAGAAATAATAGCCGAAGCACTCTTTTCATTTTCACCCACAATCATCACCTGTTCTATGTACTCCGACTCGCGCAACTTATTCTCTAATAACTGGGGAGCGATATACTTACCGGCCGACAATTTGAAAATATCCTTCTTGCGGTCGGTAATTCGCAGATAACGGGGGCCACCGATGCCGGTACCCACCATCTCTCCAACGTCGCCAGTATGGAACCAGCCATCTTCGTCAATAACCTGAGCGGTATACTCGGGGTCTTTATAGTAACCCATCATCACATGGGGACCGCGTGTCAGTATTTCGCCGTCATCGGCAAACTTCACCTCTACTCCTTCCAAAATGGGGCCTACGGTGCCAATCTTCACCCATCCCTTGGCGGGGTTGTTCACGGCAATGACGGGCGAGGTTTCGGACAGGCCGTAGCCCTCATGAATATAGATACCCGCGGCAGCAAAGGTGCGCAACATCCGGGGCTGTATACTGCTAGAACCAGTAATTACGCACAACTCGTGCCCACCGAATTTTTCACGCCAATGACGATAGACCATGCGGTCGTAGAACCACTGTGAAAGTTGATAGAAAAGGGAAACCTTTTGCAAGTTGGAGTAGTCCCATCGGGCGCCATGCTTAAATGCCCGGTCATAGATTTTTTTCTTGAGTCCCTTGAAATCTTTGCCGGCGGCATACAGCTTGTCGTACACCATTTCCAGCACGCGGGGAACGGCACAAAAGCCATCGGCATGCAGTTCCTGCAGGTTTTGCTGAATGGTACCCATATTCTCAGCATAGTAAATGCCCACACCGCGGTATTGGAAATGGTAGTTCATGCTGCGCTCGTAGATGTGGTTCAGCGGCAGGAAGCTAAGGGCTATAGACCCTGCAGGCATGTAGTTGACTTTGGCATGGGCCAGGAAGTTGCTGCATAGATTTCTGTGTGAGAGCATCACCCCCTTAGGGTCACCCGTGGTACCCGAAGTATAAATCAACGTGGCACAATCTTCTGGACGGATGGTTTCTTTCAAATGAAGCAACGTAGGGGCGTTCTTTTCCTTACTACTAATACCCAATTTCAGAATGTCAAACGTGCGAGGATAGCCATCAATCTTCTCCAAAGTGTAAACCTTCGGAGCCTTTTCAATCTTTTCCAGGGCCGGGGCCACACGCTTGAGCATGATGCGGTTGCTGATGAACATATACTGCGCCTCGCTATGGCTGATTATATGAGCATAGTTCTCCACACTCAACGTAGGATAAATGGGCACATGGATAACACCCGTCAGCGCACAAGCCATGTCAGTGAAATTCCACTCTGGACAGTTGGCTGTCATGGTAATGATTTTATCGCCAGGTTTCAGGCCCATTTCCAACAGTCCACAAGCCATATAATGGGCAATATAATAGTATTTTTTTGTGCTGTATTTAATCCATTCTCCTTTTTCCTTGGCACACAGAACGTCCTCTTTGTCAGGGAATTGTTCGAGTAGGTAATCAAGCAGGTCAAACGTACGTGTTATTTCCATTTCGTTGCTGTAATTAAAATGCAAATATACGACTATTTTTCGGAATACCAACTTTATTTTTTCCTCTCGGCGTTGCCATTTTGAACCTTCCATCTACGTCCACCTTGCAGCCATCCTGCCAAACCTTTGCTGTACGCTCGCTCTACACTCGCCTCTCGTTATTTGGTAGAAGAGCCTCTGACGTGACATTCTGCACCGTGGGAAATGCCCAACATGTATTGCTCTATCAAGTTTGATTATACGCTGATCCATTGCAACGTTATGATTTGGGAATGTGCGGATTCTGAAACAAAGATTGATAATTTTCAATCATATCTTATTTTTTTTGTATTTTTGCAATTTCTTTTGGATTGAAAAAGGAGTAAGAAAAGCATGAATATAATAATTGCTGGAGACGGAGAAGTTGGGTTTTACCTTGCCAAATCGCTGACCGAGTTGGACCACAACATCACAGTTGTGGACCCCAATTCCGAATTACTGAAACGCCTTGAGAAGGAGACCGACCTCATGACCATTGCCGGTTCTTCCACCTCTCCCAAGGTGCTGGAAGATGCCAATGTGGGCAGCTGCGACCTCTTTCTATCAGTGCTACACGACGAAAGTATCAACCTCATGAGCTGTGTGTTGGCCCGCAAACTTGGTGCCAGAAAAACCGTGGCCCGCATCAGCAACACAGAGTTGCTTTATCCCAAACACCGCGACATGTTCCGCGACCTAGGCGTTGACGAAATGGTCTGTCCCGAGCGCATTGCCGCCAAAGAAATCACCAATCTCATAAACAATTCTGTTGCCACCGAATTTTTCGACTTCTCGAGCGGCCTACTCACCATGTACCTCATTCATCTCGAAGCCGACTCCCCCGTGTCCGGACATAGTGTCAAGGAGCTGGTCCAGAACCATAACACGCTCCAAGTTCGCATTGTTGCCATCCTACGAGGCGGACAGACAATCTTCCCTCACCTCGACACCACCTTCCAACAGGGCGACCTAGTATACCTCATCAGCCGCCCCAACCAGTTCGACAGCATCAAACGCGTTGCCGGCAAGACCGAAGTGAGCATCAAGAAAGCCATGATTGTCGGAGCCGGACGTGTCGGCCGTTTTGCCGCCCAAACCCTCGAAGACAAAATCCACATCACCCTTTTTGAAGAATCTAAAGCCCGCTGCGACGAAGCCGCTGGCATACTCAACAAAACCCTTATCATCAACGGTGATGCCACAGACATCGAACTCCTCAAAGAGGAAGGGCTACAAAACACCGACGCCTTCATTTCCGTTACAGACTCTTCCGAAACCAACATCCTCACCTGCCTTCATGCCAAGAAACTGGGCGTGCATCGCACCATTGCCTTGGTAGAGAACACTGGCTTCATCAGCCTGTCGCAAGACATTGGCATCGACACCATAATTAATAAAAAACTAATCACAGCCAGCTACATATCTCGATTCATTGTCAAAGGCGATGCAGTCCGCAGCAAATGGCTCAGTGGCACCAATGCCGAGCTGGTAGAGTTCAACGTGGCCAAACACGCCTACGCCACCCGCCATACCATACGGGACCTATCCTTACCCCAAGGGTCTACCATCGGAGGCATCATTCGTGGAAACCAGAGCATACTGCCCACTCGCGACACCCAAATAGAGCCCAAAGACAAAGTCATCGTCTTCGCACTCCCCAAGGTTATGGACCAAGTGGCAAAAATGTTTGGCTAAAAAAAAGATTAGGTTCAACAATATACATCTCCAACATCTGTTAATCCACAATATACATAACAATTAAAGCGGTAACACATTCCATAGTTCGTAAATCGTACCAACACCTTGCCAATCCACACCAAAATAGAAGAATGGCCGGCCGAGAGGCTGGGACTACGCAGATTCAATTTCCGACTCATTGCGCGACTCACTGGAATTTTGCTCATCTATATGGCCATCAGCATGGTCCTGCCATTAGCTGTATCACTCTTCTACCGCGACGGGGCTCAGTTCGCCATCGTGATTTCTGGCACTACCATACTCATTCTGGGTTTATTCCTCCGCAACTTTGTGGGCAGGAATGCCACCTTTGACCTGAAGGAGACTGAGAGCTATTGGTTCACCGCTTTCATCTGGCTAGCCATACCCTTTTGCGGCACTATACCCTATCTTTTCTCAGGCACCATAGGCTCTTTCACCGATGCCGTTTTCGAGTCGGTCAGCGGATTCACCACCACAGGCTCCTCCATCCTCTCCAAGCCCGAGAACCTGCCGGAGAGCCTTTTAGTATACCGTTCTTTTACACAATGGATTGGTGGCATGGGATTCATGCTTTTCGTTGTTGCCATCCTTCGCAAGTTGGGTGTTGGTGGCGAGCAGTTATACGAAGCCGAATTTTCCGGCACCCGCCAACGCAAACTCCACCCCCATCTCTCCAAGAGCGTCACCCGCCTTTTCACCATCTACTCCATACTCACTTTCACCATGATGGTTTTGTTGTTGGTCAGCGGGACCTCTGTTTTCGAATCCCTATGCCTGTCCTTCAGCACAGTTTCCACCGGAGGATTTGTACCCCACAGCATGGGGTTAATATCTTTGAGCAACGGTAGCCTCAGCGTTGTTACCGTCTTCATGATTCTCAGCGGCATCAGTCTTGCCCAACTCTATTACCTTTTCACTTTCAAGTGGCGCCAATACAGCCGTGACGAGGAGCTATGGTCCTATCTCGGCATCTTCGTCCTCGTCAGTCTCGTGAGCACCATTGCATTTACAACCGTGGGCAACGACTTTCGCACGTCGCTCCGTTACAGCATCTTCCACATAGCCTCCAGCATGTCCTCCTGCGGATTCTACATCCCGCAACCGCAGCATTGGTCCTTTCTCGTCAGTGTGCTCACCTTCCTGCTTATCCTGATGGGTGCCTCTGCGGGCTCCACAGGTGGTGGCATAAAGATTTTGCGCGTCATCACTCTCTATAAATACATTAGCAACTATTTTACCCGTATGATTCACCCCAATGCAGTCACTTGCGTCAAGGTCAACCAAAAGGTAGTAGAGGAAGACTACATCAACAAAATCTTTGCGTTTGTATTCCTCTACATCGCCTTCATTCTCATAGGGGCCTTCATACTCACCCTTTGCGGCTGCACTATCCCCGACTCTATATGCATGGCCGCTGCCAACATCAGTAACCTAGGCCCCTCGCCTCTAATCAACAGTTTGGGCGGCAGCCTAGACTACAGCACACTTCCACAGATAGCCAAATGGGCCCTCTCCACTCTCATGGTGGCAGGACGAATCGAGCTCTTTGCCATCATCGCCATCGTATCCCCGGCCTACTGGAAGCGATGAAAAAACGAACGTATAAATACATAATAATAGATTAGCTCATCACACAGATTAAGTACATATTACGTTTTCTCGGCATCATGCTGATGGTAGAGGGCCTACTCATACTGGCCTGCCTAATTCCGGCATTTCATTTTGCCGACGGCACCTGGCCTGCAATTACTGCTTCAGGGCTTTTCACCTTCAACATAGGCCTCTTTCTCACAGTCAGCTTCCATGGGGCCCACCGCATCACCGACAAGCGCCTGGCGTACCTGCTGGTTGTAATAATGTGGGTAGTCCTCTCCCTCTTTGGCACCCTGCCATATTTGTCCACTGGTGCCACCACCTCCTTTGCCAACGCCCTCTTCGAATCCACTTCGGGCATCACCTCCACTGGTGCCACCATTTTCTCGGCAGTCGAATGGCTGCCCGCCTCCATTCTCCTTTGGCGCAGTATGACCCAATGGATTGGAGGTTTCGGCATCGTGCTGTTGGTGTTGGCCCTAGTGCCTTCCATGGGCATCAACAAATACAGCCTTTACACAGCCGAGGCCTCGGGGGCCGACAACACAGGTAAACAGACCACCTCCATGGGGGCCACCGTCCGCCACACCTTAGGAGTCTACATCCTACTTACATGCTTTTTCATATTGGTGCTGTGGAAGAGCGGCTTACACATATGGGATGCTGTCAACATCACCTTTACCAACATCTCTTCTGGAGGTTTTTCTATCTACAACAACAGCCTTGAGCACCTCACCCACACCCAGCAATACATCACGGCTGCCATCATGCTACTCAGCGGCATCAATTTCTCCATGCTCTACTATTTTCTGACCCTCGACTGGAAACGCCTGCGCAACAAGTTCGACCAGCTCATCTGCTATCTTACCACCTTTCTCATCGGTGCCGTCTTTGCCATACTTGCCCTTGCCCTCAAGATGGGATACTCATGGGCAGATGCTGTCCGTTGCGGCATCGTGCAAACCATCAGCGTACTCACCACCACGGGCTCGTTGGTTGCGGACACCTCACAGTGGTGGGTACCCATCACTTTCCTTTTTGTGGTTCTGTCACTCTGCGGAGGCATGGCCGGAGCCACCACAGGAGGACTCAAGACCATGCGCGTACTCATTCTTATCCGCAACGTGCGCAAGATTCTCCGAGACCGCCTACACCCACGTTCGGTCAACCCGGTTCGCCTTAACCGCAAGCCTGTATCCGAAGACATCATCACAAACGTCATGGTCATATTCATGGTTTATGCAGCAGTGACCTTTGTAGGCATCATGCTACTCATGCTCAGCGGCATCAATGCTACTGAGTCCATCGGGGCTGCCATCGCTTGCATTACCAGCTACGGACCAGGTCTTGGCACTAGTGGGGGCTTTGGTTGCTATGCTGATTTCACCACCTCGGGCAAAATAATTTGCACCCTTCTCATGCTCTTAGGCCGACTCGAATGTCTCACACTCATAATCCTATTTGTGCCCAAATTTTGGTCGAGAGGATAGATGTGACAAAGATTACTTCCAATTATGGTACCTGTAGGACATTGGCGAATTATATGCCCTACTTGACTGGAAGATGCTAGACAGAGACAACCTCGCCAACCTAAGGATAGTTATGATACAGATAAGTAACAACACTTAGTTTAAAAAAAAATATAAATCTATAATAAGTATAGAAAAAAAGTAGTACTTTTGCAATTTGAAATAAAGTACCTATGGAGACTCCTATCATATCACTTAAGGACGTAACAATCAGTCACGAAGAGGGGCCATTACTCACCCATGTCGACCTCCAGATCGATGCAGGGGAGTTCGTATATCTCATTGGTAAGAGTGGTGCTGGGAAGACCTCGCTGCTTCGTACTCTCTATGCCGACCTCGATATTGACACTGGCGAAGCCCGAGTGTGCGACTTCGACCTCGTACATCTCAAGCGTCGCCAAATCCCCCTGCTCAGACGCCGCATCGGCATCGTATTCCAGAACTTCCGCCTCCTTGGGGACCGCAATGTGCACGACAACTTAGAATTTGTCTTACGCGCCACAGGATGGAAGCACAGCGAGATTGAGCCCCAGATTGTCAAGACACTGCAAGCTGTAGGCATAGCCGACAAAGCCAAGGCTCGAGTGCACAACCTTTCTGAGGGCGAACAGCAGCGTGTGGGAATTGCCCGCGCCCTCATCAACAATCCAAGCCTTATTTTAGCCGACGAGCCCACTGGCAACCTCGACCCCAACACTTCGTCGGACATCATGGAACTGTTGGTGGACATCAACCGGCAGACGGGCACTACGATGCTGATTTCTTCACACGACTTTATGATGATAGATAAATACCAGTCACGCATACTGGTATGCGAAAACGGGACTATTACCGACCCTCAACAATAAAATATAAAATTCTACGTTAATAAAGGGATAGAAAAAAAATAAAACGCTGAATTATGAGTGGCTGCTATCCCATCAGATTTCGGAACTCAAAATTCTAAAAGAAAACAATATACGATGAAGAAACACCTCTTTATAATCATGCTGGCCGCCTTGGCAATCATTCCTACAGCCAATGTTCAGGCCCAGTATCTTAAGAAGAAACCGACCACCGACATTGCCCGAGAGGGAAACAACAAACGTCTTTGGCTCCGCAGCAAGGCCGACACCAACTGGTATCCCACGCCGGGAGGCCTATACGAACAGGTGACCATGCCCAATACCAAAAAGGGCAAAAAAGTAGAACCCATTATCGACCAGGGGGGCAAACACAAAGTACGTGAGAGCGCCTATGACACGGTGTGGAAATTCACCGCTTTTGATGGTAAGACATTCTACTTTGTCGACTACAACTACAACAATTTCCGCCCTCTGAAATGGCAGCGCGATAACGACCGCGACTGGGGCAAGTTCGATCCCGTCATGGACTATCTAAAAAGTGCTGGCCGCATTCCCATGCACCTATGCGCTGTCTTCGCCATCAACCCCTCAGTCACCGATCCCGACTTGCGCGACGAACTGATTGCAAAGGCTCAGATGGAGGCCCTGATTTCCCTCGATTATTTTCGAGATATCCTTATCGAACTAGAGATGAAAAACAAAATATCCTACAAAGTGGCAGAAATCGACTGGCGCTATTGGAAGGACGAAGACTACTATCACGAGCCTCAGCCCGAAGACGAACTCATTCGAGTGGGGCTTATCTGCGACTTCAGTTCCAAGAAAATCGACCTATTGCCTAGTGCGGCCAAGAATGCACGTTCCTTTGCCGAGATTAAGTTCTTTGCCAACGATGCCACAATTCAGCCTTCTTATAACGCCGAATTAGACGACTTGGCCAAATACATGAAAGAGGAGAAGAATCTCGAAGTGCTGCTTGTAGGATATTGCGACAACGTAGGCACAGAGGCTTACAACATGGGCCTCTCGCGTCAGCGTGCCGTCGAGGTGAAGAAGGCCCTGATGAAACGTGGAATACAAGAACACCGCATCGAAATCCTTGCCAAAGGTGAGGACGACCCTGTAGGCGACAACAATACACTCAGCGGCCGGTCTGCCAACAACCGAGTCACCGTCACTATGCAGTAACCAGGTTTTTGAACAACATAGAAGAATATAGAAAATTATGCGAGACGGAGGGACATAACATCCCTCTGTTTCTGCAATATTGGTGGATGGAGACAGTATGCCACGGCAAACAATGGGACGTTGCGCTAGCGCGTGACTCCGAAGGTAACATTGCCGCCGCCATGCCCTACCTCATCGGTTCTAAAATGGGCCTGCGTTATGTATTGCAGCCTCAACTGACACAATACAACGGACCTTGGTACCGTCCTAATGCCAACCAGCCCGAAGCCACACGCCAACTAATGGAGCACTTTGCCGGTCTTCGTTTGGCCCTCTTCAATCAGAACTTCAGCCCAGCCGTTACTTCTATAGAAGGATGGAAGGGATACCAAAACACGTCCCGCGTCACCTACCGCATCGAAGACATCAGCAACCCCGAAGAGGTTTTCAACCACTTCGACAAACGCCATAGACAGCGACAGATTCGCCACTGCCAACCGTTGCTGCATCCCACAGAAGTCCTGCCCTCCGATTTTGCCAACCTGCACACCCAATACTGGCTTTCGAGAGGTAAAAAGGACTTGCTTTCACAAGCGTTTATGACTCGTATAATTGCCAAAACCCTCCAACGCGGCCAAGGCATCCTCCTAGGACTCAACGACACTAACGGAACCTTGCAAGCGGCACGCTTTGTGGCCTTCGATTCCCACAGCGCTTATTCCCTCCTCTCCGCCCTCAATCCTAGAGGGCATCTTGGGGGAGCCTCCCCACTGCTTTTCTGGTACATCATACAACAACTCTCCACACGCACCCTCAGTTTCGATTTTGAAGGGAGCATGGTACCTAGTATAGCCTACTCCTACAGCCTCTATGGAGCGCAACCCGTCACCTACTACCAGATGACCCGTTATAGCAACCCATTGATGCGCGCTCTTTTTAAGAAAAAAATATGATTGCCGACGACATACGCCATATAGACTACAATACGCTTCCTATCAGCGACTACAGCCGCAGCTATATTCTGCGTATGCTACCTCATCTAGATTATTATTTAGACATCTACAACCTCTGTATTTCCAAACTGCTACACCTCATGCACCAAAAACCCGAAAGCCTAACAGTGGTGGACTATGGTGGAGGGCATGGATTCCTTTCTTGCATGTTGGCGCACATGGGATTTGGCAGGGTAATATATGTAGACTACAACCCGCAGGCTGTCGAAACCATCCAGAGCATCAAACAACATTTGGGGTACGGGCCTGATGTCATTTTACAAGGCGATGCCTCCTCCTTGCGACAATGGTGCGAGACAAACAACATACACCCCGATGGACTCTTGGGCATGGATGTCATCGAACACATCTACCGTCTAGAAACGTTTTTCGATGACCTTTATGCCATCGGTCCCATGCCCATGATTTTCACCACCGGATCCACACCATACAATCCTCTCGTCGTCCGCCGCCTACACAAGGTGATGCTTGCCGACGAACATGGACACAACGGGCAACTCGGATTCTACCAGATGCGACGCCAATACCTAGCAGAGCATCTGCCCCAACTCTCCGAACAGCAGCTAGACTATTGGGCCCAACACACTCGTGGACTTCGATTCAGTGACCTTTTACCAACCGTTAGCAGTGGCATCCATCCATCTATCAACGACCGCTATAATACTTGCGATCCAGCCACCGGCAGTTGGACAGAACGCATTCTTCCGTTAGAGTCTTACCAAGAAATACTCATACCCCATGGTGCCAAAATAGAAGTCTGCAACGGATTCTACAACACCCATCGGTCCGGTGTCAAGGCCTTTACATCGCAAATACTCAATAGTTTTCTGAAAGTCTCCGGCCCGTTTTCCCGTCCTTTGGCCCCATTTATCTTATTGACTATTACTAGTTGTAATGTGTAAACATCCGAACGTATAACCCCTATTAGCGCATCCACCTATTATATTTTATGAATATCACCCTACTAGTCATCTCTAAGACCGATATTGCTTACTTGCAACAAGGCATTGACGAGTACTGTAAACGGCTTAAACACTATGTCAACTTCAAACTTGAAGTCATACCGGCTCTCAAAGACCAGAAAGGAGCCTCGCCTGAAGAAATCAAAGAACGCGAAGCCGTGCTGCTGCTCAAAAAACTACAAGATGCCGACCGCATAGTCCTCCTCGACGAACATGGCAAAGAACACACCTCGGTGGGCTTTTCACAATATCTACAAAAACAGATGAACGCCGGTATACGCTCGCTAGTCTTCGTAGTGGGAGGGGCCTTTGGTTTTGCCCCCAGCGTCCATGAAGCGGCACACGACAAAATATCCCTCTCGCAAATGACCTTCAACCATCAAATGGTGCGTCTTTTCTTTGTCGAGCAACTTTACCGAGCCTTCACTATTTTGCATCACGAACCTTATCACAACGAATAGCATCATACTGCGCTTATAATACTAATCACAGTAACACACTAGCACATTAATATTAACTCAATCACTCATTCTTATGCAACTGAAACTCACCTACTCCGAAGTAGAAAACATGATTTCCCAAAAGGCAGGAAAAGAACTGCCCATGTGCTTTGGCGGCACACACACCATCCGAATCAACTACAAAGTGCCCCTGATGGGATCAGTGGGTTTAGACATCACCGTCGAAGGCGTGCGAGGCTCCGATGTCATCCTCTCCTTTGGTGGCGGAGCCGGCATCGAATACATGTTACGGGCAGCTATCACCCAAGCAAAGAAACAGAACCCCCAAGCCGACACCATGGTGGAACTAATGGATGGCAACAAACTGCTACTACGCTTAGGACAAAACCCCAACCTTTCACCCATGTTTGAGAACATCACCGTACAAGATATCCACTTTGATGAGCAGTCCATCCTCATAGACTTCATCCCAAAAGAATATCATAAATGACCCTCAACTACATTCATCACAGCTGCTTTGTCCTCTCAGAGCCGGAATTTCTGATCATATACGACTATTGGCAGGACCCACAGGGGCAGCTCCACCATCTTTTGGACGAAGCTGTGAGAGAGAAGAAGGAGGTATATTTTATCATTTCCCATTTCCATCAAGATCATTACAATCAGGACATTCCCTTATGGTGTCAGAAGCATGACAAGTGGCATTTGCTGCCCTCCTACGACACGTTGAGGCGACGACGCATTGACAAAAACCTGCCCTTGGCCGTATTACGTTTTGGCGATGTGGTTGAAACGCGCCATTTCTCGCTCTACGTCTACCGATCCACTGACGTGGGAGTAAGCACGGTAACCCTGCTCCACGATGGCACCACCCTATACCACGCCGGAGACAACAACAACTGGTATTTCACCGACCCCAACAATCCCGATGCCGACCGTGTGAAAGTATCACTGGATCAGATGGAAAAGCTTTTTCTTTCCACCCTCCGCGACATCAAAAAAGATTTCCCTAAACTAGACCACGCCATGTTCCCCGTCGACCCACGGTTGGAGCAGGAAATGCTTCGTGGGCTCTTTCAACTACAACACGCCATTCCCATCGCTCACATCCACCCCATGCACTTCTGCTTATTCGAGCCTTAGCAAATCCCTCAATAGAGAACTAAGCGAAAACGAACTCACTTCAATAGAATTCAGATTATTGTTGCCGTATCCAATACCATACATCCCTCAGAAGTATAAGAATCCGAGGCGTCACATGTATACTAATCAAACCTAGTGCCAACATACCCAGAGCCATCCAGATTCCTTTGCAGCACAGAAACACTATAAATGTCACCAACAGATAAAGGAAAGTGGCGAAAAGTCTAATGCCGAAATTCACCGAACTGCGAAACTGCGGGTCCTTTATCTTGGCCTTGGTGATGAAATGTGTGGGCAGGTAAACTATCAAATTGCTCAACAACCAATCTTTCCAAATAGGAGCAATAGCCCAAACAGTAAAGGATACAGCCAACAAGGCCAACAATGATTTTCTCAAGTTCCACCCCTTCGAGGCAAACCACAGCGGCACACCTTTGCGGCTCAGATGGGCAGCATATGCCGCACCTTCGGCATATCTAGATGCCTTATCTTCTTCACTCATCAGGGCCATCTGATCGCTGATATGCTTGCGAGCCATAAAACGTCCCCAAGGATTGTTCTTCAAATGTAGTGTTCTGAGGGTCTCTTGTGTCTTAAGATGGCAGTAGGCATACTCGTCGGCATAATGTTCCTTGCTGCTCACATTGTGCATCTCCCGCCCAAGGCCCTCGCGTAGAGCGTCTCGCATCCGATTCAACGCCACAGGTTCATTAACCTCATAATCTGCCATAAAGTGACGGACATCGATAGGTTTCCCAACGCTGACGCACACGTTGTGATAGACATCCTCATAATCGTCATAGTCAAGACCTACAGGGACAATATACAGCGGTTTATCACCTAATTCTTTTTGCGTACCACAAGCGATACGGAACATGCCTTTGACTAACGGCAGCATCTGGTGTTTGTCATTGTGGGTACCTTCCGCCATCAAACATAGCGGCACCCCATGCTCCAAGACTTGGCGGGAATTTTTAAAAACCTCATCATTGCGCGAGAGGTTATCGCGGCCATCTCTAATGCGGTACACCGGGCCTATGCGCAAGAAGTTGAGTGCTTTGGCCTGTGCCTTCTTTTGGAATATGTCGGCACGGGCAAGGAAAGCAGTGGGCTTGGGTCGCAACAACAATATTATCAAAGCATCCATAAGAGCGTTCTGATGACATGGAGCTAAGATGTAGGCATCCTCTTTCGGCAGATTCTCCCTACCCTTAATCGTCACTGAGCGATAGTGATTGTAGGTGCCATAGTCTACCAAAGGACGCAGAATGGTGTAAAAAAAGTTAAAATCAGCCAACGTATTTTTCATGCTGCAAAAGTACAAAATAAAATCGACATTTTTGAGTTATTGGAAAAAAATATGAAGACTATCATGAAAAGACTCCTCTTCATCGTCCTCTTCCTAGCGCTCCTTCCGGCAGCCCTACCTGTTAATGGTCAAATAGTTGCCGAGCGCAAGGTCCGTTTTGGGGCCATCCTCGATGGCGACACAGTACCCTTCTATCACCTCAAGGAGGTGCGCATTCTTGAGTCTGGTTCTCTTCTCAGCCAACAAGAGATTCGCAAAAATCAGAAACTAATCCGCAACGTCAAAAAGATGCTTCCCTATGCCAAAATAGGCAAACAGCGACTCGACATGTTGGAGCGACAAGTGGCCGATTTACCCAAACGGGAGCGCAAAGAAGCCATCAAGGCTGCCGAGAAGAACCTACTTGCTGACTACAGCGATGAGCTCAAGGAATGCACCATATCTCAGGGCAAAGTGCTGCTAAAACTCATCGACCGCGAAACGGGCCGCACATCATACGTCCTGGTCAATGAATTGCGCGGAAAGCTCCGGGCTGGCGTCTACCAAACCTTCGCACGGCTCTTCGGCTACAACCTAAAAGCCGGATATGATCCAAAAAACAACAAGGAAGACAACCTCATCGAACGCATTGTTCTATCTGTTGAGCGAGGGAAATTATAATATTATTAATCAGCAACAATACTACAGATCGCCTAAAGTCAGAGAGTATGATTTTCAAGGACTGCCCCAGGCTCCAGAAGTCCCCTCTCTGAAAGAATGAACAAGATTTCTATCTCCGGCACATAAAGACCCTCCTAATTCTAGATGTAATGCAAGCACGCTGTTTCCTTTCCGCAGTCCCTATGCGATCCGAACCCTCCGACAGGTCCGAAATGGTCAACCAACTTCTCCTTGGCGACACCTTTGACATTCTTGAGCAAAGGCCCAACTGGTCCCGCATTCGCTGCCACTACGATGGTTATGAAGGATGGATTGACAACAAGCAATGGGAACCCATTACCCCCCAATCCTCCGTATGTCAATTTGCAGATGCCCCAATTCTCGACGACCCTACATGCTCTTCTCCCAGCCGTATTGCCATTGAGAAATTTCTTGGCGTGCCCTATCTATGGGGTGGGCGAACAATCATGGGCATCGACTGCTCCGGTCTAACGCAAGTCTGTTTCAAAGCTTGTGGGATACGGCTTCTCCGCGACGCCTCACAGCAAGCCACCCAGGGCATTCTTATCCCCAACATAGCGGAAGCACGCCGCGACGACTTATGCTTTTTCAGCAACGAGCAAGGACACATCATCCATGTGGGAATCTACCTTGGCAACGGTCACATCATTCATGCCCACGGCCAAGTCCGCATCGACACCCTCACCCCCCAAGGCATCATCAACGATTCTCCCCGTGGCAGCCTCAACCGCACCCCAGCAGACCATCAACTCACCCACAGACTTTTTTCCATAAGAAGGATAGGAAAGCTGTAAACAAGGTACGACTCCAGCATTTATTCGGAAGCAACCTACTTCAAATTGCTGTTTGTGTGACATCCCAAAATTCCACACTGCGCAAGGGATTTTTCAAATCGTTGCCAAGCCCAAGCTAGGCAAACGGGTTTTCTTTGCGTTCGACTTTGCAACGTTACTAAGAGCATCCCCCTCTCAAAACCTTCCACCTTCCACCCTCTTTTCTAATCCTGAATAATTATTCTATTCGAAATCCATACAATTCAAAAAAAAAACGTACTTTTGCATTTTAAAATAACGCGCACGTAGGCTTCACCTATCTTCCGCGATTAAGCATTGCCATCGATGGTTCTAACCGACAGACAACTCATAGACAGCCTCAAAGCAGGCAAATATCTCCCCGTCTACCTCATCACCGGCGAGGAAAATTACTATATTGACATCATCTCCGACTACTTCGAGAAACAGGTCATCGACCCAAGTTTCAGCGATTTCGATATGTCGGTTATCTATGGCCGCGATGTCACCATGCGTTCGGTCATCTCCTTGACGCAGCAATTCCCCATGATGTCACCCATCCGCCTTGTGCTTGTCAAAGAAGCCCAAGACATCAATTCCAAGGAATGGGACCTTCTGCCCAAATACCTCGAGTCGCCACAACCTCAAACACTTTTAGTCTTCTGCTATCGATACAAAAAGCTCGACAAGCGCAGTGCTGCCTACAAGGCCATCTCCAAAGTAGGAGGCATCTGCGAACATGCCAAACTGCGTGACTACGAAGTGCCTGACTGGATAGGCGCCTATGTCAACCAGCATGGCTATTCTATCACCCAACGTGGCTCGGTGCTTATCTCTGAGCATATCGGCAACGACCTGGGGAAAATCACTAACGAGCTGGACAAGGTTTTCATCTCCCTACAACAAGGTGACACCATCAACGAGGAAATCATCGAGCGCAACATCGGCATCAGCAAAGAGTACAACGTGTTCGAACTGCAGAACGCCATAGGCCGCCGCGACGTAGTGCAATGCAACCGCATCGTCAATCATTTCGCTGCCAATCCCAAGGAGAACCCCATCCAAATGGTCCTCCCCACAATCTATAGCTATATCATCAAGATAATGATTTATCACCAACTGGATGACAAAAGCCAGAGTGCAGCAGCTTCCGCCCTCAAAATCAACCCTTATTTCGTCCGTGACTACGCTACCGCTGCCCAAAACTACTCCTTAGGCAAACTCGCCTCCTGCATCAACTACATCAACGATGCCGACCTCCGTTCCAAAGGCATTAGAAATGCCAATACCGTCACCGACGGAGAAATTCTCAAAGAATTAATTTTCAAAATAATACACTAGTATTCCTGCATGAAAAAAATCATATTCCTCCTCATGCTCTGCTGCTGTGCAGCGCTCCAAGCCCAGACCATCAAAGGCATCCTTACTGAAGAAGAAACAGGCGAAGCCATTCCTTTTGCCAATGTGGTTCTTGATGGAACCCGCTATGGCAATGCCACAGACATCAACGGATTCTATCTAATCAACAAAATGCCGGAAGGCACCTACACACTGCGTGTACGTTATGTTGGCTATCAAGAGTATACCGAAGAAATCACCATCAAGAAGGGCGAGACCATTACCCGTAACATTTCCCTCAAAGCCGAGGCCAAATTACTCAAGGCCGTCACCATCTCCGACAACCGCATGGAAGAGCGCAAGCTCCAGACACAGGTCTCTGTAGAGAAAATCACCGCCTCTCAAATTCAGCAGATGCCCTCTATCGGTGGCACCGCCGATTTGGCACAGTACCTACAAGTTCTTCCGGGAATCAACTCTACAGGCGATCAGGGTGGACAGCTCTATATCCGCGGTGGCTCCATGATTCAGAACCTCTGCCTTCTCGACGGCATGATTGTCTATAACCCATTCCACTCTATTGGTCTCTACTCCATATTCGAGACCGATGTCATCCTTAATGCCGACATCTATAGTGGTGGTTTTGGTGCCGAATATGGTGGTCGGCTTTCCTCTGTGATGGACATCTCCACTCGCGATGGCAACAAAAAACGCCATGCAGGCAAAATCGGTCTTAACACCTTTGGTGCAAACCTTCTCCTCGAAGGCCCTCTTAAAAAGGAGAAAGCCAATAGCTCTAGCACCATCACCTATCTTCTCTCCGCCAAAAACTCATACCTCTCCAAGACTTCCAAAACACTTTATCCTTACATCGAAGGAGGTCTACCTTTCGACTTTCTAGACCTTTATGGCAAACTCTCCGTCAATTCTGGCACTGGCAGCAAAATCAACTTCTTTGGCTTCCGTTTCGACGATATCGTCAATGGTTATCAGTCCCTCGCCAACTACCACTGGCAAAACTACGGTGTCGGCACCAACTTCATGCTCGTGACCGGTTCCAGCTCCATTCTGGAAGGACATGTGGCATATTCCGACTACGGCATCACCCTGTCCGACTCCTCAGCAGACGACAAATACAGCTCTATCAGTGGAGTCAACATGGGCCTTGACATAACCAATTTCATCGGTGCCAACCGCCTTCGCTACGGCTTTTCCATGGAGCTCTACTCTACGGACTACCAATTCACCAACAACTACGGCGTAACGGCCCGGCAGAACGAGAACACTAACAACCTTTCTGCCTATATGACCTACAAAATTACCGCAGGCAAATGGCTCATCGACCCAGGCCTGCGCTATATGTACTATGCCTCTTTAAGCACGAGCAGTCTCGAACCACGAATCTCCGCTAAATACAACGCCACTGACAAGTTCCGTCTAAAGATAGCTGCTGGTCTCTACAGCCAGTTATTCCTCGATGCCCGCTCCGACAACGACATTGTCAATCTTTTTAATGGTTTTCTCACTGGCTCCGGCAATCTGTACACTCCCCACACATTCCGTGGCAAGGAGATTACAAACACCATCCAACACTCTCAGCATTTCATCATGGGTGCCGAATACGACATATCTAACAACTTGAGTTTTAATGGAGAGGTCTACTTCAAGAATTTCAGCCAGCTGCTCAACTCCAACCGCAACAAGATGTTTGATGCTCACGATGCTGCCTACCAAACTGGAGGCCCCTATGAGAAACCCGAGTACTATCTCACCGACTACCTCATTGAAAGCGGAATGGCCTTCGGTACAGACTTTAGCCTCTGCTACGACATTGACTGGCTCTATGTTTGGGCAACCTATTCGCTAGGATGGGTCCTCCGTACCGACGAGGTTCAGACATACACCCCACACTATGACCGCCGCCACACCATCAACCTACTCACCACCGTACGTCTTGGCGAGACTCACCAATGGGAAATCAGTGGACGCTGGAGCTATGGTAGCGGATTTCCCTTCACTCAAACGCAAGGCATGTATGAGAACGTAACCTTTGCAGATGGCATCCGTACCGACTACCCTATCGTCAACGGTGAATACGGTGTAGCCTATGGCGAACTCTATGGTGGACGTCTCCCCAACTACCACCGTTTCGACCTCAGTGCCAAACGGCGGTTCTCTATCGGCAAACGGTCAATCCTCGACATCAACCTCAGCATTACTAACCTTTACAACCGCAACAACATCTTCTACTTCAACCGCCTCACCTACACACGGGTTGACCAGCTACCCCTACTTTGGTCCGCCGGTGCCACCTTCAACTTCTGAGTTCAACAGCCTATCTCCTCCCACCGAATCGGTTCTTTCCCTTCTTTCATGAGAATGGCATTGCACTGCGAGAAATGACGACAGCCAAAGAACCCCCTGTAGGCCGACAGAGGAGACGGATGGGGAGCTGTCAACACATAGTGCTTGGACCTATCGATATACTGAGCCTTATTGATGGCGAAACTACCCCACAGAAGAAATACTATCCCTTGACGGTATTGATTTAGGGCTTGAATAGCAGCATCCGTAAACTGTTCCCACCCATGATGCTGATGGGAGCCAGCCTGATGGGCACGCACCGTCAACGTGGCGTTGAGCAACAGCACCCCTTGGTCAGCCCAATGGGAGAGGTCGCCACAAGTCAGCGGAATTTGGGTACCCAGGTCCGAATTTATCTCCTTGATGATATTTACTAACGACGGAGGCACCGGCACGCCCTGCTGCACCGAAAAACAGAGACCATGGGCCTGTCCAGGCTCATGGTAAGGGTCCTGCCCTAATATCACCACTTTCACCTTATCGAATGGGGTGTGGTCAAAAGCAGCAAAAATATCACTTCCCTTGGGATAACACACATATTGTTGCCTTTCGGCAATAAGAAATTCCTTCAACTGCGCAAAATATGGTGCTTCAAATTGCGGCCGTAACACCTCCAGCCACGATGCCTCAATCCGCGGATTTACATTAGTCATCTTTTCTTTTTTTGTCAATTATTTATGTATACGCGTATCTCATCTATATCGCGCAACCTCCACCTCTCACCCACTCCATCTGCAAACACATGAAACTACTGGAGAAAACCATTATACATCTTCTCTTCTCCCACAGATGTAATGTCGCCGTGGCCCGGCAACACCTCATACAGGTCGTCTAGCGATAGAATTTGAGTACGAATACTTTTTATCAGCTGGTCATAATTGCCTCCTGGCAGGTCTGTACGACCGATGCTCCCGCGGAAAAGAGCATCACCTGTAAAGACCATCTTGTCTTCATGCAGTACGAAAGCCATACTGCCGGGGCAATGGCCTGGCACATATCGGCATTCAAATGGTCCCACTATGTCTCCATCCTTGATAAACACGGTGTTGAGGTCATTCATATTGGGCACGTTGTCAAAACGCATAACCGACCCATATACCTCTGCTTGCCCAAGCAGTTTCATTCCGTCGGCATGCATCGTCACGGGCAAGTGGTAGTGTTCGCACACCTGCCGTAGACCTGCGATATGGTCGATATGGGCATGGGTAAGCAATATATATTTCAGTGTCAACCCATTCTTGTCGACAAAGTGAAACAACTCATCCACTTCAAATTGCCCATAGGCGCCCGGATCTATCACAGAGGCCTCCTTGCTGTCCTCATCCCACACAACAAAACAATTCTCCATAAAATGGCTGAACACAAATTGCTTGACTTTCATCATGTCCTAAGTTATTTGAGCAAGGGATCTTCCATAAATCATTCTGATACTAATAACTCTATGCAGCTGCCAGACGTTATGCAGTAATCAGATACTAGGAAATCAATATTACTGATGGCTAAGCGTCTGTAATGACGTTTTTACGGAGTTCCCTTTAGAAACTGTTTTCGATCTTATTGATGAGCTTTATTAGACCTTAATGGGCAATCTTTTGTTGGCACTGCAGCTCAATGGGGGTCCCTTGTAGCCGGGCGTCAGTCAAAGAACAGCGGCAATATGGCATAATAGAACCATCATATAATATCAATCCAATTCCCCTAATTCAATTTATACTAACAAGTGATTCAGATAGCAGAGCCCTATGCGACCTCTGCTATCTGACCACATGATTTATTGTCTATTCAACGCCAATCCACTGGTCGACATCCTCCTTCTTTACCGGGGGCATCTCCAGTTTGTTTTTCTTACGAAGGCCGTTGAGGTCGTTGTAGAGTTTGTTGGGATTGGCTTCCTTCAGCTGTGCAAGAGTGTTGACACCAGCCTTGCGCAACACCGGCACCCATTCGGCAGGCACTCCGTGGTTTACAAAATCCTCATCGGTGGTCATAGGTGCCTTCTTCTCGGGTTTCATCTGAGGGAAGAGCAGCACATCCTGAATGCTCTGTTCGTCAGTCATCATCATCACGAGGCGGTCGATACCCATGCCCATACCGGAGGTGGGAGGCATTCCAAATTCCAAAGCACGCACAAAGTCCATGTCAATAAACATAGCCTCATCGTCGCCCTTCTCGCTCAATCGCAGCTGCTCTTGGAAACGGCCTAGCTGGTCGATGGGGTCGTTCAGTTCGCTATAGGCATTGGCCAGTTCCTTGCCATTCACGAAAAGTTCGAAACGTTCGGTCAGGTTAGGATTCTCACGATGGCGTTTGCAAAGAGGCGACATTTCGATGGGATAGTCGGTTACAAAGGTAGGCTGAATCAGATTGGGTTCGCACTTCTCTCCGAAAATGGCATCAATCAATTTGCCCTTGCCCATGGTCTCGTCAACCTCGATATTCAGGGCCTGACAAGTGTCGCGCAGCTGCTGTTCGTCCATGGGCAGCACATCGTATCCCGTGGCCTCCTTAATGAGTTCGCACATTGGGGCACGGCGGAAAGGTCCGCCAAAGTCAATCTCATTGCCCCACACCTTCACCTTGGTAGTGCCGTGAAGGGTCTTGGCAATACGCGCTAGCATATTCTCCACAAAGGTCATCATCCAGTTGTAGTCCTTGTATGCCACATAAATCTCCATACAGGTAAACTCAGGATTGTGGGTGCGGTCCATACCCTCGTTGCGGAAATCGCGTGCAAACTCATACACACCGGCATAACCGCCAACAATCAGACGTTTCAAATACAGCTCGTTGGCAATACGCAAATAGAGGTCGATGTCCAATGCGTTATGATGGGTGATGAATGGACGAGCGGCAGCACCTCCAGGAATTGACTGCAATATAGGGGTTTCCACTTCAAGATATCCTTGTTCATTGAAGTAGTCGCGCATGGTGTTCACAATCTTGGCCCGTTTGATGAAGGTCTCGCGCACATGGGGGTTCACAATCAAATCCACATAGCGCATGCGGTAGCGCTGCTCCGGGTCGCTAAAGGCATCATACACCTTGCCGTCCTTCTCCTTCACGATGGGCAATGGACGGAGACTCTTGCTCAGCACCGTTAGACTCTTCACATGGATGGAAGTTTCACCCATCTGAGTAACAAAGACATAACCCGTCACGCCTATAATGTCGCCAATATCAAGCAACCGTTTGAAGACCGTGTTATACATCGTCTTATCCTCGCCGGGACAAATCTCGTCGCGTTTTATGTAAAGCTGGATGCGACCAAAAGCATCCTGCAGCTCCACAAAGGAGGCCGCTCCCATAATACGACGGCTCATGATACGGCCGGCGATACTAATATTCTGGTAAAGCGTATTGTCTTTGGGGAAATTCTCCAATATTTCATCAGACTTAGCATTCACCTCATATAGTGCAGCCGGATAAGGATTGATACCCAGTTTTTTCAATTCGTTCAACGAATTTCTACGGATTTGTTCTTGTTCGGTCAATTCGGCCATATTGCAATATACTATTTATAAATTAATTACTATTAAAATCTATCCAACATATAGATTAGCAAAAATACAAAAAATCACGGACATATTAAAAAAAAGGTGCATCGGGCATTTTTTCGAATATGATACAACAAAAAAGTCAACATCCCGTACCATGCAGTTAGCAAATACATAGTACGGGATGTTGACGCTAGTCTTATGCATCACCTTTAGGTATCAAGGAGCATAGCTGTACCCTGATACTCTGTGGTGACAAAGCAAACGTAGTCGATATTGCTTATATGGCCGACATGACCATCCATAGCCATAAACGTCAGCCTACTACTCTTACTACTTCTCCAACTAGAAGGTTCAATTATCTTAATCGAACAAATCGTAAAAACGCTTCACATCCTTCTTGTAGACCCACTCGGAGAAAGATTTGCTTATTTCGTAACTCGTCTTCCTGTATAACATCGATGGAGCGTTGTTCACTTCATAAAAGTACAGGCCATCCTCCTCATACAAAGGATTGGCAATGGTCATATACCGGGTTCCCTCTATGGCATTGCCTGCATCGGCCGCAGAATCGATGATAAGGCACCCTCTTTTCACCTGTTTCAGCTGCTCCTTCGTGATGATGTGCTTGACGGTCCCATCCACCTCAATACCATTGATGATGATGTCGTATTCTCCTATGGTTTCGTAAAATTCCGACATGGTTTTACGATAAAACATCCGCAAATCCACATTGAATTTCGAAATAAAGCTGTAGGCTCCTTGGGATACACTACCACTAGCCAGCACAGCCACCTTGGTGTTGGAATCGGGATAGAAACCAGCACTCAGCAGAGCATGCATCACACTGCAAACTCCTGCATAATAGCTGTTTTTCCAAACGAAGTTTTTCTTGATAAAAGTAATGGGTATATGCTTCTCGCCGAGGTTAGCCGTTGGATAGATATTATCCAAATCGATAATTTTCAAGCGTTTCTTGCACGCTACATTCTGATAAAACGCGGTACCAGAACCTGTGGGATGCGTCCATCCGATAATCATCTGACCTTCGCGCAGCAGATGATAGTCCTCTGGCGACAGCAATTTCAAACAGAAAATCGTATCGCAGCTGTTGAAAATATTCTCCCTCGTATCAATCTGGCAACCTTTTGCCTGATATTCGGCATCAGCGATACCCAAATTAGCACCAAAACCAGTCTCAATAATGAGTTGGTTCTCATAGTCGTCTGTGATATGTTCGGGCAGCAAAGCCACTCTTTTCTCTCCCGGATATGTCGGTATAACAAAACCTACTCTCATAACATTGTTTTTTCATTAATCGTTTCCTGGCCACAACAGAGATTGGACTCTTTGGATTTACCTCTCTGCACTCGACCAAAGGAAACGCCTGTAAACTTTTTTTATTAACTATTCATTCCTATCGTCTCACCCTCACTTCCTAACACAAACCTAGTACATCACTCACCCACTCTTCTCAATCTCACCATCCAACATACTAGAATAGCACAATAACGCATCTAAGGAAATATTATTGTGTCTTGCCAAACTCGTTTTTTTAATGTGTAGATTCAACAGCCAAATGAAGCGGGCTTCAGCAAAACCACTTACCTGACTTGTCAACTCTACTTTTTCACAATTCTGGCGAAACCCCTAACTATTTCCTGTCAAGCACCTCATATTTGGAGCTCGGACTTTTATACTCCGGCACTATTTCTTTCATAATGCGCACAATGCCCATATCATCGAAACTATAAGAAGCCTCCATGAGGCGTTCCTCATTCTTCAACGCCGTTTGATACTCATACTCCCGCACACTAGCCACCATGATCTTGGGATGGTTGGTGGGCTTGGTCTGCTCGGCATCGTTGAGCACTTCTTCGTATAACTTCTCGCCGTCGCGCAGACCTGTAAACTCAATTCTCACTCCCTTGGCACCCGACAGTCTGATCATACGCTCTGCCAAGTCTACTATCTTTACGGGCTTGCCCATGTCGAAGACAAATATTTCTCCACCCTTGCCCATTGTGCCGGCTTCCAAAACCAACTTGCAAGCCTCCGGAATCAACATAAAGTAACGGATAATGTCAGGGTGTGTCACGGTAATAGGTCCACCGTTTTTGATTTGCTCTCTAAAGATGGGTATTACGGAACCGTTGCTGCCCAGCACATTGCCAAAGCGGGTTGTAACAAACTGCGTTATGGGCAAAGATCCGTCATACTGAAGCAACGGTGTTGTTTCTGGGGCAGGATGCTGCAGACCACTAGCACTTCTTATTTTCTCTATTTCGCGGTTCAGCGACTGACAATAGATTTCGCAAATACGTTTAGAGCATCCCATAACGTTGGTAGGATTGACCGCCTTGTCGGTGGAAATCATCACAAATTTCTTAGCACCGTATTTGACAGCCAAGTCGGCAATTACGCGGGTGCCATAAACATTATTTTGCACGGCAATTGCAGGGTTGTCCTCCATCATGGGCACATGCTTGTATGCGGCAGCATGGAACACGTATTCAGGCTTATAATAAGAGAAAATACGCTCCATGTGCTCTGCATTGGTGATAGACGTCACTATGGTCTGGCAAGGAATGTAAGCATACTTTTTCTTCATCATCAGGCGCACATCGTGCATAGGCGTTTCCGCCTGGTCTATCAGCACTAACTGCGAGGGTTGATAGGGGGCTATCTGACGTACTATTTCACTTCCAATAGAACCCGCTGCACCTGTTATCAGTATGCACTTATCCTTTAGCATGCTGCCTATGGCATCCATATCCACTTCGATTTTGTCGCGCGGCAGCAAATCTTCGATACGCACCTCTCGCAACTGCTCTCGTTTGAGCTCGTCCTTGCCGTTCCAGTCTTCGATCCTTGGAAACATCATAATCTTGATGCCCTCAGTAATCAGCTGGTCTACCAAATTTGTCCTAGCACGGAACTGCTCCTCTAGCCGCGGCGATACGATTAAGACGTTGGCATGGGCATCCTTGATATGTTTCAACAGGTTGGGGCCATCCCTACGTACCTGCACGCCCATTAGCCATTTGGTTTGTAGGTCTCCTTCGGGGCTGACGAAGCCCACTACCTTAAAGCGTTGAGGAACCTCGTTCTGCAGTGTTTTAGCCACCGCCACACCGGTGTCTTTCACTCCATAGACAAACACGCGCCGTGCCTTTTCGTCACGAATAAAACCATCGTATAGAAATTTGACCAACACCCGCTCAATCCACATGAGCACGGTGGCCACAAAAAACATTTCCAAGCACCCCAAACCACTCGGAAGAACCACATAGTTCCAATCCAATAGCGAAAAACCGATGCCGACCAGATATGTCGTAATTGTACCGCCTACATTGGCCACAGCCACTTGGATCAAATCCATCATCGACGAGTATCGGATGACACCACTATAGGTGTGGAACAGCCGGAAAAAGACGATAAAAATGATTTCTGAAACAATGATTCCCCTCGTCTGCTGCCAAAAATGCGAGGTGAAGCCACTTCCGCCCCATTGCATATAGAACGCCGCATAGCCGGCCACAGCAACAATTATGCAGTCTATAAGCAAAATAATCCAATAGGGCAATGCACCTTTTGAGAAATACCACGAGGTTATCCTATTTAAATATCTACGCATAATTATCAATTCTTAAATGTGTTATGGTAATAATATTGTAATCTTTCTTACGGTCAATTCAAAAGCATCTGCCCGTTCTGAGCAAATGGCAAGCATCATTTTTCTCTTCAAAAATGTTTTTATGATTGTCTACCTACTATGGTCTATAGGAAATCGCTAAAGTGGGCTTCGAGGAAGGCTAAGTCTTTGGGATAGGTAACTTTGTAGAGATTTTCACCACCGTCGAGGAATGTAGGGGCGATACCGTATTCTTCGAAAAGGACACGGGTTTCGTCAGTCATGTCGGTGTATTTGCCTGTAGCGTAAGCACTCTTTAAGAGACTGTAGTTGAATGCCTGGGGAGTCTGTAGGCGCAGGCAATCGCTGCGGGTCAAAATGGCGTTTAGTGTTCTCCAAATCCATCTCTTTGACAGACTTGGGGACAACATAACCCGCATTGTTGACCAGTATGTCGGGCGTGAACTTACGCATGGCCGTGTCGATGCTATGCCAGTCGGTAACATCCAGTTCGGTCCGCGTCGCAGCCCATACTTCGTACCCCTCTGCCAAGAGGAGCCCCTTGAGGGCCTGGGCAATGCCCCCATTGCCACCAGTTATAAGTACTTTCATGAAATTCAAGAAACTAAATTGCTCTACTGTTTACTAGAAGACACAGAAAAGGAAGAAATGCGATAGCAAGGTCTGTCCCAAAAGTGAACTCGGCATCGGAGGAAGAAAAAGATGGACTTCCCACCTTACCACGTTCTCGAACGGCCTTCTGCACGTATATGCAATTATTCTTTTGCAAAGATACTATTTTTTTCTCAATAAAAACGATTTTTTCTTTTATTTTATCTAAATAAAAAGCAAAATCCCCATACTGCCATGAGTATCAAACCTTTCGAAAGCAATGAAATATTCATTCATCCATGCCGGAAACCACCCATAGTGCTGTCCTAAGCACAAATAGCCAAAGGCTAGAATGAGCATTAGAGGATTTTGTGTAATGGACAAAAACAATGGTTTTTCAGTGGACTAGTCTGCTCACGGGCAATTTTAATGCTTATTCTGAGGGTCTGTTCGCAGACGAACCAAAACAATGGTCAAACTTCGTTCCGGATTTTGTCAAACAAAAAGCAGTCAGTACCTTAGCACAATCCATCAAACGGAGAGTACCCGCTCCTGAAAACAACTCCTCAAAGAACAGCCATCAAGGCAAAACACCGATGAGACGATGAGACTCTCCGCCAGAAAGCAACTCCTCAAAGAACAGTCGACAAGGCAAAACACCGATGAAATGAAGAGGCACCCCGTCGGGAAGCAACTCCTCAAAGAGAAGTCAACAAAGTAAAACACCGTTGAAATGAAGAGGTACCCCGTCGGAGAGCAACTAGTCGACATGGAAAAACACCGATGAGAGGGTTGCCGAATGCTACAGACTGCCTTTTATCGGGCTTTGTCTTTTGCTGTTTTTTAGCGCAAAAAATAAATTTGACCTATTGGTATAAAGACTGGAGTGGGGAGGCTACTTATATTACATTTAGATTATGCTTGTATTAGGTATTATTTATCATGTAAAAATTAAAGATAAATAAATCATAATAGAAAAATAATCTACATGCGTCTCCATTTTATGGGCTTGAACCCCAATATCAGGTGTGGTGGACAACGTTGATGTTCGGGTCAATATAACGATGACGGCAGGCTTTAGAGCCCGTATGTCCATTGTTGTCGTCCATTACGTCGGAGATTTCTGTAGAAACACACCTTTCGGCAGAATCCGGCTTCCTTATCTTATACGGTTTCGGGCTA
Organism: uncultured Bacteroidales bacterium; assembly: GCA_947168515.1. Classification (GTDB taxonomy): domain Bacteria; phylum Bacteroidota; class Bacteroidia; order Bacteroidales; family P3; genus Colimorpha. The sequence goes on from CAMVMF010000007.1 coordinate 76,887, forward strand.
CAGATCCCTCATCGCAGCATGGCCCTGACGGTGGATATATGAGGATATGTCAAATGGAGTGGCTTTATGCGCCATGACGCCAACGTGCCTCAATGGTACACAGAACGGCGCCGCATAGGTCCCCAACCTAAAAGACTCATATAAACGACTGACAATAAATCGTTTTACCCAAAGGCTTGCATCCCAAATGGTGGTCAAACCTTGCTTAGAAAGTCAGCGAGCGTGTTTTGAAGCGAGGGGAAAAGAATGGGATTGGCAGCAACTATTTCGCCACCAAAGAGCCAGTTGACACCGCCGCCAAAATCGCTGACAAGGCCTCCAGCCTGCTGGATAAGGAAGGCACCCGCCGCAACGTCATAAGGCTTGAGGGAGTATTCGTAAAAGCCGTCGACGCGCCCACAGGCAACGTAGGCTAGGTCGGCAGCAGCTGAGCCAATACGGCGGACGCCGTGGGTGTGGCGCATGGTCCACTTGAGGAAGTCCATGTACTGGTCTAGACGGCTGAAATCTGTATAGGGAAAACCTGTGGCAATAAGCGACTCCTCGGTGGTGGCAGCTTGAGAGACATGGATGGGCTGGCCGTTGAGGAAAGCCCCCTGGGCACCCGCATAGGAGTAGAAGCATTCGCGCGCCCAAAATTCGTAGACCACGCCCAGCAGCATGCGACCCTGAGCCCCGCCCAGGTTCTCGTAGAGGGCGATGCTGATAGCGGTAGTGCGCAGGCCGTGGATGAAGTTGGTTGTTCCGTCGAGGGGGTCGACAATCCAAAGATACCGTTCACTGCCGCTGTGGGTGGCGGTTCCTTCCTCGGCTATGAAGCCGCTTTCGGGCAAGGCCGCCTTCAGTGTGGCAACGATACGGCGTTCCGACTCTTTGTCGAAAGCGGTAACATAGTCATGGATGCCTTTGGCATGGGACGAGACAGAAGAAAGTTTGAGACGCTCCTCGCGGAGGTAGTCGCCCACCTCAGTGGCAATGGCGATAACGGATTGTGTTAGCGATTGTAAGTCCATCTATTAAAGAAAATGTATCATTAGTAGAAAACGTTATATCAATATAGTGTCTTTGTTCCCATTCCTCTAGCCAAAGGTTTTTTTTCGAGTCCCTCTATATGAGGTCTTGCGGATAGGTGATTTTTTTGTTTTGCTCTTCACCTGCAACAATGTGGATAGGTATTTCTGGTGCGTAGCGCAACAGGACTCCACAATCGTCGGTGGCCTTGAATGAGGGGTCTTGGAGTGCCCTGCGGTAGGCTTCGGCTATGACGGAGAGGCGAAAAGCCTGTGGGGACTGCGCTCGATACATGGTGGAGCGGTCGGGTATGGTGGCTATCGTGTTGCTGGCAGGGTCTATCTGCCATACCGTGTCAGTGGAGGGGATGCCAACACCTACGGCTTGGGCACTCATTAGGGCCTCGCCCACTCTGGCTATGACCTCCTGCGAAACCCAGGGTCGGGCAGCATCGTGGAAGAGGACATTGGTGTCTTCCGGAGCATCGGCATAGGCGTTTAGGGCGTTGACGCTGGACATATAACGCTCGTCGCCGCCTGGTATAAGACGTGTGACCTTGGTCCAATGGTTGTGGCCAACAACCTCGGACATAAACTCGAGCCAGTCGGGATGAACAACCACGGCAACCTCATCGACACAAGCAGCCCGGTCAAAGGCTTCAATGGTGTGTTCGATTACCATTCGGCCATCGAGGGCGAGGAACTGTTTGGGTCGGTCTGCTCCCATCCGGGAGCCGGTGCCGCCTGCTAGGACAAATGCTATGAGCATGAATGGTTGTTTACAACAAATGGTCTCCTTTTCACTTCGTGTTTGTCAGCCCCTCTCGATCCACAAAAACGACTGAGAACAGCGGAGCATGCGTACGCTTTAATCAATATCCTGCACAAGCCGTACCGAGAGACCCGTGGACTTCAGCGCAGAACGTCCTTGCGGGAAGTAGGGGTCGAGAAGGAGATAAAGGGCCTCGGAAGTTTTTTTTGCACTCGGGGTAGAGGTCCAATAGTGGCAGGAGTTGGCCGAGCCTTGCAGGGCAGTGCCCATGCGCTTGCCCTCACAAGGAAGAAAGACGGCTCCGGCAGCTTCCAATTTGGCCCACTTCTCTTCGTTGTACCAGTTGGGGGCCTCCTCCTTGGGGCCTGGGCGCACATAGACTCCTTTAGGGCACTTCCAGTCGTCGGGCAGCAGCACAAGACCGTAGCACTTGTTGACGTAAGCTATGGCATAGAGTCGGCGCGCGTTTTTGCGCTTGGCCAGGAGATAGTTCCACTCATCCATGGTCAGCGTACGCCAAATCTTGCCTCCGTTGGTCGGCAAGGCGCAATACCGTCCCCAGTCGACAAACGAGTATTCGGAAGCCTTTTCGGAATAGTTGGTTGGGTTCAATGCCGTACCCCAGCCGAAGAGGTCTATCCATCCTTTGTATCGGGCCAGGGCATACTTGCTATCCCATCCAACCACATCGGTTTGCGACTCGGCAAAACGCCACAGCCGCGTGGAGGGCTGATATTGCAGGTTGCCCGGAGAAAAACGGACCCGGACAGAGTCGTTGACCGAAAACAAACCCTGACATTTGCCAATGCTGTCGGGTGCAGCCTCCTGAGCCGTCAAAGAAAGGCCCAAGGCCATGAAAAGCAAAAGTAGTATTTTCTTCATTTATATGTATTATTTAATCACTTTGTGCCATTAAAAAATGCAAAATTACTAAAAAAAATCCATATGGCAATTAAATTCAATATTTTTGGTTATCTTTGCACGTTACAATCGACAATAAGAATCATGAAAAAAACTCTGAAAATCATACGTATAGTAATCGTCTGCCTGCTAGTGCTGATTGTTGCTGTGGTACTCTTTGGCTCGCTCTTTGGCGGCTGTGTGGCCAAAAACTACGTCAACAGCCATGGCCAAGAATTGATTGGCCGTCAAATAAAAGTGGAGCACGTGGGGCTAAATCTCTTTACCGGACATGTCGGAGTTCACGGGCTGGACATTATGGAAGACAATGCTACAGACAAGTTTGCCGGCTTCGACACCCTGGATGTATCTGTGTCGCTGCTGCGCCTGTTAGGCCAAACGGTGTACCTGCGCCACATTTCCTTGGCAGGTCTGAACGTGAGCATCGTTCAGGACAGCAACCAGATGAACTTCCAAAGCATCATCGACCACTTTGCCAAAGACAGCGCCCAAGCCGATGAGCCAACCGACACAACGCCAAGCAACTGGGTGGTGAGCCTGCACAAAATACACCTGACTGCCGGCAGTGCCGAATACACCGACCTGCGCCGTCAGGCACACTCCGGATTTCATAACCTGAATATCTTTGTCCCCGACTTCGTTATCGGCGGCACAGAAAAGACGGATGCCGGCCTGACTGTGCAGCTGACCAAAGGTGGCACCCTCAAGGCCGACGCCACATGGAATGCCGAAACCCAGGATTTCACCGCCGACCTAACATTGACCGACCTGCTACTCGACCAGTTGAAAGACTTCAACATGAACGTAGATTTTGTGAAAGAAATCAAAGGTGCCCTAGGCCTCACCGCCCATGTGACAGGCAACCTCAAACAGGCCATGGACATGAACATCTCGGGCAAGGTGAATGTGGACAACCTAGACCTAGTGGACAGCGCATCTGCCTCTCTGGCATCGCTGAACCACCTTGGGGTCGACATCAACAAACTGGTATTAAGCCAAAACCTCTTCGACATAAACACCTTCGTCATAGACGGGCTCAACTTCCGTTATGAGCTTTTTGCCGACAGCACAAACACCATTTCGCGCATTTTCCGTTCTGACGAAGAGCCTGCCGACAGCACCCTGGCAGAGGATGCCGCAGCCACCACCCAGCCCGACACAGCAATGGCAGACACTACCATGCAATCCATCCCCCTGCAATTTCACCTAGGCCGCCTAGACCTAAACCACATGAACTTCACCTTTGCCGACCATACCCTGCCGGACGAATTTGTATTTCCCGTAACCGACATCCGCGTGACAGCAGAGAACCTTACCACCGCCGGAAACAACAATGCCAAAGTCTTTGCCAACCTGCCCGACGGAGGCGTATTGTTGGTGGACTGGAAAGGCAACATTTCGGAGTGGAAACAGAACCAAAGCCTGCGCCTGAACGTCAGAAACTTGCACCTGAAAGGCTTTAGTCCCTATATGGTGGCTTACTTCGGAATGCCATTCACCGAGGGCATATTCTCTTTCACCAGCCTCAACACCATCAAGAACAGCCAACTGGACGGCAAGAACAAGATAGACATCTACAAACCCACGCTAGGCGACCGGCGCAAAGATGTGGAATCCAAACTGAACCTACCTGTGAAGGCGGCACTATACATCCTAAAGGACAAAGACGACAAAGTCATTTTGGATGTGCCCATCAAAGGCAATGTGGACAGCCCAGAATTCAATTACATGAAGTTGGTGTGGAAGACCCTCGGCAACCTAGTGGTGAAGGTGGCCACCTCACCCGTGCGCATGCTGAGCAACCTGGGTGGCACAGGCGAGAACGAGCTTTTCATCACCATTGACAGAGACGAGCCCGATTTCACCAGCGAGCAGTTCTACCAAATCGACCAAGTGGCCGGTGTGGCCAAGATAGACACCAACTACCGAATGCTCCTTGAGCTCCGGACCCGTCCGACGCAGGACTCTGTGGCATTAAAGAACCTAAAGATTCGCGACAAGCTGTTGCAAAAGCATCTGTCTGACCTAGGGGTGAAAAAGAGTCAGTACGACATCATCCACCTCCAGCCCAGCGACTCGGTAAAAGTGGAAGGATACTCTGTAACGCTGAGCTACTAATCCTCTTTCATGTGCCAATGCGCTAATCCTATTTAACAAACACATAAATAATCCAAGATGAAAAAGATACTCGCAATATTGATGATGATATGGGCTGGGGCCATGATATGTGCAATGGGAGCTCCTGGGGACCGGCAGGAGGCAAAAAAACAGGCTCTGAAGGTAGCCTCCCAGTTGAAACAGAACAGGCAAGTGACGGTCACCGAGTTGAAGGTGGCGGGGCTAGACAACCTTTATCTCTACAATATAGACCAAGGCGGTTTTGTAATTATCAGTGGCGACGACCGCACACGCGTAGTTCTGGGCTACGACAGAAACGGCCATCTCAATGCCGACAACCTGCCCGACAATCTGCTCTATTGGCTAAAGGAATACCAACATCAGATTAGCCAACTGGGCAACATCACCCTCCAAGAACTCTATGCCGCCTATTCGCCCAACAGCGACAAACCCACCTATCCCGACTCGGTGGCACCCCTGCTGACTACCGCTTGGAACCAATACCGCTACGGCTACAACAGCATGGTGCCATACGACAGCACCTACGCATCCGACAGCAATATGGCCTTCTTAGAGAACCATCCCACAGTGGGTTGCGGTGCCGTGGCCATGGCTCAAATCATGCGCTACTGGCAGTTCCCCTCCCATGGTTACGGGAGCCATTCTTACAGTCACGACTACCCCTGCTGGCACTATGGTACGCTCAGTGCCGATTTCGCCAACACCACCTACGACTACTCGCTTATGCCCGACCGGCTCGACAGCAGCAGCACCGCCGCCCAAGTAATGGCTGTGGCCACACTGCTATCACACTGCGGCATTGCGGCCAATATGAGCTATAACAGCTCCTGCTCTGGAAGCTCAGGCTCCACCATTAACGACAACCTGGCTGGGCTACAACGCTTTTTCCACTACAACAGCTCAAGCCAGGTGACTATGAAATACTATTATACCGAAAATCAATGGGCCAACATGCTTAAAAACGACTTGGCCAACAACCGCCCCATCTACTATTGCGGCCAAAGCGAGGACAATGAAGACGAAGGCACAGTACGCGGTGGCCATGCCTTTGTGTGCGATGGCTACGACAGCAGCAACTACTTCCACTTCAACTGGGGCTGGAACGGATCCTGCAACGGCTTCTACTCCCTGAGCGTGCTAAGGCCTCTTACCCGATACGATTTCACCGGATTACAATACTGCATCCTGGGGCTGGAACCTTGCCACAGCCCCATGCCCATCATGGTCATGGGCTCCGACCTCAGCCTCTCCCGCACCATCATCCCTTTGAACGGCACCATCAGCGGCCGATACAGCATCACCAATATCGGCGACAGCGTGCTGAACTGCTTTGTGGGAGTGAACATCTACGGAAGCGTCAACCAAGAATACTACGGCTGCGTAGACGGCCGCCGCATTATAGTGGAACCTGGAGACACCGTTGTGTGCGACTTCTCCTATGCCCTCCAACTGCCAGAAGGCCAATACATGGCACTGATGCAATATAGCCCAGACACTTTCTATGCTGGCATCGAGGTGGACCAGACACTCTATATGAGCGACTTGGACTATCAGAATCTAGCAGAATTCACCGTCACCGGCACCTCCGCCACCGACCTCTCCAACTTGGTCATCTTCGTGCGCTTTGCCGACGACCCCGAAATCGGAACCTCTTTCGACACTATCGACACCATGTTCAATGGCACGTCCAACAGTGTGGCACGCTATTTTAGCGAGATGTCCTACGGCAAAATCCATTTCAACACCATCTACACCAACGGGGTCAACAGCAGCAACATCGAGGCCTATATCGACCCCCTCCCACGCAGGGTGTACCAACCCTCGGGCGATGGCAATCCCGACGGCTATCAGGGCGAGATGCCCCAGATAGGCATCTCTATGCTAGAGGCACAGTTGATTGAGCGCATCTGCCGCTTTGTGGATTCCGCCCGCATGGTGCGTGCCGAGGTCACCCTCGACGGCGATGGCGACGGCGACATCGACAATATCAGCTTTATCCTGCAGGGCAGTCCCGACAACTGGGGCAACCTACTGTGGCCACACATGGAGTATTTCCCTCACGACTCGATAGGCTACCTCCTGACCATCAACGGCAAGCGGGTCAACAGCTTCAATTTCGAGTTCGAAGGGTCTCCGACCTATTTCACCCGCAAGACCTTCTGCCACGAGATGGGCCACTCCATCGGTCTCCCCGACCTCTATCACTACAACCACTATACACATATCGTTCCTGTCTGCTATGACATTATGTGCAACTCCATCAACCAACCCTCGGCCATCTACAAGCACAAGGTTCTAGGCCTCACCGATGCGCCCACCCAGATAATAACCAATGGCACATACACCATCAACAGCCTCGGCAGCAGTGCTTCTAACAACCTTTACTACATCAAATCATCTATCGACACCAACCAATGGTTCACCATCGAGTATCGCTCTACCGATGACTTTTTCGAGAACGGGCTCCCCTCCAGTGGCCTCATTATGGGGCGCTGGGTAGACACACTCCCCTTGGACCAATACTTTATCGGCAACGCCTTTTTCGACTATCACTCCCGCCCCAACACCTACTGGGTGTTCCGTCCCGGCAGCAACAGCGACACCATCAACGGCGACCACAGGCATGCTGTATTCCACTCAGGCGGCAGCAACGCGTTCGGTCCCAGCACCGACCCTCACCCCTACTTGACCGACGGCACCCCTGAACTTAGTTTCGAAATCTACGACATCCAGGAGAACGGCTCCACCTGTTCTTTCTCGGTACGCTTCCTTGGACAGGAGGGCATTGACAGCCGCCATATCGACGGTCCTCTGTCGCTGCGACCCAATCCTGCCTCTAGCCGCATATCCATACAAGGCCTGGCGGCAGAGACTCCTGTAAAGATCTATGATGCCCGAGGCTCATTGGTACTCTCTACCCGATATAGTGGCACAGAAATTGATGTGAGCAATCTAGCCGCAGGGTTATACTTCGTTGCCACTCCTCTGGGGGCAAGCAAACTGATTAAGAATTAAAAACTAAAAAAAGACTTTAAAACCATATAGCATGGGACTTGGAAAATGGATTTTAGGCGGTTTGGGATGGGCTTTCTTAGGCCCCCTAGGCGGCATTTTGGGCTATTTCTTGGGCAACACCATTGAAAAGATTGGCGATGGCGTTCAGTCCTCCAACAACGACGGACAGCCCTACAATGCGCACCACGGACCTTACAGAAACAACGGTTCGCAAAACGACATCGACGTAGCACTGATTGTGCTGATAGCCTCGGTGATGAAGGTCGACGGCTCGGTAGACCGCGCCGAGCTGGACTACGTGAAGCAGTTTCTGCTGAAAAACTACGGCGAGGAGAAGGGCAAAGAGCTGCTACTGATGCTACGCGACTTGGTGAAACCCGAGACATATATCGATGTCGACGCGGTCTGCTCGCAAATCAAGCACAACACCGACTATACCACACGTTACCACATGGTCGACTTCCTCTTCGACCTGGCCGCTGCCGACAGCAGTTTCAGTCAGGCCGAAAACAATATCCTACGCATCATTGCCCGCAACTTGGGCATCAATGCGGGCGACTTCACCTCCATCTATGCGCGTCATGTCTCTTCGCGCTGGGGATCCAGCTACGGAAGCGGCTACGGCTACGGCAGCCGTTCCTCTTCGGGAAGCTCATCAGGCTACTCCAACTACCGCAGGTCCTATGGCGGCTCCTCCAGCTCCAGTTCCTCTTACAAAAAAGACCCCTACAGCGTGCTGGGACTTGCCTCCAGTGCCACCGATGAGGAGGTGAAAAAGGCCTACCGCAGACTGGCCATGAAATACCACCCCGACAAAGTGGCCAATATGGGAGACGAAATCAAGAAGAACGCCGAAGCCCAATTCCGCGAAATCAACGAAGCCTACGAGCAGATTAAGACTGCCCGCGGAATGAAATAAACCCTACCCCATCACTAGGTCGCGCAGCTTCTCGTAGCTGTCCACCACACCGTAGTGTACGTTGCCCTCGGAAAGCTGGGCAAAGAGTTATGCGGCGCAGTCGGTCTTGGTCTTTTCAATGCCGCGCAGTTCCATATCGTCCATACTGCCCTTGGTTTCGGCTATGAAGTAGACATACCGCACGTCGCCTTCGTTGAAGACTATGGCCCAGTCGGGCGCATAGTTACCCACCGGGGTGGGAATATGGAACGACTTCGGCAGACGGGCGTAGACACACACCTCATTGGCCGAGTCCAAGGCTTCCGCAAATTTACGTTCCCCTTTGGAGTCGGTGAAGAGGTAGTCGGTGACGTTCTTCTTGGCGGCCATGGCCCCTTCCAGCATGTAGTGCCGTTCGGTGGTGAAGATGTCGCAGTCGTAGGTACCTTCGGTGCGGTTGTACATAATGCCCTCCACTATCAGGGTGGCTTTCTGTTCTTTGATAATGCGCACCACCTCATGGATAAAGCCTTCGGGGTTGGTCTGATAAAGGGATAACTTGTCGGTGGTGCTTTTTTCGAATCTCCACTACGGTACACCGTGTCGGTGTGGCTCCTTTAGCCATGTCGCCCACCAGGTCGTACCGCGCCATGGTGGTAGAAACGGCACCCATCATTAGGCTGTCCGACTCCTTCACCACAAACACATCCACCCGCTCCCACTACTGAAAATATGATATTAGGGATAATAAGAAAAAGGCCTTTGCAATCTTTCGATTTACGAAGGCCTTTGTTGTCCAACCAGGATTCGAACCTGGACTGACAGAACCAAAATCTGGAGTGCTGCCATTACACCATTGGAC
>CAMVMF010000008.1 GCA_947168515.1 uncultured Bacteroidales bacterium
GGTCAGCCTGACCACGGCTGTGGGCACCGACGCACAGAAGGTGGTCAAGCAGTAGTATTGGGCTAAGGCCCCCCAAAAAAGGCATAGAAGATAGAGGGGCGTTGCCGAGCCTGAGCAATGATAATCAAAAAAAGAAGGACTCGACACGGTTATGTTCTGCTGGAGTTGTATGGCTGCAGCAGAACATATTGATATATTGTGTCTTATGGGGATATGTATGGTTGTGTTGATATCTTTTATATATATTTACTAATAAGTGGTTTTTTTTTTGTATCTTTGCACTTTCTTAAGTATGGAGTGGAAATAAAATAATTTATTAATAAACAATATCTTAACTTTTATGACTAAATTCGTTTACACTTTTGGAGGTAGGACTGCTGAGGGTAGGGCCGACATGAAGAACCTGTTGGGTGGCAAGGGTGCCAACTTGGCCGAGATGTGCCTGCTGGGTCTTCCTGTTCCTGCTGGATTGACAATCACGACAGAGTGCTGCACAGCCTATTATGAGAATAACTGTGAGCTTCCCGACGGGTTGATGGACGAGGTATGGAAAGGCATGGAGAATGTGGAGAAGCTGATGGGTATGAAGTATGACGACCCCAAGAACCCCCTGCTGGTGAGTTGTCGTTCCGGTGCGCGCACCTCCATGCCTGGTATGATGGACACGGTCCTCAACATAGGTCTTTCTTCTAAGACCATCCCCGGTATGCTGAAGCGTACCAATAATCCCCGTTTTGTCTATGACTCTTATCGTCGTCTGATTATGATGTATGCCGACGTGGTGATGGAAAAGAGCGAGGGCATCGAACCCGCCGATGGCAAAGGTATACGCAAGCAGTTGGACGATATGCTGGACAGCTACAAGGCCAGCCACGGATACAAGAGCGACACCGACCTGACCGCTGATGACCTGAAACAGTTGGCAGAGGACTTTAAGGCCAGGGTGAAAGAGGTGCTGGGCACCGAGTTTCCTGATGATGCCAGAGCCCAGATGGAAGGCGGCATCAAGGCCGTGTTCAAGTCATGGAATGGCAAGAAGGCCGTCAGCTACCGCGCCATTGAGGGCATTCCCGACGACTGGGGTACCGCTGTGAACGTGCAGGCCATGGTGTTTGGCAACATGGGTGACAACAGTGCCACCGGCGTGGCCTTCACCCGCAACCCCGCCACGGGCGAGAACAAGTTCTATGGCGAGTGGTTGGTGAATGCACAGGGCGAGGATGTCGTGGCCGGCATCCGCACCCCCAGCCCCTTGAACGAGGAGACCAAGAACGACCAGAACAGAAATATGCCCTCGCTGGAACAGCTGATGCCGGGCATCTATGCTGAGTTGTGCCAGATTAGGGATATCCTGGAGAAGAACTACCACGACATGCTGGACATCGAGTTCACCATACAGGATGGCACGCTCTATATGTTGCAGTGCCGTGTGGGCAAACGCACCGGTGTGGCCGCATTGAACATGTCCCTCGATATGGCAGCAGAAGGCCTTATCAGCGAAAAGGAGGTGGTGCTGCGCATGAGCCCCTCCCAGCTGGACGAGTTGCTGCACCCCATTCTGGATGCCGCAGACGAGAAGAATCACAAACCCATTGCTAAGGGTCTGCCCGCAGGCCCTGGTGGTGCAATAGGTTACATCGCCTTCACCAATGAGAAGGCCAAAGAATTCCGTCGCGCCAAGATCCAGTGCATCTTGGTTCGCGAGGAGACCAACCCGGAGGATGTGGAAGGTATGCGTGCCGCCGACGGTATTTTGACTGCCCGCGGCGGAATGACCTCTCATGCAGCCCTTGTGGCCCGCGGCTGGGGAAAATGCTGCATTGTGGGTTGCGAAGAACTTGAAATAAATGCCGAGGCCAAGACCCTCACCATCGGAGGCAAGACCTATGGAGAAGGCGACATGCTCTCCCTCAACGGTACCAAGGGTTGGGTGTACGAAGGTGCCATCCGTATGGTTGATGCCACCACCAATCCCCGTTTCCAAGACTTTATGACTATCGTGGACAAATACCGCACCATGGGGGTCCGCGCCAACGCAGACAATCCCGAAGACGCTCAGAAGGCCATCAGCTTTGGCGCCGAGGGTATTGGACTGTTCCGCATCGAGCACATGTTCTATGGCAAGGACAGCGAGAAACCGCTGGAAAAGCTTCGCAACATGATTCTGAGTGACACCAAAGAGGCCCGTTTGGCATCGTTGAAGGAGTTGGAACCCTACATCAAGGAGTCGGCTAAGCGCACCCTGAAGGTTATGGACCGCAAGCCGCTGACCTTCCGTCTGATGGATCCCCCACTGCATGAGTTTGTTCCCCAGACCGAAGCCAAGCAGCGCGAAGTGGCCGAAGAACGCGACATGAAGTTCGAGGATCTGAAATCGCGTGTGGACGCTCTGCGTGAGGTCAACCCCATGATGGGTATGCGTGGTGTTCGTTTGGGTATCATCTACCCCGAAATCACCGAAACTCAGTACCGCGCCCTCTTCAGCGCCACCGCCGAGTTGTTGCAGGAAGGCTACCACCCCCATCTGGAAATCATGGTTCCCCTGACCATCAACGTCCACGAGCTGGAACATCAGAAGATGCTTGCCGACCGTGTGAAGTCTGAGGTGCAGGCCAAATATGGTGTATATATTTCCTATATGTACGGTACCATGATTGAGATTCCGCGTGCTGCCATCTCCGCCAACCGCATTGCCGAAGTGGCCGAGTTCTTCAGCTTCGGCACCAACGACTTGACCCAGATGACCTTCGGCTTCAGCCGCGACGATGTCAACTCCATTGTCCACACCTACGTTGACGAAAAGATATTGAAGGCCGACCCCTTCAACACCATCGACCAGAAAGGTGTAGGCCAGCTGGTGAAGATGGGTGTCGACCGTGGTCGCAGCACCCGCGAGAACCTCAAATGCGGTGTCTGCGGAGAGCATGGTGGCGACCCCGCTTCGGTGGAATTCTTCTATCAGACGGGTCTGAACTATGTGAGCTGCAGTCCTTTCCGTGTGCCTCTGGCACGCCTTGCCGCAGCCCAGGCAGCCATCAAGGCCAGCAATATGCGATAATACTTATGCAAAGGGGTGCAGCACTAAAGAAGGTGCCTGCCCCCCTTTTGATATATTACAAATATAATAATACCTAGTAAAATAAAATGAACGAAAAAATCATTAAAGACCTTGAAGGCATCGGTATTACCGGAATCAAGAGCCTTCATTACAACAACTCTTATGAGGAGTATTTTCAATTCGAATCCGACCCCTCTCTCACTGGTTATGATAAAGGTCAGCTTACCGAACTGGGTGCCATGAATGTCATGACGGGCATCTACACAGGCCGTTCTCCTAAAGACAAATACATCGTCATGGATGCTAACTCCAAGAACACCGTGTGGTGGACTACCCCGGAGTATAAGAACGACAACCACGAGATGTCGGAGCAGACATGGGAGTATGTGAAGGGGCTGGGCAAGAAAGAGCTCTGCAACAAAGAACTGTGGGTGGTGGATGCTTTCTGCGGTGCCAACAAGGACACCCGCATGGCCGTCCGTTTCATCATGGAAGTGGCTTGGCAGGCACACTTTGTGCGCAACATGTTCATCAAACCCACGGAAGAGGAACTGAAGGACTTCACCCCCAACTTCACCGTCTATGCTGCCAGCAAGGCCAAGGTGGAAAACTATAAGGAGCTGGGCCTCAACAGCGACACCTGTGTGGCTTTCAATGTCACCAGTCGCGAGCAGGTCATCCTCAACACCTGGTATGGCGGTGAGATGAAGAAGGGTATGTTCAGCATGATGAACTACTACCTGCCTCTCCAAGGTATTGCCGCTATGCACTGCTCCGCCAATACCGATATGAAAGGTGAGAACACCGCTATCTTCTTCGGCCTCTCCGGCACCGGCAAGACTACCCTCAGCACCGACCCCAAACGTCTGCTTATCGGTGACGACGAGCACGGCTGGGATGACGAGGGCGTGTTCAACTTCGAGGGCGGCTGCTACGCCAAAGTCATCAACCTGGACAAGGAAAGCGAGCCCGACATCTACAATGCTATCCGTCGCAACGCATTGCTGGAGAATGTCACCGTTGATGCCAATGGCAAGATAGACTTTGCCGACAAGAGCGTCACCGAGAACACCCGCGTGAGCTATCCTATCGACCACATCGAAAAAATTGTGCTGCCCCTCTACGGCAAGAGTGCCGGTCCTGCTGCCAAGAATGTCATCTTCCTCAGTGCCGATGCCTTTGGCGTGCTTCCTCCCGTCAGCATCCTTACTGCCGAACAGTGCAAGTACTATTTCCTCAGTGGTTTTACTGCCAAATTGGCTGGTACCGAGCGTGGCATCACCGAGCCCACTCCCACCTTCAGTGCTTGCTTCGGCCAGGCCTTCCTCGAACTGCATCCTACCAAGTATGCCGAGGAGCTGGTGAAACGCATGGAAAAGAGCGGAGCCAAGGCCTATCTGGTCAACACTGGTTGGAACGGTACGGGCAAACGTATCTCCATTAAGGATACCCGTGGAATTATCGATGCCATTCTCGATGGCTCTATCCTGAAGGCCGACACCAAGAAGATTCCTTATTTCGACTTCGAAGTACCTACCGCACTGCCTGGTGTCGATCCTAAGATTCTTGACCCCCGCGACACCTATGCAGATGCCAATGAATGGGATACTAAGGCTAAGGATCTTGCAGGTCGTTTCATCAAGAATTTCGAGAAATTCACCTATAACGAGGCCGGTAAGGCCCTGATTGCTGCTGGTCCCAAGCTCTAAACGGCAGCAGACCACTCCATAGAGTTAAGGGCCGAAATCCATTAACGGGTTCGGCTCTTAGCTCTTCACTTTAAACCCTGCGGAGACCCTCCATCCGCTATCAGTATTAAAACTTTATTACGTAACGTACATGAAAAAAATTGTCTTTTTGTTGTTGGCTATGGCAGCAATTGTGGGCGCACAGGCGCAAACCAAACAGATTACATTGGAAGATATATGGTCCAAAGCCACATTCCGTCCTATGGGCATTTCTACCATTCGTTCTATGCAGGACGGCGAACATTATTGTGTCCTCACCCGTTCAGGCATAGAGAAGTACAGCTATAAGACTGGAGAAAAAGTCGATGTGGTGTGTGCATTCCAAGACCCTATGCGCAAGACAGTCAAACCAATGCCTCCTGTTGAGTCATACGAGTTTTCCATGGACGAACAGAAGATTCTGTTGAGTGCTGAGTTTGAGCCTATCTATCGTCGAAGCGGCGTGAGCAGCTACTATATATATAATGTTGCCGATGGAAGCCTCCAGAAAGTCAGCCAGAGCGGCAAACAGCGTCTCACCACGTTCTCTCCTGACGGCAAGATGATAGCCTATGTGCGCGACAACAACCTGTATATGATGTCGCTGAACTCCCTCAAGGAGACCCAGATAACCACCGATGGTAAGATGAACGAAATCATCAATGGCACTACCGATTGGGTCTATGAGGAAGAGTTTGCCATCACTCGTGGTTTTTATTGGTCGCCCGACAGCAAGAAGATCGCTTTCTATCGTTTCGATGAGAGCAAGGTGAAACAATATACTATGCAGATGTGGGGTGAGCTTTATCCCGAAGGTTACACCTACAAGTACCCGAAGGCTGGTGAGGACAATTCTGTGGTGGATGTGATGATTTATGACCTTGAAACAGGCAAAACCATGAAACTGAACATCGGCAGCCAGAACGACCAGTACATGCCCCGCATGCAGTGGACACAGGATGCCAACGTGCTGGCCCTGATGCGTATGAACCGCCTCCAGGACAAGATGGAACTGCTGTTGGCCGATGCCCGCACAGGTGCCATCACCCCCCTCTATACCGAAGAGGATGAGGCTTATGTGGAGGTGCCAGAAACCTGGATGTTCCTCAAAGACGGCAAGCACATGCTGCTCACAAGCGAGAAAGACGGCTACAATCACATCTACATGTATGACCTCACGGGTAAGTTGGTCCGCCAGATTACCAACGGAGCCTTCGATGTCACATCGGTCTGCTCTGTGGATGAAAAAGCAGGCCTAGTCTACTATCTCTCTCATGAGTCTTCTCCCATCAACAACGAACTCTACTGCATTGACTTCAAGGGGAAAAAGAAAACCAAATTAAGTGAAAAACCGGGATGGTATAATGCTAGCTTTAGCCAGAGCAGCAAATATTATATCAGCACTTTTACCGATGCCAATACGCCTCCGGTATATACCCTTCATACCAGCAAGGGCAAATTGCTGAAAACCTTGCAGGACAATGCCGATTTGCGCCAGCGCATGGCTGAGTACGGCACTGGCCGAAAAACATTCGGCACCCTTACAACTACCTTGGGTACCGATTTGAACTACTACATGATTCTGCCACCTGATTTCGACTCTACCAAGAAGTACCCATTATTCTTCTATGTCTATGGCGGCCCCGGCAACCAGCAAGTGACCAACAGCTACGGATACAGTGACTACTATTGGTTCCACATGTTAGCCCAACATGGCTATGTGGTGGCTTGCTTCGATGGACGCGGCACTGGTGGACGCGGTGCCCATTTCAAAAAAATGACTTATAAGAACCTGGGCAAGATGGAGTGCGAGGATGCCTGCGAGGCAGCTCGGTGGTTCGGCAAGAAGAGCTGGATTGACGAAAGCCGTATTGGTATCTTTGGCTGGAGTTTCGGCGGCTACCTTTCCACCCTTTCCATCCTCAAAGGACATGATGTCTTTAAGAGTGCCATCGCTGTGGCACCGGTCATCACTTGGCGCTATTACGACAATATTTACACCGAGCGTTTCCTGCAGCGGCCGCAGGACAATCCCCGTGGCTACGACGATAACTCACCTCTCAATTTTGCCAATCTGCTTAGAGGCAATTACCTGCTAATTCATGGCACCGGCGACGACAACGTCCATTTCCAGAATGCTGTCGACATGGTCACCGCTCTCGAGAATGCAGGCAAGCAATTCGAGTTTCGCATTTATCCTAATAAGAACCATAGTATCTACGGCGGCAATACCCGCTTGAACCTCTATGAGTTAATGACAGATTTTATCTACCGTAAGCTGTGATTTTCTAGAGCATGAGTGCCTTTTGGATAAAGAAGTCCCATTGCTAAAAGAAAAAAACGCGCTAATCAAAAAAAAAATCGTATTTTTGCACGAATTTATAGCATATCTTATGAAAAAGATTCTTGTAACTCTGGCGTTCCTTGTTGCCATCTCTTTCACCTCTCAGGCACAGCTGCTTAACTTTGGTTTTAGAGGGGGTGTCGGCATGGGCGTGCATGTAGACGATTTGGCCACCAATCGTCCTATATTGGCTGCCAATGTGGGTGGTTTTGTTAGTTTCGGTTTCACCAATTCCCAATCTTTTTTCGCCCAGAACCTTATGGTTCAGACCGGCCTTAATTTGATTCGCCGTGGGTCCAAATTCGAGGAGGTTTTGGAAAGCGTGATGTCCATACGTGAGGGTTCTCACTCAGTATACTATCTTCAGCTCCCGGTCCTCGCCACGTTCCGCTATGAGCTGCCCATCCGTGAACCAGGCCACTTCGGTTTGCTTTCGATCGGTCCGGCAGTCAGCTATGGTCTTTTCGGTTGGACAAACGACCGAAAAATATCTCAGGGCTACCCCCAGAATGACTGGAATTACAGAATCGAGAACGACCCTGTTTTCAACCACCTCAACCGCCTTGACGTTAGTTTCATCCTTGGCGTTGGTTATGAGTGGCAGGATCTGTCGGTCATGCTGCAGGTTGACTATGGGTTCCTGGCTGTAAAGGATGAAGTGGATGTGCTTAAAACCGACTCAGAGAGCCAGAGTTACCATACCAGCGATGTGCTGATGGTGCCTCAAGGCAATAACTTCGCCCTCTTGCTTACTGTCGGTTACCAATTCCCCATACGCTAAGAATTTATAATGATTTAAAGCAAAATAGTTGCTAAGCATCTACGGTTTATTCTTTTCCTAGATGTGTCCTTTTTGAGCAGCACCTGCGTTTACTGACGTTCTCGCAGGTGCTTTTTTCCTAGAAAAACATTGTCGTAAGACCAACATCTGATAAACCATTATGAAACATCAAACTTTTCTACACAATGCGGCATTCCGTTTCCGCCGATTCAGCCGTGCGGGCTATGCTGCTTTCTGTTCGATGCACCGAGTGGTCAATATTGGACGTCTGGCCTCCTACATAGCAGATCGCCAATTGAAGAAGTCGGTCGCTCTGGTGGCTTTGTGCCTTCCATTTCTTTGTGGCACAGCCATGGCCCAGACCGACGACCAGTTGGAGGAGCATCTCTTACCTACCCTCGACATCATAGCCGCAGCCGACTCCACACAGGGGTCGCCTGATGCGGTTGCCGTCATCTCCCGAACACAGTTGCAGGGGTTGGCGGTTAGCTCTGTCGGGGAATTGCTGGAGCAGTTGCCCGGCTTGGATCTGCGCACCCGCGGAGGCGGCGACGTGCAAGGCGACCTCACCATGCGTGGAGGTACCTTCGACCAAATGATTGTCCTGCTCAATGGTGTCAACCTCAATGATGCCCAAACGGGTCATCACAACCTCGACATTCCTATTGACCTTGCAATGGTCGACCGCGTCGAAATCATCCCTGCTGCTGCATTGGTCCACTATGGCCTTTCATCCTTCTGTGGGGCCGTAAATATCGTTACTGGTGAGGCTTCCGCCAATCAGTTTCGAGCCCAACTGGCAGGTGGTAGTTTTGGCCAGGCCCATCTTTCCGCCGGCGGTACTCGGGTATCAGGACCTTGGACCCTCTCTGCCGCTGCTGCTTACCATCGCAGCGACGGCTACAGGCCCAACACCGACTATCGACACGGCAGTCTCTATCTCCAGGCTCGCCGTCATGATAGGGTAGGGGACTGGCTGCTGCAATTGGGCGGTCAGTCCAAGGATTTTGGCAGCCAGGCATTCTATAGCCTGCGTTATCCCGACCAGTACGAGGCTACACGCACTCTCCTTGCCTCTGCCTCACGCCTGCGCTATTGGCGTGGGTGGCAGCTCGAAGCCACCCTATACGGTCGGCTTCACAAAGACCGTTTCGAGCTTTTCCGTGAGGGCATGGTGGAGGCTCCCAGCTGGTATGTCGGTCACAACTACCACCTCTCGTCCAACGCTGGCTTGAGGCTGCGTGCCTCACGACGTTGGTCTGGAGGCAAGACTACTTTCGGTACCGAAATACGAGATGAGGCCATCCTAAGCTCTGTCTTGGGCGATACCCTAGCCAAGCCTCGTCCTGTCTATTGGGAGCCGGAAGGGCACTTCTATGCCCTTGGCAAGGCACGCCTGAATGCCAACGCATTTGCCGAGCATAGCCTTTTCCTCCGCAAGATGAAACTCACAGCCGGACTCATGGGCTCCTACAACACCTTGATGGGACCCAACTTCGGCTATTCCCTCAGTGGCGACTACCCCATCAGTCAGCAATGGCGTCTGACTGGCAGTTTGGGCCGCTCATTCCGTCTGCCCACATACACCGACTTGTATTATCACAGCGCCACCCAGATTAGCGACCCCAATCTCAAGCCCGAAGTGAGCCATCATGCCGAAATCACGCTGCGCTATTCGCGGCCTCATTTCGGTGCTGTGGCCACTGTCTATGGCCGTCTTGGCTCCAATATCATCGACTGGGTCCGCCAGCCCGAAGAGTCGGTGTGGCATAGCATGAACCACGCTACCATTGATGCCTTTGGAGGCGACCTTCAAGCCGCCTATCGCGGCACTGGACTCCTGCGCCGCTTGGGCCTAAGCTATTCCTATTGCACCTTGGCGCAAGCAGCCGATGGCTATATCAGCAATTATGTGCTCGACTACCTTCGCCACAAGGTGGGCCTAGACATGGTGCTTTCGCCTTTCAAGGGCTTCCGGGTCAAACTCTTGGCTGACTACCATTACCGTGTTGGCACTTACACCGACCTTCAAGGACAGCCGCAGGCTTATGCCCCGGTCTTCCTGCTCAATGGCGGTGTGGAGTACGACCTCTGGCAGCTCACCCTTTATGCCGAAGGCTATAATGTATTAAATAAAGATTATTGTGACTATGGCGGCATCCCCCAGCCGGGCATCTCCTTCCTGGGCGGCGTGCGCCTCAAATTGTAATATAAATCGGTTTTACGACAGCGTTTTTAAGGAAGGGAAGACTCACCAAGAGCCTTCCCTGTTTTTTATTTTGTAAGTTACTCAAGTTTAGCACAAAAAAAAGTGGCATGATTATTTGCATATATCACTGAATTTTAGTAATTTTGCAAAGTGAATTCAAATATTTTTCAATCATGCCATACCACATAATTACAAAAAACATTTCTGAAATCGGGTAATAACTCGAGGTAGACGAAGAAAGTGCCATGCATGCGATGTACAAAACGCTCCAGCTGCTCCGGCTTACAGACAGCAAGCTTGGCTTGAAGACGCTCGGCAACGCCAAAACCAAGAGTGCCATGAAACTCATGGTTATCATACTGATGCCGTTCTTCGAGGTCAAAAGAATATGTCATTACGAGGGTTCGTGACTCCACCGTCTGGCCAGGTCGGGTTTTGTATGCCGTTTTTAGTCATCATCAGTAGGATAACGAAGATGTGGCTGTTTTATTGCCTCAGGTGCTATAGCGGTTCTATTCATTACTTTTGCGGATTGAAAATCCTTATACTCAGTGGGTCTGGATTGCAAATCCAGACCAGCGACACAGCATGGAACATCCGCAGGGTCGGGAGGCGGTAGCGCAGTCGAAAATCATTATCTTGAAATGCACCCGTGGGCAGAGTCTCCGTTCCAACCTGCTCCACAACCCAGGATACTTGTCGAAGTCCTCGCGGAAGTTCTCACCTGGTTCTTTGGCGTGCAGCAGACGAATGTCGACACCGCGCTTGAGCAGCTTGTCGAGCGCCGACAGGAACGGAACCACATCCCGACCTCCCGCCACGTACAAGTCCTTCAGGTCGGCAGTACCAATCCACAAATCGTGCTTGACCTTCTCACAAAGTGCCAACACCTTTGTGTAATGCTCCTAGTCTGCGATGTAGTGTATCAATTCCTATGAGTTTTTGTGAAGTCAGGATGAGTGTTAAGAAAGATTTGATATGCATTAATCACACTATTATACCATTCTTCGGAACTCTTTCTTGCACTAAAATGCCAATTATTGATGGCTATCTTGTTTTCTTTCGTATCATAATATACCCAACCATCATCATCAACCCATCCACTATCATCCCTATTATCTAAACCTTGGTAACACTCACTCTTTAAGAAATTCAGCAATAAGTTACCACTTTCTTCTATGCAATCCGAATAGCCACAACAAACAATTATATCTGCATCTAAATTTAGTATCTGTTCTTTAAGTAAATTTTTGTCTCTTTCTAAATAATACCTTAATGTGTTGTTTGAGACAGAATTGCCGCCAGCTTCTTTCTTCGCATTAATTCTCGCAATAGGAAACGTATTGTATAGTTCAATCGCCTGTTCATTTGTAAATATATAATCAGCTTTGTATCCTGGCTTTGTGTTGACTAATCCATATAACTGATACATTAGATTTCGATAGAATGCATAGGATAGATTGCCTGTTTCTCCCCTAACATCCCAAGCGTCATATCCACCTGCATTTTGATCCTTTGTTAGAAATAAAACTCGCAATGGAGCTTTATTCCACATTTCGTTTTCTTGTTTTCCATCAGAATAGCGTTCAGTGCCATTCTCTATCGTCTTGATTACTCCACGATACATTATCCCATCATCTGCAAAATTTGTCTCATGCCACTCTTCATTGTGTTTCCTCCATTTTTCGAGAATTCTTTCATTCTCAGCAACAAAGTCTTTCATAATGCATTAAATAGTTGTTTGTTTACTATGCAAAAATACGAATATTTTCTGATACAGGTGCATTTTATCGTTCAAACAGTATGGGGTCGACATTCGTATTTATCTGGTAGTTGAAGGCGTAGGTGGTCATGCGGAGGAGGTCGGGGATGGAGTAGTTCATGTGGGTGCAGAGGGCATGGACTGCGTAGCAGACGCAGAGGTGGTCGAGCTGGGGGATGCGGAGGGGGCCTTCGGCCCAAGTCTGGCCGTCGTCGAGGTTGCAGAGATGGTCACCACAGCACCAGCAGATGTCGTCCAGACGCGAATTATCGCCGATGACCCACAGCATCTCGTTCCACCGCGAACCGTAGAAGGCATCCTCCTCCATCGTGAAGAGGTGCGGATCATTTTCGTTGTGACTGTAGAGGAGCGTGGTCTCCAATTCGAAAGGCTCGCCGCTGAGGGTATGAATGGCGGACATCTGGTCCTGCAGCGTGCGGTGACGCTCGTTCAGCTGCTTTGTCAGCGCCAGCAGTTGCTCGTTGACCACCTCGAAGCGCCGCACCTCGGCCTCGGTGGCATGCTTTGCAAACATCTCATTGAGGATCCACTGCCGGGTGCCGAGATGGTCATCGATCACCCCCTCTGTCGCCTTGTCCCAATAGCCCTCGAAGGGCTTAGCTATACGCAGGATATAATCCTCGCAATCCTGCAGCCGCTTGCGCAGCTGGCGGATATTGTCTTTTTGTTCTTGCATTTTATGATTATTTTTCGCTCTAGTTTGATTTAGGACTGATTTTTTACCAGAAGAGGCACAGCTGGTCTCAAAAAGAGAGCCGAGCAGGTCTCCTCAAAAATTGCTGATGCCACCTGTTGGAGTACGGCTACTGCCTTTTCCGCAAAACCATTCTTTCTTCGTTCCACTTCGTTGTTCCATACGAGGTAGTTGTTCAAGTACTTGGACGATATTCCTTTGAATTGCCCGATAAAGTTCTTAAGGTTGGAATGATATGCGTTGAGGTGTTGTATGTGGTATATGCCTTTCACCGTCCCCTTGCCCCCCTTAATCTGGACAAGGGCATTACCGTTCTCCTTCGCAAATTTGCGATATGAGGCTTCCTCGTCGGTACACAGGGTGGCCTCATGGTTCACATGGCCGCCAAGAACCTCCCTCACGGCCTTGGTCGAGCATTTCCCGAGCTTGGCCACTCTGCTTACGGCATTGCCCTTGCGGTCTATGGCACATGGGATACACACCAACTCGTCCGATAGTCCCCTCTTGTGGTTCTCTCCTCCTCGGACTCGTGCCTGCCGCTCTACTTCTCCCTTTGAGAAAAGAGACCTGTCGCCCTTGAATGACAACGGCATGAATGTCTCGTCTGCTTCTACAATGCCGGACAACTCTGTGTCTCTGGAACACTCTCCAAGGGCGTCGAGAATCTTGTGCCTCCATATGAATGATGTGTAATGCGTAATGCCACACCGTTCGGCACTTTGGTCTATCGTCAACCCTTCCGCCATACAGCTCATGTATTCTCTCCATACCGACAGGCTCTTACGCGTGCCGTTAAAAATGGTGTTCTTCCTTATAGAGAACGTCTTGCCACAGTCCTTACAGATAAACTTCTGTGCCCCATTCTTTCGTTTCCCATTTCGCTGAACATGGGTCCCTCCACATATGGGACACACCCGTCCGCCCGAGAACCTTTGTTCCGTCAGGTACTCTTCCATGTCTGATGATGCAGTTTGCACTCCCTTGTACAGGTCGTGCAGCTTGATACGCTCCATGATAGGCAGACTGTTTATCAGCTCCATGATGCTTTCTGCTGTGTGTTTTTGGTCTTCCATAACGAGATAACGAAAAAATCAGTCTATTATTGTACTAGAGCGATATAAAAAAGGCAACTGATTGAAATTCAGTTGCCTTTGTACCGCATATCAGAGTCGAACTGATGATCTACTGCGTGAGAGGCAGTTGTCCTGGACCACTAGACGAATGCGGCTTGTTTAGGAGATTTCCTTTTGAAATCGGTTGCAAAGATACGACTTTTTTTCTAATTGACAAACTTTTTTGTAGAAACTTTTTTAGTTATTTAATTATATTGTTGTCGGTCAATGTGTTATTGTTTGATTTATTTCTCTGCTAAGCCGCGATAATGTCCATAATAATGAGTCGTTTCATATTTGTTTTTGTCTTTTTTCTGTTCTTATTACCCTCGTTTGAGTGGTGATGTATGTATTATATTGATATGCTGTTACTTATATACAATCTAGGTGTGGGGGCTGTTTCAAATCATTTCTCGGTGGGGTTGTTGTTTTAGCCTTTGTAAGGGGTAAGGACATCGTACTCACCATATTCGCAACCAGCATTCTCCACATGGATACGGTCAATCAGCTTACCGTGTCGATATAGGCAAATAGTGCCATGTCCGTTTCCGCCGTTCCATAGACGGTTGTGGCGTTTGAGTCCGTTGGGTGCCTCATAATTCACCAACAGCATGTCGGCTTTCTCGCACACGATGTCTGTCACCATTCGGTTAAGCCATGTACGCTGCTCCACATGCCATACTATCTGCGTGTCGGTCTCGTAGCAACGGAACCGGGTGCGACATCCTGTCCAGAATTTAGAGAAGTTAAACTCATAGGCTTTGCCCTCGTACCAAAGTGCCGAGAGCAGCTGACGTGGCAATGCCACCGGTCCCACTTTGGGCTTGCCGCCACCTATGTCGAACACACTGTTGGTGAGCTTGCGTCCCGTTAGTTCGCTGGTGAGGTTGCACGAAGAGAGCCATACCCATGGTGTGGTAAAGTCCTTGCCCCAGTTCTTGTCGGCATAGCCGAAGCAGTTGTGCGGATGCACGAGATAGCGTTTCCCGTTGAAGGTGATTTCACCTTCGTATTCAGTCTTCATACCTTCGGCATGCCAAAACATTTCGAATAGTTGCCACTGACGCATAGGCCGGCTGGCACCATAGCCCACGTTGAAAGCCACCTGCTTCCGTATTTTAAGATTCCATGACATGCTACCGCTACCGCACATCCATTCGGGGTGTGACTGTGCCTCGGCAGGACTGATGTCCACCGAACCATGGGTCTCGGTCTCCGACACCATGCAGTCGCCTGCCTTGACAGAAAAAGGCACACTCATATCCACCACAGTTTGTTTCCATCCAAAGAATCTGTGCAGCTGTGTCCTATCAGCTCCACACCAGGCTCCGGCTTTCACCATCAGGTAGGAAGGAGGCAAGCCCTTTTCTTTATTCTCTTTCAACTGTCCGAACTGGGGAGTGTCACCACCATAGGCTGGATTGCAAAGGAAGAACTCGATGAAAAAGGGACGTGGTGTGCCTGTATCGGCATCGTATGCCGTTAGGCTGTGCCACCACCAGTCGTAGCCGCAGTGGGCCTGCTTGCCAAAAAGTTGGCAAGCATTGCGTGATATGTCGTGTTTGTTGAAACTCATTGAATATAATGATTTTTAGTTGTGTTTTACTTAGCTGGTGCATTTGGATGGTGGTACTTGGCTGAATTATGACATGACGTTCTGTTTATCATGCACCATCAGCAAAGTGACTTCCGTATGGCTCCAATAATTGCTTTTCTTCTCATTCCTATGTTCTGTTCATCAAACCATAGGGTTTGGATTACCATTTCTTATTTGAGCGACCAATTCGTTGCTGATATTGTTGCCTATCTGGCGGCAAACATTTTGGCTCCACTGCTGAGCCACTGCAATGCGGGCAGCTTGCTCATTTTGGCCTTGCATTGTGGCGTAGATATACCCAGCGTTGAAGTTGTCACCTGCCCCGATTGTACTGATGGTTTTAATACCCGTGACGGGATAGGTCTGGCATTCGGTGGGTGTATATACCCTTATTGGTTCCGAACCGTTAGTCAGGATCAGTGTGCGGCAGTGGGGACTTACGCGAGCGTATATCTCATCTCCTTCGTTCAGCTGATAAATATTGTAGAAGTCTTCTACAGACCCTCTCACAACATCGGCCAAATCCATATTCTCCACAATATTGGGCATCACATTGGGCAGGTCGCCAATATGATTTTTTCTATAGTTGACATCATAATAAAGCCAGGCACCGGCATTGTGAGCTTGATGAAGCAATTCCCCCACTACAGGACGGAAGGTAGGGTCGATGGCAAAGAAAGAACCAAACAATACAACGTCATCTTTCCCTGTCTGCGGCAGTTGGACATCCAATGCTTTTAAAGTTTGGTCCTTGTAAAAGAGATATTGCGCATCGTTGTTTTCGTCCAAGAAAGCCAGTGAGATGTTTGACTTGGCATTGGGTATGCGGCAGACATGATCCAGCGATACGCCATTTTCTTCCATAGAGTGGCAGATAATGTTGCCAATATGGTCACTGCCCACTGCTGTCACCATGGCGCATGGTACTCCAGCCCGACCCAGAGAGACGATGCTGTTGAGTGTGGAGCCACCTGGGACGGCTTTCAGTGGCTGGTTGTCCTTGAAAAGTATGTCTAGTACGGTCTCGCCAATACCAATAACTCGTTTTTTCACCATTGTATTCATCGTTTATGAGGGTATAAGGGTGCATCTGTTGGCTGGCAAATGCTTCAAATGGGCGTTGTATATCATTATAACAGTTGCTTTATTTATCGTTCACCCCAAGACGAAAAAAGAACAGAAAAACAAATATTAGATAAATGATTATCCGCTATCGTCCGAAATATGAAATCGCGTCTCTCCGAGACGCACTTATGGGGTTGATTCCAATCCCCACACTGCGAAAATCGGAGATTTTCTTGTATGGGGTTATTGAGATTAAGCCTCTCCGAGGCTTCTTCGGTACAATGCGGATAGTCATATTAGATAATACAGATATAATAGTAAGTGAATAATGTCCTGCGTACATTATTCACTTACTAAGGTGTGCGTAATGCAGGAGCAGTTATGCCATGTTGTGGAAGACGTTGACCACGTCGTCGTCGTTTTCGAGACGTTCGATGAGGCCGTTGACATCTTCTTGCTCTTCGGGCGAGAGTTCGCGCATGGTGAGGGGGATGCGCTCGAATTTGAATGACTTGATTTCGAAGCCATTGTCCTCCAAATATTTTGAAATAGGACCATAGTTCTTGAAGTCGGCGAAGATGTTGATTTCGTTATCTTCTTCGTCCAGGAACACTTCGTCGATGTCGTAGTCGATGAGTTCGAGTTCTAGCTCGTCCATGTCCACGCCTTCTTTGTTGGCGACCACGAAGGAGCATTTGCGCTCGAAGAGGAAATCGTTCATGCCCATGGTGCCCAGCTCGCCTTTGCCGCGCACGAAGGCGGCACGGATGTTGGCAACGGTGCGGGTGGGGTTGTCAGTAGCGGTTTCGACCACGAAAGCAGTGCCGTGAGGGCCTTTGCCGTCGTAGACCACCTCTTTATAGGCGCTCTTGTCCTTCTCG
This sequence comes from uncultured Bacteroidales bacterium, assembly GCA_947168515.1. GTDB lineage: Bacteria > Bacteroidota > Bacteroidia > Bacteroidales > P3 > Colimorpha. The sequence continues at coordinate 17,252 of CAMVMF010000008.1, forward strand.
GTGGCGCGCTTGATGGCGCGTTCCACATTTTCTTTGGGCATGCTCTCGCTCTTTGCCGTAGCCATAAGCAGGCGCAGGCGGAGGTTGCTTGAAGGGTCAGGACCGCTGGCAAGGACTGCCAGTTCGATTTCTTTACCAATTTTGGTGAATGTGCGGGCCATGTGCCCCCAGCGTTTCAATTTTCTTGCTTTGCGATATTCAAATGCGCGACCCATAGTTGTTGAATTTAGAATTGAGAATTTAGAATTGAGACCTAATGGGCGTAATTCCTATTCCCTATTCTGGTTATTACTCATTGTTAATTTTGTTTTTGCTTGTTTTTATTACCGATGTGAGTATGGAAATCAGTTCGTCTACATCGGCGTTGATTGAGGTGAAATCCTTTTCAGTGATAAAATCAGTATGGTGCAGCAGCTCAAACCAGTATTGAGTTTCGTCAGCTTCTTTTAAGGCAATGGCCATTTTGTTGATAAAATCTGCACGACTTTGGGCATTCCTACTTTCTCGAATGTTTGCTCCAATGCTTGTACCACTTCTCAACATTTGTTTGCTTAGAGCAAACTCTTTCTTTTCTAAGGTCAAGTGTTTGTACAGATTAACACAGCGGATAGCAAATGCCATACTTTTTGTATACAGGATGTTATCTTTCATAGCTGCGTGAACCTTCTCAATTCTCAATTCTCAAATCTCAATTTGGAAAGGAATTCTGTGCATTCTTCGAAGGTCTTGAAGGTGTGCTCTTCCGGAACTACGTCGGGGATGACGTCTAAGGTGCGCAGCATATACATGGGCTGGGGCTGGATGATTGTCATCAGCACCATGGTGCCATGCGACTGTATTTCCTTAATGGCTGTCTCCATGGCGTAGAGGCCCGACTGGTCCATGAAGCTGACCAGCTTCATGCGGATGATGACCACTTTGGCATCGGTGGGCACATCCTCCATCACTTCTTTGAATTTGGTGATGGAACCGAAGAAAATAGGACCGTTCAGACGTTGCACGTATATTTGTTTGCGCATCTCATCGGTGATACCGCCCTCGTCGCCCCAGGGTTTGCTTTTGTCGAAGTCGGCTTGGCCGGGGTCTGGCAGACCGCGGTGCAGGTCGGACTGGCTTATGGTGGCGGAGCTGTAGCCTCCTTCCACTAGGTCGCTGGCACGTTTCATGAACAGCACGCAGGCGATGACCATGCCGATGCCCACGGCGGTGAGCAGGTCAACAAATACCGTCACCAGCAGCACAACCACCAATACCACGGCATCGGCCTTGGGGATCTTGAAGAGGTCTTTGAAACCTTTGAAGTCTATGATGCCCCAGCCCACGGTGATGAGGATGCCGGCCAACACCGACAAAGGCACATATTTGACCACGCTTCCCAGTCCCAGCAGGATGGCCAGCAGGATGAGGGCGTGAATCATGCCGCTCAATTGTGTGCGACCACCGCTTTTGACATTGACTACCGTGCGCATGGTGGCTCCGGCACCCGGCAGGCCGCAGAAGAGACCTGCGATGGCATTGCCGATACCTTGGCCTATGAGTTCTTTATTGGAGTTATGCTTGGTTTTAGTGATGTTGTCGGCTACCACAGAGGTGAGCAGGGTGTCGATAGAACCCAGACCAGCCAGCGTGAGGCCGGGGATGATGGAGGCCTTGAGGACGGCGAGCCAGTCGATGCTAGCTATGTCAATCTCGCTCTTGAGGAACACTGGCAGAGGCAGGCCCGAGGGTATGTCGCCGATGATAAGCTTGGAGTCGAGACCGCAGAAGAGGGATATTACCGTCATCACAATAAGGGCTACTAGGGTGGCCGGTATTTTCTTGGTGATGAGTGGGAAAAGTGAGATGATGAGGATGGTGCCAAGTCCCAACAAGAGGGCGGTAACGGAGATGCCCTCAGCCACAGCGGAAGGAATGCCGGTGACGAGGTCTATCATGCTGCCGGATCCCTTAAGACCCAACAGAGGATAAATTTGCTGAATGATGATGATGATGCCGATACCGCTCATAAAGCCCGAAAGGACAGGGTAGGGGATATAGCGGACATATTTGCCTATCTTGATGATGCCGAAAAGAATCTGGAACAAGCCGCAGAACAGGCCTGCCAGAGACATGCTGATAAGCACGGCTCCAAGATTGCCGCCAGAGCTGGCCCAGGCCCCTGCGATGAGGGTGGCCGAGACCACGGTCATAGGGCCGGTAGGTCCGCTAATCTGGCTATGCGTGCCGCCAAAGAGTGAGGCAAAGAAGCCGAGCATGGTGGCACCGACGATACCTGCCAAAGCACCCAAAGAGGCTGCCGAAGGTGAGTCTATACCGCCAAAAGCCTGTATGCCGAAAGCCAATGCAAGTGGGAGGGCGACAATACCAGCTGTCACGCCGCCAAAAATGTCGCTTTTGATGTTGTTGGTTTCAATAAATTTCATTTAATGTGTTGAGTAAGTGTGAATAATTGTGTTCTTTATATATAATAAGAATTTGCAAAGATAAGTTTTTTTTTGGAAATATTAAAAGTCTACAGTCAAAGTTTCACCAATCGGAGGGCGGTCCAGCTTTGGCGGACTTTCTGTTGTTCAAGGCGGAGACCGATGGATTCGGCGTGATGCTGTAGGACGGGGACATCGCTCTCATAGAATCCGCTCAGCAGCAGTGTGCCGCCTTTCTCCAGCACTTGGACGTATGCTGCCATGTCGTTCAGCAGGATATTGCGGTTGATGTTGGCAATAATAAGGTCGAACTGCCTCTCGCCAAGTAGGGCGGCATCGCCAATGCGCACGTTCAGCTCCACGCCGTTGCGCTGGGCATTCTCCAGAGCGTTGTTGTAGGCCCATTCGTCTATGTCGATGGCCTCAACGTATGCTGCCCCCCGCAATTTGGCCAAAATGGCCAGTACCGCTGTTCCGCAACCCATGTCCAGCACTCTCTTCCCTGTTACTTCCAGCTCGGTGAGGTAGGAGAGCATCATGTATGTGGTTTGGTGGTGGGCCGTGCCGAATGACATTTTGGGTTCAATCTCAATCTCATAGTCCACATCGGAGCGGTGCTCGTGGAATGGGGCGCGTACCCACACCCGTTTGCCGTTGGTGGCCTCTACCAGCACGGGTTTGTGCTGTTTCTCCCACTCCTCGTTCCAATTCTTGTCGGGCATGGATTCGAAAGAGTAGCTGCAGGAGGTCATGTTGTTGATGTCGGCCAGCTGTTCCTTCAACCAGCCTTCATCAAACAAACTCTCTTGCACATAGGCTTTTAGCCCATTGGGCGTTTCCACAAAGCTGTCGTATGGCCCTTCATTGCCGAGAGCGTCTACCAGCAGGTCGCGGTAAGGGTCGTTTTGCCCCAAAGTAATGGTGACTTCGATATATTTCATAAGTTACAATTTTATTTCATCAAAAGGATATTCCACCCGTGTTAAGAATAGACCCTGCGGCGGCATGGATACACCTGCCGCACAGCGGTCCTTCTGTTCGACAATCTCCCGCAGTCCTTCGAGGGTGAGTTTGCCTCGTCCAACGTCCAAGAGGGTACCTGTTACAGACCGCACCATGTTGCGGAGAAATCGGTTGCTGCGGATGGTAAACACCCATTCGTCATCCCGTTCTTCCCACTGTGCCATACTCAGGTGGCAGATGTTTGTCTTGACTTGGGTGTGCAGTTTGGCAAAACTGGTGAAGTCTTCATACTCCATCAGCAGTTTGGCCCCCTCGTTCATCAGATTCAGGTCGGGATGGTAGTAGATGCGGCTGTACAGGCCTTGTTTGAACGGCAGTCGTCGGTTGCTCACATGGTATTGGTAGGTACGTGCCGTTGCATCGAAGCGGGCATGGGCATTATCCCGCACGCCAAAGATTTCAAAAATAGCGATGTCTTCAGGTAGGAAACTGTTCAGTTTGAAAGTCAGTTGCTCTGCGTCTATAGCAGTGTCGGTGGTAAAATGGGCATAGAAATCGCTGGCATGCACACCCGTGTCTGTCCTTCCGCAGCCCACGATGGCAATGGGTTGTCGCAGAAGGGTGGACAGTGCCTGCTCTAGGGTGAGCTGTACTGTCGGTAGATTGGGCTGGGTCTGCCAGCCGCAATAGTTGGCCCCGTTGTAGGCTAGGTGTATGAAGTATCGCATGGCATCATGTGTTAGGAGCGGTAGGCTGTGGAGGTGCAGGACGATAGGGGTCGGACTTCACCTGTTGCACCAGCTGCCACACCATTTGTTTCAGTTCGTAGATGAATTGTTGGGCATTGTATTTGTGGGCCTCTATTTCGCGCAGTTTTTTCTCCCATTGGCCCGTCAGTTCGGCACTTTTCAGCAGGTCGTTGTGGATGAGTCCTATTAGTTGTATGCCTGTCTCTGTGGCGACTAGCGATTTGCGTTCCTTGCGTATATAGTTGCGCTTGAAGAGGGTTTCTATGATGGCGGCGCGTGTCGAAGGTCGTCCGATGCCGTTCTCCTTCAGGGCATCGCGCAGCTCTTCGTCGGTCACATTCTTTCCAGCGGTCTCCATGGCTCGCAACAGGGTTGCCTCGGTGTAGGGCTTAGGGGGCTGGGTCCATTTCTCGGTGAGGGTAGGGGTGTGGGGACCGTGTTCGCCTTTCTTAAAGTCTGGCAGCATTTTCTCCTCCTCTTTCTTGTTGCCCTCGTCGTCGGTGACGGCCTCTTTGGTGGCGTGTCCCCAGCTGAAGACATCGCGCCATCCCTGCTCTAGTATCTGTTTGCCAGTGGCCTTGAATTCCACCTTGCCTTTCTTGACTTTGCCTTGGCTGTTGAGCTCTTCGGTTTCCACCTTCCCGGTCACCGTAGTGGAAGAAAACTTACAGTCGGGATAAAATACGGCAATAAACCTTCGGGCAATCAGGTCGAAAACTTTCTTTTCGTTATATGTCATGTCGCCGTTGGCAGGATTCATGCCGGTGGGTATGATGGCGTGGTGGTCGGTTACCTTGGAGGTGTCGAACACTTTTTTGCTCTTCTTCAGCTTGGTGCCCATCAGGGGTTGGATGAGTGGCATGTATGGCACCAATCCTTGCAAAATCTTTGGACATTTGGGGTAGATGTCGTCGCTCAAGTAGGTGGTGTCCACACGGGGGTATGTGGTGAATTTCTTTTCGTATAGGTTTTGGATGTATTTGAGTGTCTCGTCGGCCGAGAAAGAGAATTTCTTGTTGCATTCTACCTGTAGGCTGGTGAGGTCGAACAGACGGGGCGGAGCCTCGTTGCCGGCTTTCTTGCTCACGCCGGTCACCTCAAAGTCGCGGTCCTTAATGAGTTCAAAAGCCTTGCGCCCTTCCTCTTCGCTGCTGATCCTGCCTTTGTTGCTGCCGGTGTTCTCCTCGTCATCGCTCTGTTTGAGGGTGAAGAGGGTTCCGCGGTAGACGGTGGCCAGCACCCAGTACTGTTCTGGCTTGAAATTCCGAATTTCCAATTGCCGGTTGACGATCATGGCCAGCGTGGGGGTCTGCACACGGCCTATGGAGAGTACTTGTCGTTGGCCTTGACGATATTTGAGGGTGTAGAGACGTGTGGCGTTCATGCCCAGCAGCCAGTCGCCAATGGCGCGGCAAAGCCCCGCCTCATATAGCGACTGGTAGTCGTCCTGCGACTTTAGGTTGGCAAACCCCTCTTTGATAGCCTCGTCGGTCATGGAGGAGATCCACAGCCGCTTGACTGGGCATTTGGCCTGCGCCTTTTGCATCACCCATCGTTGGATGAGCTCACCCTCTTGCCCGGCATCGCCGCAATTGACAATGCTTTCAGCAGCCTGCATTAGACGTTCGATGGTGTGGAACTGTTTCTCGTAGCCATCGTTGTTGATGAGTTTGATGCCAAAACGCTGCGGAATCATGGGCAGGTCGTCTAGGTTCCATTGCTTCCACCAGGGGGTGTAGTCCTGAGGCTCTTTGAGAGTACATAGATGACCAAATGTCCATGTCACCTGGTATCCGTTGCCTTCCATATAGCCGTCATGGGCCACATTGGCTCCCAATATGCGGGCAATGTCGCGTCCTACCGATGGTTTTTCAGCAATACAGACTATCAAGGGTATGCGGTATTAGTAGATTTTTATCAAGAACGGCAGCCGTGCCTGCAAGGGCTCCATCTGGCTCCATTCTTCCAACTCGCTGTAGAAGGGGATGACTGCGTTCAGTCGGGCTTTGATCTCTTCTTCTTTGCCTTCTTCCATTTGCTGCATCACCTGCTCCCAAAGACTCTTCTCCTTCGGGAATACTTTCACCCGGCTTTTCTTGTAGTCAATGCCGGCCTCGTTGGCGGCGATGTTCAGGGCCAGAGGCAGTCCGCCCAGGGTGTCCACCAAGCCAATCTCTTTGGCCTGCAGACCCGTCCATACGCGCCCTCGGGCAATACTGTCCACATAGGTGCGGCTCAGTCCGCGACCGTCAGCAACCCGCTGGGTGAAGGTGATATAGAAATCCTCCACATTGCGTTGCAACATATTGCGGGCATCGGCCGAAAGGGGACGGAAAAGTGACAGCCCAGTGCTATTCTTGTTTGTCATCACCGTGTCCGTGGTGATGCCTAGCTTCTGGCGCAGCATATTGCCCACCTCAGGGATGGTGGCAAAAACGCCAATACTGCCGGTGAGGGTGGTGGGATGGGCCACGATTTTGGTTCCGAAACAGCTGATCTCATAGCCTGCACTGGCAGCCAGTCCGCTCATCGAAATGACAACGGGTTTCACCTTCTTGGCCTCACGCACGGCGTGGGTCATCGACTCCGAGGCCGTAACGGCACCGCCGGGCGAGTTCACTCGCAGCACGATGGCTTTTACTTTTTTGTCCTTTGTGGCATCGGTCAGGGCTTTCACTATGTCGTCGCCATACACGCCTGTGGTGGCTCCGGTGCTCTTGCCGGGCATTACATTGCCTTCGGCATAGATGAGGGCTATCTGGTCGGTATATTCTTGCTTTTTCTGTTGGTTGACATTCTCGGCGTAGCGGTTGGCCTTCACAATCTTGGTAACGCCATACTGTCCGTTCATCATGGTTTTCACGTCCTGTGCAAAGCAAAGGGTATCCACCAGACCGTTCATATATGCATCGTCGGCCAGGAAACCACTCAGGTTGTCTGCCACCCGGTTCAGATGTTCGACCGTCAGGCCACGGTTGTTGGCCATGACCTGTACGGTGTAGTTCCAAATGCTGTTGATATAAGAGCGTACCTGTTGGCGGTTGGCATCGCTCATATCGGTTCGCACGTATGTCTCGCCAGCACTTTTATAAGAGCAGCTTGTGGGGCGAATCAGCTCCATGTGTACTCCCAGTTTGTCGAGGAGCCCTTTGTAGAAAATGGCCTCTGCCCCCATGCCTTTGAACTCGATAACCCCCGAAGGGTGTACCGCCAGCAGGTGGGCATTCGTGGCCAAGAAATATTCGGCTTGCGAAAAGGCTTCGCCATAGGCCAGGATAGGTTTGTCGCAACTGTTGCGGAACCGCACCAGCGCTTCCTGCAATTCCTCTGCCTGTGCCCAGTCCGTATGGCTGCCGCCCAGATGTAGGTAGAGGGCCTTGACGCGGTTGTCTTCGGCAGCACTCTCTATGGCGGTGAGCAGCTGCTCGATGCTGGTGCCGCCATTCTCGCCAAAGAGCGAGGCCAGCTCGTTGGGCTTGCGCTCGCCCACGTACTGGGTCAGGTCCAGCTCCACGGCCAAGTTGCTGCCGCTGATGGGGGTGCTGTTTTCCATGCTGGAGGAGAGCATCGTGGCCATCATGCCGATGCAAATGAGCATAGTTATCACGTTCAGTGCCACAAAGGCAATCATCATGCCTACTGCCGATGCGAGCATAGTTTTGCCGAAGCTCAGGGGCTTCTGTTCCTTCTTTGTTGTCATAGGTTGTATGTTAGGTAGGTTCTACAATCCGTTAGTGTATTGTTTTCAGTGTCTCGGGCTACAGGTTTATTGCTCCTTTCGTCTAGAAAAACTAGCCTCTTAGCCTCCTGCCCCGAACAATCTATAAAAATGCAAAAATAATAAAAAAACTCCATATAAAAGGAAAAAAGTGATGATGTTTTCAGCAAGAGATTAACGGGACGGGTGCAATAGCAACAGAAGAGCGGCCGCCCAACAAGGGTGGCCGCTTCGTAAGTTATGTTGCCTATTGCAATGATGGGTGAGGCTGTGCCGTTTGATGGCTGTAGGCATTATTTTAGTGGTGGACAGCTAACCGTTGGGCCTTGCCGTCGATGCGGAGGATGTACATGCCGTCGGCCAGACTTGAGGTGCCGAGAGTGATATGTCGGCCGCTGAAGGTCTGCTGGTGCAGCATTTGTCCTGTGGTGCTGTAGAGGACCAACAGGTGTTGCCCGTCGCCCTCTACGGTGCATTCCACTTGGTTGTTGGCAGGATTTGGAAAAAGTTGCAAGCTGCTTGCAACGGCATCGTCTATGCCCTGCGGTTCTGCGTGGTTCCAGTTCATCACAGCCACACCGTCCAAATCAAAGCCGCCACTGTAGCTGTTGGTTGGGTAGGGGTCCATGACAATGTTGCCGTATTGGTCATAGGTGGCATGCTCGGGATTGTTGGTCCCTATAGCATCAACGACACGCACATACATGATGCTGTCAAGGTCAATACCTGTACTGTCGGCCAGTAGGGCCAGGTCGAACGGAGTTCCATAGCCCGAGCGGTATTTGCCGGCCAACCCGTCGATATAGGTGGGATTCAGGCTGCCGTATGGACCTATCAGTTTACACGGACTGGTCAACGAGGTGGCGGGGAAACGCACATAGCGTTCGCCGTCGGTACTTACCTCTACGAAGGCTAGTTCTAGGAAATTGTCGTCAAACGAATTTTCAAATACGGCGAAGTCGTATCCATCGCCATTGCTGATAGGGTGCTCGAATGTGAGTGTGGCAGAACCGCCGTCCCCGAGGCTCACCACGGCAAGGTTGTTGTTCGTCACAGCTCCTAAGGCGTCATTGGCCGTGCCGTAGCTCACCGTATTGGCGTTGGGGTTGGCTATGTCGTTAGTACCTAGAACCAACGTACAACTAGAGGCCCAGCCCTTGATGCGGCTGTCGTCATATTTCACAGCGGTGCTTCCTTCGGTTTCGGCAGCTCCGCAGAAAGGTCCTGCGGTGCGCACGTCGATGGGCACGATGGGGTCGTTCCAAGCCAGCTCTGAGGGGTATCCATAAGCGGTGTCTATCACTATCCCGATAGAGGCATCGCCCCATTTCACGAAATCGCCGTCCGCCAATGTCAGCAGGTCATAGCTCATAGGTGATGCCCAGCCGTTGTGGTTGCACCACCAATAGTTGTAGCTGGTGGTGTCCAATGCCAGGCTTGTGCCCATGAAGTCGCGGAAGAGGATGTCGCTGATGCCCCAGTCACCGGGTATATAGCGGAATCGGTAATCGGCGCAGGCGATGGAGTCCATGGCTGCCTGCAGCGTAATGCTGTCGTCGAACCTCACACCCCAGGCCAGGCAGCTGTCCACCCAGTTGACGGCAATCACGCACCGGCTGTTGCCCGTACCCACCCAGTTGCGTATTTCGGAGAATGGGATGCTGTTGGTGTCGGGTGCCGAGACGCTGTCAGTAATGTCCGACATGAGTGTGGTGGAGGACATATAACCGTGGCTTTTGGCATTGAATGCAGCCACGTTGCCACCCTTCTGGTTGTTGGTGCTTACCCCCATTGGGTCCATCTCATGAGCCCATAGGCTTGTTGCTAGTACCGTCATGAGGCAAAAAGTAGAAAGTTTCATCTTCATTGTTTTTTTAGTAATTGCTTTTTAAGTGGAATGCTCTGTATTATGCTCTTTCAGAAACTGTTATTGTAACTCAGGAAGTGGGATGCCGGCAGCTCGTTGGAGAGCGATCCAGGCAGTCATGCAACTGTGTAGGGAGTTGTAATAGGCCTGTTGTATTTCGCCCAAGGTGTGTTGGGCTGTTATGACTTCTAGTAGCGAGGTCTGGCCGTGGCGGTAGGCATAGATTTTTCCTTCCAGCACCTGTTGGGCATTGGACATCAGGTGCTCGTCGTAGTCAGCCACCTGCTGGCGTGCTGCTTCGTAGTTGTTGTAGGCCTGCAGAACCTGCATCTTGATGGTGGCTTTGAGGTAGTCGGCCTCCAATTCGGCTTGGCGTGCGCGGACCTGGCTGGCGCGTACCTCACCTCGGTTGAGGTTGGCGATGGGCAGCGGGATGGAGAGTCCGGCGCTGTAGCCTACGAATTCGGGTGCCGGGGCTTCCTCGTTGCGCACCCGGGTGCTGTATTCGGCCCCCAGCGAGAGGTCTATATCGGGCATGCGTTCACGACGGACCGAGAGAACCTCGCTCTGTGCGGCCTCGGCCAGGTGGTGTGCCGAGGCTAGGTCCTGTCGCCATACCTCGGCACTGTCTAGCAATCCCTGGAGGGAGAGTTGACGGAGTGGGCAACCCAACTGACCTATCACTTCGAGGGTGCCTTGGGCGGGGTTGCCCATATAGAGGTCGAGTACCACCAGGCTATTGCGGTATTCGGCCACCTGTGAGCGGTATTCTTGCAGAGCCATGGCGGCTTCTAGCTGGCTCTGTAGGACATCGAGAGGAGTGATGTCGCCACTGGCGGCGCGAAGGCTGTCGCTATGATAGAGGGACTGCATATTCTGCCATGCCTCATGCCGTGCGGAGGCCAGGTCGCGTGCCAAAAGGGCATCGGCAAATGCTTGTGCGGCTTCGGCATGCAAGGCCAGGGTGTAGTCTTCTAGTGTGGCTTGTGCGGCCTCCAAGTTGTGCCGGGCCACTTGTTTGCGGGCGTAGCGCTTGCCAATGGAGAATGATTTGCTTAGCTCCACACTCATGGACTGTCCCATCATGATGTCCCAGTCGCTATTGTTGCTGTAGCCGGCCGAGAGAACGGGGTTGGAAAAGGTGCTGGAGGCCTGCAAGTCTGCTTGGGCAGCTGTGAGGTCCAGCTGGGCGGACTGATAAGGGATGTTTTGTTTGAACACCTGCTGCATAAACTGCTGGTAGGTGAGCTGCTGGGCCTGTGCGGCGACGGACAGCAGGACCAAGGCTAATATGGCGGTGATGTGTTTTTTCATGGCTGACTATATTTGTTATTTCTTTCCTTTCTCTTCGATTCGTTTTTCAACCATATAGTATAATGTTGGAAGAACGAAGATGGTGATGATGGTGGCAAAGATAAGGCCATAGACGATGACCGTGGCCAGAGGTCGTTGCACGTCGCTACCAATGCCTGTGGAGATGGATGCCGGGAAAAGACCTAGTGCCGCTACGGTGGCCGACAGCAGAATGGCACGCAGACGATGCGAAGACCCCTCGACCACGGCAGTGCGGAGGTCGGTGATTTCGCCCCGCAGGTTGTTGATATGCGACACCATGATGACTCCGTTCTGTATGGCGACACCGATGAGGGCAATGAAACCAACGGCAGAGGACACGTTGAGGGTCATGCTGCGGACATAGAGGGCCAGCAGACCGCCGAAGAGTGCCATAGGGATGATGCTGATGAGCAGGGCAGCGTGGCGTACCTTGCCGAAGGCAAAGACCAGCAGCAGGAACATGACAGCCAGCACAAAGGGTATGACTGTGGCAAGACGCGTAAAGGCGCGGTTCTGGTTCTCGAATTGTCCTGCCCAATGGAGGGTGGTGATTTCTTGGTTGTACTTCACCTGGCTGGCGATGCGCTTGTCGGCCTCGGCAACAAAGGTGGAGAGGTCGGCACCCCTCAGATTGATGCGCACCAGGCTGTATCGACGGTTGGACTCACGCATGATGGTGTTGGCACCGAGCACCGTCTTGATGTCGGCTACGGCAGAGAGAGGTACCTGAACACCGTCGGAGGTGGTGAGTTCGAGGGCTCCTATCTTCTCTGGCGAGTTGCGGTATTTCTCGGCATAGCGGCAGGTGATGTCGTAGACCTTGCTGCCTTGGTAGATTTCGGAGATGGCCTTGCCGCCGATGGCTAGCTCTATGAGGTCGGTGACATCGCTGACGTTGAGACCATACTGGGCGATACGCTCGCGGTCCACCACTATTTGCAGCTGTGGCGTGGGAGGTTCTTGGTCGACGGCCACGTCGGTGGCCCCGGGTATTTCGGCCACGGTCTTGGCAACCTCTTCGGCCACGCGGCGGCTCTCAACGAGGTCGTCGCTGTATATCTTGAGGGCCAGGTCGCTGTGTGTGCCGGCCACTTGGTCCATGACCATGTCGATGATGGGCTGCGAGAAGCCTGCCTGGTACCCCGGCATCTTGGCAATCTCTGCTGCCATGGCCTCCACCAGTTCGGCCTTGGTGCGACCGCTTTTCCAGGTATTGTAAGGCTTCAGTCCTACGCCTACCTCCACATGCGAGAGGGAGAAGCATTCCGCACCCTCGTCGTCGCGGCCCAGCTGTGTCATAACATAGGATGTTTCGTCAAAGCTTTTGACCACCTTGCGCAGTTCTATGGCCATCTGGTTGGACTTCTCCAGCGAGATGCCCGACGGCAGCTGAACTTGTATCCAGATGGAGCCTTCGTCGAGAGGCGGCAGGAAGTCCTTGCCCACTAAGGCAAAGAGCACTCCAGAGCCTACGAGGGTGAAGGAGAGCACGATAATGACCATGCGGCCATTCTCTACCACACGGCTGAGGAGGCGGCGATAACCGTTTGTGATTTTCTCCAGCCATTTGTTGGTGCGTATCTTGGAGGGCCGTCTGAAGGCCATGAATGAGAGTCCGGGGGTGAGCAGCATGGCCACCAGCAGGGCGCCTATGAGGGCGTATCCAACAGTGTAGGCCATAGGGGTGAAAAGCTTGCGCTCCATGTGTTGGAAGGCGAAGAGGGGCGTGTAGGCAGTGATGATGATGATGGTGGAGAAAAAGGTGGATTTGACCACCTGTGACGTGCGTAGACAGACCTGATGCGTGGTGAGGATGTTGTTGGGGTTTTCCTCTCTGATTTTCAAGACAGTTTCCATGATGACGATGGCCCCGTTGACTAGGATGCCGAAGTCGATGGCTCCGAGGGAGAGCAGGTTGGCAGGCACGTGGGTGAGCTTCATGAGGATGAAGGCGATGAGCAGGGCCAGCGGGATGGTGATGGCCACAAGGGCGGAACCCTTGAAGTTGCGCAGAAAAATCATCAGCACCACCACCACCAGCAGCATGCCCACCAGCAGGGTGTGTGAGACGGTCTTGAGGGTTTCTCCTACCAAGTTGGTACGGTCCATGAAAGGCCGTATCTGTACCCCTTTGGGGAGGATTTCGTTGTTCAGCTCGTCGACGGCGGCATGGATTTCTTCCAAGACCTCTGAGGGATTGTCGCCACGGAGCATCTGCACGATACCTTCTACAGCATCGTCATAGTCGCGCTCGTCGTCGCTGTACCCTAGGACACCCTTGCGCTCCAGGTTGCCGTATTTCAGTTCGCCCAGCTGTTTGAGGAAGACCGGTGCTCCATTGTGGGTCTTGATAACGATGTTGCCCAGCCCCTGTAGGTCGCCCACCAGTCCTATCCCGCGGATGACATAGCTGAGGTCGCCTTCCATAAGCATGGAGCCGCCGGCATTGCGATTGTTGGCCTCCACCTTCTCGGTGATGTCGGCCAGCGAGACACCGTATTCGCGCATGAGCTCGGGGGAGAGTTCTATCTGATATTGGGTGGTGATGCCACCGTAGTTGCTCACATCGGCTACGCCGGAAATCTGACGCAGATAGGGGATGATGGTCCACTTGTGGATGTCGGTTAGGTCGCGGAGGCTGTGGCTTCCGTCGGGACTTTCCACAATATAGCGGAAAATCTCTCCTGTAGGAGCCGTGAGGGGGTTGAGCTCGGGGACGGCGTCGTAGGGCAGTTCCAAACCCGTAAGGCGTTCGTTGACACGTTGTCGTGCCCAGTAGTCGTCTACTCCGTCGTCAAACACCAATATGACCGTGGAGAGGCCGAAGGAGTTCTTGCTTCGCATGGTGTTGAGTCCGGGAATGCCGTTGACGGCACGCTCCACGGGTACGGTGATCTGCTGCTCCATCTCCTCGGCAGCAAGGCCGGGGACCTGGGTGACGATTTGGACGGTGGTGTCGGAGATATCGGGATAGGCATCGATAGAGAGGCCTGTCCAGGCCAGCACACCGCCGATGCCCAGGGCGCAGAAAAGAATGATGATGAGCGCCCTATTGCGTATGGCAAAGGTTACAAGTTTCTCTATCATGGCTTATTTGCTGTCAATGAGGTAGAAGGCTCCCTCGGTGATGATTTGGTCGTTTTCGCTGAGGCCGGAGGTGACAATCATGCGGTTGTCGTCCAGGCCGGTGGTCGTGACAGGGGTGCGTAAGTAGGTGTTTTCGTCCAGCTTGCGCAACACATAGCGGTGGCTGTCGGCCTGCAGGACGGCACTCTTGGGTACCACCACATAGTCGTGGCCCGTGCAGCGGATCTGCAGGTGGGTGTACATGTTGGGCAGCAGGGTGCCTTTCGTATTGGAGCACTCGAAAATAGTCTGGCGCGTGCGGGTCTCAGGGTCTAAAATCTCACTCATATAGACCACTTTGCCGTGGAAAAGGCTGTCGGGATTGGCCACAAGTGATATCTCTACATCGCTTACACCGTTCATCATGAGTGCTTCTTTCTCTGAGATGTTGGCTTTGACCCACACTTTGCTCAGGTCAGCCACTATGATGGGGGCTTCGGCATCTTCTTTAACGAATTGCCCCAGGACAAGGTTGTTGCTGAGCACTTTGCCAGCAATGGGCGAACGCACTATCATGGGCTGTCCAACCTCGGCATGCTTGAGGTCTATCTGGAACTCCTTGGCTACGGCTTCGGCGTGGCGATGCTCTTCGAGAGCATGGTCATAGGCCGTCTGGGCCTCTTCAAGGTCCTTGGCTGAGGCCACCTTGTTGTCATAGAGGTTCTTGGTGCGGTCGTAGGCTTTCTTGGCCATGCTGAGCTCCGAGACTGACTGGCGGTAGTTTTTTAGCACCTCCGAGTAGTCGGAGGAGTGGATTTCGAAGAGCGGGGTGCCGGCGGAGACCCGTTGCCCTATGCGTACTAGGTTGCGCTGAATACGGCCCGCAAAGGGGGCGGCAACTTCGGCATAGGCTGTGGGTATGGCAGTGACCACACCTGTGGTGGAAATGGTGGGTTCGTAAAACTCTTTTGTCACAGGTGCGGTGACGATGCGGCTGACCATAGAGGCCTGAGGGTTGACAACCAGGGTGTCTCCCTGCACAGTGACTTCGTTGGTGATGCTGTCGTTGGCATTGTTATTCCTGCCTGTGCAAGAAATAAGCAAGGCTAGGCAGAGGAAAGGGAAATATTGTTTCATTTAATTATTGTTTTTGGGGGTATGATGGGTTTGGTAAAAAGGCGACGATATAATGCGGGCTGTCGAACGGATACTCATACCGTCGAACAAGGGTTGGACACCTTGTGTGTGACGGTTGGTAGTGTGACGTGCCTGTGCATCCAGAGTCTTCTGGGTGAGTCTATACACAGAATAAGATGTATTTATGCGCGCGGCGTTGGCGGTGCTCGGAGACTCAAGGGTCCCCAGGAACTGGGGAGAATGGTTTCGGTCACGAGTACCGGATACAGAAAGAAGCTTACGTCAGCCGGACCTATGTGGGGCTGTAGGTCATCGACGAGAAATATATACGTAGAAAGCTCGTCGATGAGTTCTATCTCCATGGTGGAGTGGCTGTGCGGCTGCTTGGCAAAGGGGTGGGAATGCACCATCACGCGGGTGGGCAGTTGGTGCGAGTGAACGAAGAAATGTGTGCCGACAAAGTACGACAAATAGAGGGTCGCAAGGAGCAATCCGAGGTATCTGGAGCGTATTTTCATGTCGGTGTGTATGTTCTTAATTGTTGCTATTGTGACAGTTGTGTAATTGTCAGATAGTACAGATATTTTGGCAAAGGTAATAAATTATTTTGAATTATGCATTTTTTGCTTGTCGAGAGCCGCAGTTTGAAGTTGAAAAGGTGGGGGGGGGAGGGGAAATGGTCGGTGACGTTGCTTTGGCTCGGCATAACCCGAGTGAACTCGGTTCTGCGCTCGCTTTTCGCAACGTTACCCTCCCTGCGGTCGGTGACGTTGCTCTGGCTCGGCATAACTCGAGTGAACTCGGTTCTGCGCTCGCCTTTCGCACCGTTTGATAAAATGTTTATAAAAAAGGGGAGGTGTGAGGGATCTATGTCGAAAATAATGTGTATTTTTGCATTTTTAAATAATGACTATGGACGAAGATCAACATAAACCTGAGGAACCGGATGAGCCGACGCCCACCCCGACCTCTAAGGAGGATGATATTGAGGATGTTGTGGATGCCAATGCAATCCCCGATGAGGAGGAGTCCACCAGCGAGGGCTCTACGCTTTCGCTGGGCGGCATGTTCCGCGAATATTGGATTGACTATGCCTCCGATGTCATTCTCGACCGCTCGGTGCCCGACATCGATGATGGTCTCAAACCGGTGCAACGGCGCATCCTGCATGCCATGAAAGAGACCGACGACGGCCGTTTCACCAAGGTGGCCAACATCGTGGGTACTACCATGCTCTACCACCCCCATGGCGACGCTTCCATCAACGACGCCTTGGTGAATATGGGGCAGAAGAACCTCCTGATAGACTGCCAGGGTAACTGGGGCAATATACTCACGGGCGACAGCGCTGCTGCCGGTCGTTACATCGAGGCGCGTCTCTCCAAATTCGCCAAAGAGGTGTGCTTCAACGCCAAGACCACCCATTGGAAACCCAGCTACGATGGTCGTAAGCAGGAGCCCGTCTCGCTGCCCATCAAGTTCCCTCTGCTGCTGGCACAAGGCACCAAGGGCATTGCCGTCACCCTCACCTCCGTCATACTCCCCTACAATTTCTGCGAACTGCTCGAAGCTTCCATCAGCATACTGAAGGATCTCCCCTTCGAGATCTACCCCGATTTCCCTACGGGCGGCCAGATAGATGTGTCCAAATACAACGATGCCGCCCTGGGTGGCCGTTTGCGCATCAGGGCCAAGATGCATTACGACGAGAAGCGCAAGGCCATCGTCATCACCGAAATACCCTATAGTATCACAACCGATGTGCTTATCGAAAGCATCTTGAAGGCCAACGAGAAGGGCAAAATCAAAATCAAGAAGGTGGACGACAATACCGCCGCCGAGGTGGAGATTGTATGCTACCTGCCCGCCGGCATTTCGCCCGACCAGATGATCGACGCACTCTATGCTTTCACCAATTGCCAAATCAGTTTCTCGCCCCAAACCTGCGTGATTGTAGACAACAAGCCCGTGTTTATGACGGCTAGCGAAATCCTGCGCCACTCGACTTTCCGCACCAAAGACTTGCTGCGGCAGGAGCTGGAAATCCAGCTGGCCGAACTGGAAGACCGTTGGCACTGGGTTTCACTGGAGAAGATTTTCTTCGAGAAAGGCATCTATAAGGTGTTGGAGAGAAGAGATTTTGCCACCTGGGACGACCAAGTGACCGGCATCGAGCGCGGTTTTGACCCCTACCGAGGACTGTTCCGCCAGGAAATCACGCGCGAGCAGGTGCTAAAGCTCTGCGAAAGACCTGTACGCAAGATTTCTAAATTCGATATCAAGAAAGCCGAAGAGGAGATTGCCAACATCGACATCGACATCGACGAAACCAAGAACCACCTCGCCCATCTGACTGAATATGCCATTGCCTATTTCCAGCATATACTGGAAACCTACGGCAAGGGGCGCGAGCGCAAGACCGAGATACGCAACTTCGAGGAAATCCAGGCCGCCAACGTGGCTGTGGCCAACGAAAAGCTCTATGTGAATACCGCCACCGGTTTTGCCGGCACCAACCTCAAGCGAGAGGAGGGCGTAGAGTATGCTTTCGACTGCTCCATGATTGACGACATCATCGTTTTCCGCACCGACGGCACCATGATAGTGACCAAAGTGAGCGAGAAAGCCTTTGTGGGGTCTCCAACCTGCAAAGAGATTCAATATATAGGCCTTTTCCGTAAACGCGACGACCGCACGGTGTACAATATGGTCTACCGCGACGGCTCGCTGGGCTATGCCTTCGTGAAACGTTTTTCGGTAATAGGCATAACGCGCGACACCGAATATCAGCTCACCAAGGGGTCCAAGGGCTCTAAGATCCTCTACTTTACCGCCAACCCCAACGGCGAGGCTGAGGTAATCACCGTGCACCACGCCACCAAGGCCAAACTGAAAAAGGTGAGTTTCGACTTCGACTTTGCCACACTGGCCATCAAAGGCCGTCAGGCCATGGGCAACATCCTCACCCGCAACGCCGTGCGCAATATCACCAAGAAAGAGGAGGGGGTTTCTACCTTGGAAGCCCGCGAGATATGGTTCGACCAGACGGTGCAGCGCCTGAACGTGAATGGTGCCGGAGTCTCTTTGGGCCGTTTCTCGGGCAAGGACAAAATTTTCACCCTCACCCAGTCGGGCTATATGCGGTTGACCGGCCACGACCTCTCTACCCATTTTGACGAGGACCTGCTCGAAATTCGCAAATACAACCCCAACAGTATCGTCACAGCCATCTATCGCGAGGGTAAGACCTCCAGCTATTACCTCAAACGTTTCCAGGCCGAGGATAACGACAAGAAGCTGGCATTCCTGGACGAGGGCGACACCTTGATAGACTACACGATGGACACCTTCCCCCACCTGAAAGTACTCTACGACGAAAACAGCGGCAAGAAGATTCTCGAAGAGGTGATCGATGTGGCCGACTTTATTGCCGTCAAGGGCTATAAGGCCAAGGGCAAGCGCATCACCACCAGCGAGGTGAAGCAGTTTCTGTGGCTTGAACCCGACCCTGAACCCGAGTATGAAGAAAGCCCAGAGGACGAAGTGACAGAAGATGATGGACAAGTGGACGACCGCGAGGGGTTTGCCGAAGGTACCCAGACGGAGTTAAAATTAATGGTCAATTAGATGACAATTATATGTAAAATAAATTTGAGCAATTACTTAATTCAAAAAAAGGGGGACTTCTATAAATCACCCCAACGGGGTGTGATATGCTTAACGTTGCGAAAGTCGAGAGCAGAGCCGAACTTGTTCGAGCTATGCCGAGATGCAGCAACGTCTCGTAGAAACACGGTACAAGCCGAAGGCGTAGTGCCGTGACATTCAGACATCAGAGAACTGCGTCCCAACGGGACGCGACACAGAAAACTAATAAATAGAACACTTTAAAAGTATAAATATGAAGAAGTTAAGAATAAGTCGATAAGCAAAATTAATGTGCATATTGTTTAAACACGAATTACCATTAATAATCCATTAATTTATAATTAATGGTCAATTAGATGACAATTATATGTAAAATAAATTTGAGCAATTACTTATATGAAAATATTAGTTGTTTTGCCACGGTTTCCCTACCCTTTGGAGAAAGGGGACAAGTTGCGTGCCTACTATCAGATTAAGGAATTGTCTAAGCGCAATGATATTTATCTTTTTTGCGTCTCTCACGTACGTGTGCTGCCCGAATATGTGGAACAGCTGAGGCCTTTCTGCAAAGACATCTGCATCGTTAAGTCGCCCAAGCTGGTAAACTATAAGAATGTCTTGCGCAACTTTCTGCACACCAAGTCGCTGCAGATAGGCTACTGGGATTCCGTCAAAGCCCGCAAGGCCTACAAGGCTTTCGAAAACAAGGTGCAGCCCGACGTGCTTTACAACCAAATGGTCCGCACGATGGTGTATGTGGCACGCTCCAAATACCCTAAGGTGATGGACTTTCAGGATGCCTTGTCCATGAATACCGAGCGCCGCTTGGACCACGCTCACTTCCTCTGGCACTATATCCTCCATTTCGAATTTAAGATGCTGCGCTCCACGGAGTACAATTCTTTCAAGATTTTCGATGCCCTGACAATCATCTCCGATGCCGACAGCGATGCCATCCCTCACACCCGCAACGGCGACATCTACATAACGCCCAACGGAGTGGATTTCGACTTTTTCAAACCCATAGAATGCCCCAAGCAGTACGATGTGGTGTTCTGCGGCAATATGCACTACGAACCTAATGTCAGGGCTGCCCGCTATCTGGCTTCGGTGGTGATGCCCCTGGTATGGAAGCAGATGCCCGAGGCCCGCTTGCTGCTGGCCGGTGCCGACCCCAGGAAACAGGTGAGGGAGTTGGCCAACGACCGCGTGGTGGTGTCGGGATTTGTAGACGATATCCGCCAGAGCTACGCCTCTGCCAAAATACTGGCAGCCCCTATGCTGACCGGTTCCGGGTTGCAGAACAAGCTGCTGGAGGCTATGTCCATGCGCATCCCTTGTGTGACTACCTCCATCGCCAACGACTCCCTCCATGCCCAGGCAGGCAAAGAAGTGCTGATAGGCGACACCGCTGAAAGTTTCGCCGACCATATTGTTTCACTGCTCAAAGACGACCAGCTCCGCAGCTCTTTGGCGCAGAATGGCCACGATTTCGTCCTCCAGAACTTCAGCTGGGAGAAGGCTGGCCTGAAGCTGGAAGAGGTGCTCAAGAGCGTGGCTAAAAAGTAATCGATCATTCAACCTTTCATCCATGGCTTGGAAACCCAACAATCACGGCAAGTGGAAGAAACCCATTGGCGAATGGGAGGCCGAAGGTCTCCCCAAAAAACGCCCTACTCCGCAGGAACGCAACACCTTCAGCACCGACATACAACCCGAGAAAGCCATCCTGGTGAGTGTGTGCGCCGGCAATACCACAATGGAACGCACCGAGGAATACCTCAATGAACTTGCTTTCCTATTAGAAACCGCTGGCGGTGTGACTTTGAAAAAGGTGGTGCAGAAACTGGAACGCCCCGACCCTCGCACCTATGTGGGCAGCGGCAAACTGGAAGAGATTAAAGAATACAAGAACGCCCTGGATGTGGACTTCATGGTTTTCGACGACGAACTCACCCCGGCTCAGCTGCGCAATCTGGAACGCGAACTGGGCTGTCGCATCCTGGACCGCACAACCCTCATACTCGACATCTTTGCCAAACGGGCACGCACCAGCATCGCCAAGACACAGGTAGAGCTGGCGCAACTGCAGTATATGCTCCCCCGGCTGACCCGTTTGTGGACCCACCTCGAACGTCAGCGCGGCGGTATCGGCATGCGCGGCCCTGGCGAAACACAGATTGAGACCGACCGCCGACTGATTACCGAGAAGATTGCCCTTCTGAAAGAGAAACTGAAAGACATAGACAAACAGAAGGTGCAGCAACGCAAAAACCGCGAGTCGCTGGTGCGTGTGGCCTTGGTGGGCTACACCAATGTGGGCAAGTCCACGCTGATGAACCTGTTGAGCAAGAGCGATGTGTTTGCCGAAAACAAACTCTTTGCCACCTTGGACACCACCGTGCGAAAGGTGGTGCTGGGCAACTTGCCCTTTCTGCTGACCGACACGGTTGGCTTCATCCGCAAGCTGCCCCATGGGCTGGTGGAGTCCTTCAAGTCCACGCTCGACGAGGTGTGCGAGGCCGACCTGCTGATGCATGTGGTGGACATCTCGCATCCCGACTACGAGGAGCAAATCAACGCCGTCAACCGCACTTTGGAGCAAATTGGAGCATCAGACAAACCCACAATCCTTGTATTCAATAAGATAGATGCTTATACCTACATCGAGAAAGAGGAAGACGACCTAACGCCCATGACCAAAGCCAACTGGACGCTAGAAATGCTGCAGAACAGCTGGATGTCCAAGATGCAGGAAAACAACGGCCATGCCCAGCACATCATCTTCATTAGCGCCACCAACAAGGAGAATATCGACGCTCTGCGCACCCTCATGTACGATGAGGTAAAGAAAATCCACGCGGTAAGGTATCCATACAACAACTTCTTGTACTGAAAAAGAGTATTAATTCAAAAAAGGGGACTTCTATAAATCACCCCAACGGGGTGTGATATGCTTAACGTTGCGAAAGTCGAGAGCAGAGCCGAACTTGTTCGAGCTATGCCGAGATGCAGCAACGTCTCGTAGAAACACGGTACAAGCCGAAGGCGTAGTGCCGTGACATTCAGACATCAGAGAACTGCGTCCCAACGGGACGCGACACAGAAAACTAATAAATAGAACACTTTAAAAGTATAAATATGAAGAAGTTAAGTAAATTAATGATGGTCTGTTTTATGGCTGCCGTTATGATGATGTCCCTAGGCTGCCATAAAGATTCTATTTCTCCTATTACCCCTGATAGAGATGGAGCGTTGCCTGGTCTGTTCTCGGTGAGTGCAACGCAACAGGTATATTTCTCGCCGGGCAACCTGCAGTATCAAGCAAGCACCAATACTTGGCGATTTGCTGAACACCAGTATGACTATGTAGGTACACAAACAGCCGACGATTATGGGTTTCACGGAGGTAATGTCAGCGGAAGTGATAACCGCAGTATCAGCTCCACCTATATTGGTTGGATAGACCTCTTTGGTTGGGGCACAGGCGACAATCCAACCCTATCCTCCGATAACTATGGGGCCTATGGCACCTTCGTTGACTGGGGTAGCAACCCCATCAGCAACGGCGGAAATACTGCCAACCGATGGCGCACTCTCACCCAAGCCGAATGGGAGTACCTGCTAAATACCCGCCCCGGTGCCTCATCCAAACTTGGTTCTGGCAACATTAACGGTGTGGGCGGGCTGATTATACTTCCCGACAATTGGACACTGCCTTCGGAGTGTTCGTTCACTTCTGGCAATGCATTGAGGTTCAATGACTGGACACTTAACAGCTACACTCTTTCCCAGTGGGCGCAGATGGAGACTGCTGGTGCAGTTTTCCTGCCTGCGGCGGGCTACCGCTACGGCACGAATGTCAACCATGTGGGCTACCGCGGCTACTATTGGTCGTCCTCGCCCATCAATGAGTACTACGCGTACCGCATGAGCTTCAACAGCAACTATCTCTACGCGACGTACGACGGCAATCGCTACGAAGGGTTCTCTGTACGCCCCGTTCAGGATAATTAATTTATTAAAACGTTAAACCTTGTTGCGGGCAGTCTCCGCTGCCCGCAATTTTTATTGCTGCGAGGCGAAGTGGGCGATGATGGCTTTGGCCTTGGAGGGACCCACCACCTTGGCCAGGTCGGCTTCGGTCTGGAGTTTTATTTCTTTGACACTGCCGAACTTGAGCAGGAGGTCGCGGGCGGTTTTCTCGCCGATGCCGGGGATGTCGGTGAGTTGGGTGCGGAAGGTGCCTTTGCTGCGTTTGTCCTTGTGGAACGTAATGGCGAAGCGGTGAACCTCATTCTGTATCTGTTCGAGCAGGTGGAAGAGCGGGTCGGTGGGTTTGAGCCCCACCACCTGGGGCGGGAAGCCATAGAGCAGTTCGGAGGTGTGGTGGCGGTCGTCCTTGGCCAGTCCGGCGATGGGTATTTCGAGGTGGAGTTGGTCCTGTATGACTTGGCGTGCCACCTCCATCTGTCCCCTGCCACCGTCGACTACCAGCAGCTGGGGGAGGGGTTTGCCCTCCTCGGAGAGGCGTTTGTAGCGCCGATAGATTACCTCCGCCATAGAGGCGTAGTCGTCGGGGCCTTCGACGGTTTTGATATTGAACTTGCGGTACTCCTTGCGGTTGGGTTTGCCACCCGTGAAGCGTACCATGGCGGCCACGGGGAAGGCTCCTTGGATATTGGAGTTGTCGAAACACTCGATGTTGACAGGCAACTCGGGCAGGTGGAGTGCTTTCTGGATACGCTCCAGCAAGTGCTCGTTTCGGTGGTTCATGCCGCCCTCATCGGGGTCGACCAATGCCCGCTGGTGGCGGCATTGGATTTGGTAGGCTTTGACGTTGCGCAAGGATAGTTCGAGCAGCTGCAGGCGGTCGCCGCGGGTGGGGACGGTCTGCTTGAGGTATTCCTCGGGTAGGTCGGGCACTAGAAAAGGCAGCACAGCCTCCTTGGCGGTGCTGGCGGTGCGCTCGTGCAGGTCGGGGATGACGGTGGAGAGAATCTCTTGGTCGGTCTCGTCGAGCTGTTTTTTGATTTCGTTGGAGAAGCTGTAGATGATGCTGCCCTCTTTGATGCGCATCATGTTGACGTATGCGTATTTCTCGTCGGAGAGGATGCTGTATACGTCCACATCGTGTACGCTGGTGTTGACCACTGTGGAACGGCTTTGGTATTCCTCCAGCCGGCGGATGCGCCGTTTGATCATTTCTGCCTCCTCGAAACGCAGTTGCTCGGCAAGCGAAAACATCTCCTGTTTCATCTCTTTGAGGATGTCGTTGAAGTCGCCTTTGAGGATGCGCCGAATGTTGGCAAAGGTGGCCATGTACTCCTCGTGGGTTTCGAGTCCGGCACAGGGGGCTTTGCAGAGACCTATCTGGTGGTTCATGCAGGGACGTTTCTGCATGGTGTTGCAACGCCGATAGAGGAAGAGCTGGTTGATGATGTCCTGCAGCTCGCGCAGGATGCGCTGGTTGGGATAGGGTCCAAAGTACTGCCCTTTCACATGGTGGCCGCGGACAAAGAGCAGCCGGGGGTATTCCTCGTCCGTGATGACCAAATAGGGGTAGGACTTGTCGTCCTTGAGCATGCTGTTGTAGCGTGGCTGGTAGCGCTTGATGAGGTTGTTTTCGAGCAGCAGTGCGTCTACTTCTGTGGCCACGACGGTGACACGTATGTCGTAGATGTTGCGCACCAACATCTTGATTTTGGCACTTTTGTCGTCGTAGTGGGAGAAATAGGAACTGACGCGTCGCTGCAGGTTGCGGGCTTTGCCCACATAGATCACCGTTCCCGACTGGTCGAGGTGTTGGTAGACACCAGGATTCTCGGGAATGGTCTTGAGCTTGAGCGCAATGCGGTCGATGTTCTTGTTGATGGACTTGTCAATCAAACCAATACATTTTTAATGCACAACCGTTGTGAATGGGGAGGCCTTCTTATTGGCATCTGTGGGTTTGGCTACTCGGGGTATTCAATCTGCGCCTCTTCGATTTTTAGGTGGATACCGTTGATGCCGTCTATCTCGTACTTGTTGGTGCGCTGCGATATTTTGATGGTATAGTCGCCCACGGCGTTGAAAGAATAGTATTGGCGTATCTGCTGGGTGACATGTAGGATGCCCTGCTCATCGAACTCGCCCAGCCAGTTGTCCTGATAGTTGCGCAGGACTATGTCGGCAAACATGGTGCGGTTTTCGCCGTTAGGGCTGTTCATTTCTATGGTGATGGGCAGCCCGTTTTGGTGATAGCGGGAGGTGTCGATAGCGACGGTGAAGATAAAATTGAAAAAGTCTTCGGTGTTGTCGTTGTGAAATGTGAACTGGGCCGGCTGGTCAAAACGCATCCATTTGTTATTGGCAAAGGTGCACTCTTCGTCCACTAGCACCTTCTGTCCACAAGAACAGAATAGAAGGGTCGTAAGAACTATGGGGAGAAATCTTTTCATGCTATTGTACTTTTTTATATCGTTGGAGGTATTCTTATAACGGTTGTAGAAATCAATCAGGCCTATACTTTATTGGCCATGGACCAGTTTCTCTAGGATTTGCACGGCATTGGTGGCAGCTCCTTTGCGAAGGTTGTCGCCCACGCACCATAGGTTGAGGGTGCAGGGCTGCGTGTTGTCGCGGCGGACGCGGCCAACAAAGACCTCGGGACGGTTGTGTGCCGTGATGGGCATGGGGTAGAGATTGGAGGAGGGATCGTCGGCAAGGATGACTCCTGGGGTGTCGGCAATGAGCTGACGCACCTCGTTGATGTCGTATTCGTTGTGGAATTCGACGTTGACAGCCTCGCTATGGCCACCCACCACGGGGACACGTGCCACGGTGGCGGTCACCTGGATGGTGGGGTCTCCTAAGATTTTGCGTGTTTCGTCTACCAGCTTTTGCTCCTCGGTGGTGTAGCCATCGGGGTTGAAGTCGCCGCCATGGGGAAAGAGGTTGCGGAAGATCTGATAGGGATAGGCGGGTTGGTATTGGTCGCCCAACTCTTTTTTCATGGTGTCGCCTATATGCGAACTGAGCACGTCGTGATGGGCGAAGTAGTCCTCTTCGGCCTCTAGTTGGCGCACGGCTTTGATGCCTGTGCCTGTAATGCTTTGGTAGGTGGCAACGACAAGCCGCTTGATTTTATAGCGCCAGTGGAGCCTAGACAGCGCTAGCACCATCTGGATGGTGGAACAATTGGGGTTGGCGATGATGCGGTCGTTGGGGCCAACGGAATTGATGTTGATTTCGGGGACCACCAGCGGCACATCGGCATGCATGCGCCAACAGGAGGAATTGTCTACGACGGTGCACCCCACCTTGGCAAAGAGGGGTGCGTATTGGCGGGAGGTGGAGGCACCCGCCGAGAAAATGGCGTACTGGGGTTTCATGGCAATGGCCTCTTCGGGGCTTACCACGGTGAGTGTGCGTCCGGCAAAGTCGATGGTCTTGCCTACTGATTTGGGAGAGGCTGCGGGGATGATTTCATGTTCGGCAAACCCTCTCAGGGCTAACTCATCCAGCATAACGCTTCCAACGAGTCCTGTGGCGCCGACTACGGCAATTTTCATTTTGTATTTTTTTTATTAGCGGCGGCGGACTAAAGTCCGCCGCCCATTAGTTGTGTTTGTTGTATGTGATTAATAGTGCATTGTGAGAATGTCACGCCTTTTTGGTGATCTTACTGTTTTAGGGAGGATGACATTATCGGAGCAAGGTAATGGTACCTTTGAGCACTTGGGTGACACCGGGATTGAGGAAGTTGCGATAACGCATTACGTAAACGTAGGTCCCCTGTGGACAAGGTTGGCCGTCCATGTTGGTGCCATCCCAGTAGCCGTCAGGCCCTTGGAAGTAACAGACCTGCTCGCCAAAGCGGTTGTATATATATACGCGCACATCGTTGACATTGCCTTGTATGGCAGGGGTGAAACGATTATTGGTGCTCAGGTCGGGGGTGAAGACGTTGGGTATGAAATTGGAAACCTTGATGAGGGGTATTCGGGTCATGGCGGTATCGTCGCAGCCATAGTCGTTGTGGACAGCCAGACGGATATCCATCGTGTCGACTCCTTCGAGAGGGAAGATAATGCTGGTTTGTGGCAGGGTGCTGGTCTCGTTGTTGGGCAGCAGCCACATACGAGAGTCGTGGCCATAGCTCATGTCGGTCAGTTCGATTGTCAGTTCGTCAATGGTGGCTACTTCGGGCGTATGAGCGATGATAGCCTTCATGGGTATAATGGTGAAGTCGAGGGTGACAATGCTGTCGCAGCCCCAATCGTTGAGGAGGTGGACGGTGTCGGTGGCCTGGGTGGCATCGTTGTCTTCGTAGTAGGTCTTGCCGTCGATCCAGGTGTAGGGTTTGCAGTCCAAAACCACATCGGTGTGGTAGCTGAGGTCTGAAACAACCAAGTGGAGGTGATGCACACTGTCGGTTTCGTGAGAGGAATAGAAGCGACGGATGGTATCGAAGGTCTGCTGTGGTTGGTTGAAGGTCATGCCTTGCCATGAGTAGCTCTCGCCACGGCAAATGCCCACGGTGTCATATATATCGTAGTTGGGATAGGTGTAGATAGGTATGCTGTCGTAGTTGCTGCATCCGTTAGAGAAGGAGGCAGTGCAGAAAATCCATGTGGTGTCGACATGGTTGTCGAGGAGCAAGCCTTGTTGGCTCAGCAAGACCACAGAGGTGAAGTTGACTTGCAAAGCCGATGGGGGTAGTACTTGGCGTTGTCCATTGATAATCTTGACGGCGCTCCATGCACAGGAGTCTAGGATTTGTGTGTTAGGATACCGTAGTTGAACGGTGGTGGCTTCGCCTTCTGCCAGGATATTGTCATCGCAATGAAGGGTCATGTCTTTGGAATAGTCCACACCGACAAAAATGGTGTCGCGCATACTGCGGTTGTCTATGCCGTACCAATAACCGTTGGCTCCTTGATAACGGCACTGGACCACGTATTTGGTGGGGCGTGTGGGGGAGACGCTCACGGAGGTGTGGTCGTTGTTGAGGTAGTATCCATTGGTGTCACCCGCGTTTAAGGTAAGCTGTACAGAGTCGACGATGTTGCCGTCGTTGTCCAAAAAGAGCCGCCACCAAGTGATGTTCTTGACGGTCTCGCCCTGAGGGGTGAAGCGCCAGGATTCATAGTTGGTTTGTCCTGTCCAACCACCAGTTTGGTTGCCACGGTCAGGAGCAACAAAAGCTCCGGGCGAGTTGGGCTGGATATAAAATGTGGGGTCACCTATATAGTTGGGGTCGTTGTAATGGGACACTTGGGCCACGCCAGTGGCATTCTGGATGCCGATGAGACCTTTGCCACCGTTGGTTGAGGAGCAGCATTTGCGCTGTTTGACGTGTACTTCGATGATGTTGGTGCCCTCGTAGCAGACAATTTGATAAGTGCATCGGTCGTTAGCGTGGCTCGATTCGGGAAAGAGGGGCACCTCGTTGACGCTGGCACAGAGGTGGCGGCAGGGATAGGTGCCGCCCACATAGCGAAACATACCCTGGGTGGCGGTGAGAGCGGTAGTGGGGTGGATGTCTTCGTATACACCATAGATGGCATTGCGGGAAGGAAAGCTGGCACTCGGGATAGGAATGCTGTAATTGTATGCACAGCCTTGTCCTACATATGAGGTATTAAACGACACTAAGCCGTTAGAACCCACCACAGCCTGATTGTATGGCTGGCCGAAGAACATAAAGGTGAATGGGAAAGAGATGGTGGCGTTTTCCCAGCTGTCATCTGTGCTGATGTTGAGGCGGTTGCCAGCATGGAAGGTGGGGTCGACGGGGTTGTAGGGAATCGACTCTATAAGATAGGTTCCATTGAAATGCTGAGTGGTGATGAAGGGGTTGGCGTTCAGTATCAGTGTGCCGACCTTGCAGTTTACCACGGTGTCCCAACCATTTTGTACACAGATGCGAGATTGTGCATGGTCGTATTTCTCGTTGATTGTGATTTCAGGGCATTGGGCCTTAAGGTGTAAAGTTGTAATAATCAATAGTAATGCAATTGATACGACTTTCTTCATAACTATTATGTTCTTTGTTGTTGTCTTGTTAAGCCAAACTGATGTTTGTTTATATGTTTATAATTAACGTTTAGTATTTATAAATATTGTTTGCTGCTTATTTTTTTATTTATAATGGGTTATAACTTCATTAGTGATTGTCCGCTATGGGCATATCGGCAAGGTTGTTTTCGTTCTCCGTGGCGCATGGTGTCACTATCGAAAGTCCACAGGGCTTTTATCACTCCGGGACGCAAGCAAGGTGATGATTATCAGTCACCGCACAGCGCTTCGCTTGGACGGTGTTATTTAAATAAAGCCTCTCCGAAGCTTCTTTATGGCAAATGCAGATAATCATACTTCTTTTTATTGCGAGCGGTAGAACCCATCATTTGTTTTCATAGGCGAGGCCTAAAGTAGTAAATGAGGTTGCCTTGTAAATAACCATTAATACTTTAATCAAGACACAGAAAAACCCCATTTGCTGCAAACAAATGGGGTTTTAGTTTATTTTAACGTATGGTGGGAGGGCCCCACTTTTTTGTTACGTTTTATGTGGGTCTATAGAATCTTTTTTCACTTGTTGTCCTTAATACGCATACGGTAGAAGGAACGGTAGACAAAGAACAGGGCAATGACAAGGAAGATAATGCCCACCCAAGGAGCTATGTGGCGGAAGCCCTCGCTGATGGCAATTTCCATAGCCAGCACACCAAAGAGGGTGGTGAACTTGATGATGGGGTTCAGTGCCACGGAGGAGGTATCCTTGAAGGGGTCGCCCACGGTGTCGCCTACAACGCTGGCGTCGTGCAGGGGTGTGCCCTTGGCATCCATGTCCACTTCTACCACTTTCTTGCTGTTGTCCCATGCGCCACCGGCATTGGCCATATAAACGGCCTGGAAAAGGCCAAATACGGCAATGCTGATAAGGTAGCTGATGAAGAGGCAGACGGCGTTCTGGCCGCCGATGCTCTCCGGCGAGGAGAAGCAGGCAAAGGCCAAAGCAAAGCAGAAGATGGCGATGAAGATATTGATCATGCCTTTCTGGGCATACTGGGTGCAGATTTTGACTACCTCTTGAGATTTGGCTATGTCGGCCTTCTTAGGTGCATTGGGGTCAAGGCGGATATTGTTCTTAATGAACTCCACTGCACGGTTGGCACCTGTGGTGACAGCCTGCATGGAGGCTCCGGTGAACCAGTAGATGACGCATCCGCCCAAGATGAAGCCGATGAGCGAATAGGGGTTGAGGAGGTTGAGGATGCTCTCGGGTTCGATGTTGAGGGTCTTCTGTATCATCAGAATGAGGGAGAAGATCATGGTGGTGGCACCTACCACGGCGGTACCAATCAGCACGGGTTTGGCAGTAGCCTTAAAGGTGTTGCCGGCACCGTCGTTGGCCTCCAGATAGTGTTTGGCCTTCTCAAAGTCGGGGGTGAATCCAAATTCCTCTTTCACCTCTTTGGTGGTCTTCTCGATGTCGTCTTCGATGAGTGAGAGTTCATACACCGACTGGGCATTGTCGGTAACAGGACCATAGCTGTCGACGGCAATGGTGACGGGACCCATGCCCAGCATACCGAATGCCACTAGGCCGAAGGCAAAGATGGAGTAGTAATTGCCAAAGACATCGCCAATGCCGAAAGCAGTGGAGGCCATATAGGCAAGCACCATCAGAAATACGAAGACCAGTCCGGTCCAGAAGGCACCCATGTTGCCGGCAACGATGCCGCTGAGGATGTTCAGCGAGGCACCACCCTGTTCAGAGGCCTTGACCACTTCCTGCACATGCTTGGAGGTGGGGGAGGTGAAAACCTTGGTAAGCTCGGGGATAAGTGCAGCGCCCAAAGTGCCGCAGCTGATGATGACGGCCAAGGCGAGCCAGAGATTCTCGTGGCCGGGGATGCCGTTGAGCATGAAGTAGGAGGCAAAGAATGTACCGATGATGGAAAGGACAGAGGTAATCCACACCAATACCGACAGTGGGGTTTCGAAATTCATGTCGTCGGCACTACTGTAGCGGGCCTTGGAGATGGCACCATTGATATAGTAGGCCAGGACGGATGCGATGATGCCGAGGATGCGCATGACAAAAATCCATGCCAGCAGTTTGACCTGCATGGAAGGATCGGGCACAGCCAGCAGGATGAAGCTGACCAGGGCCACGCCAGTGACGCCGTAAGTCTCGAAACCATCGGCGGTAGGTCCAATGCTGTCGCCAGCGTTGTCGCCGGTGCAGTCGGCAATGACACCGGGGTTGCGGGGGTCGTCCTCACCAATCTTGAAGACCACCTTCATGAGGTCGCTGCCGATGTCGGCAATCTTGGTGAAGATACCACCGGCAATACGCAGGGCACTGGCCCCGAGGCTCTCACCGATGGCAAAACCGATGAAACAACTGCCTGCCAGATTCTCAGGCATGAAGAGCAGGATGACCAGCATCAGCACCAACTCGATGCAGATGAGGACGATGCCGATGCTCATGCCGGCCCGCAGGGGGATGTTGAGGAGGTCGAGGGGTTTGCGACGCAGAGAGGCAAAGGCCATGCGGGCATTGGCATAGGTGTTCATGCGCACACCAAACCATGCCACACTGTAGGAGCCAAGGATGCCGATGATGGTCCATGCCAGCACCAGAAGGACTGCGCCAAGGCTCATGTGGGAAAGCACGCCAAAATAGAGAGCTATGGCGGCCCCAATGAAGACAAACAGGATAATCAAGAACTTGCCCTGCTGTTTGAGGTAGGTGGAGCAAGTCTTGAAGATGACGTTGCCGATCTCCAGCATAGACTTATGGGCACCCAGTTTGCGGACCTTGTTGTACTGCCAGAAACCAAAAAGGAGTCCGAGGACTACGATTAAAAAGCCCCAGTAAAGAATTTTTGTGGAAGGATCTTGAGCAAATCCTGAGGGCATTTGCAGATCTGCCTCACTTGCAAAAGAGAAAAGGGGAAGTGCAAGCGCTGTAAGTAATAAAGGTAACTTCTTCACGTTCAAATCGTTTTGATTTATACTCAGTTTTTTAAAAGTGATACAAATATACTAATTTTTGTGATGATACAAAAAAAAAATGTATTTTTGCAAAACTTTTTCTTTGAGAAACAACATTAATAATTATATCTAAGTACCCATGATTGAGAACAAACTCCAACAAGCAGTCGCTTCTGCACTAAAGAATCTATACAATATTGATGTCGACCCGGCATCGGTAGTTTTGCAGACTACAAAGAAAGAATTTGCCGGAGACTATACCATTGTAGTATTCCCCTATGTCAAACAGGCCCGCAAGTCGCCCGAAATGGTGGCCAACGAACTGGGTGCCTCCGTCAAGGAGCAGGTGGCAGAAGTGGCAGATTTCAATGTGATTAAGGGTTTTCTCAATTTCTCCATAGCCGACAGCTATTGGGTTTCCTTCATAGGCCAAAATCGCAACAACCCCAACTATGGCTTCAAGTCTGCCCCTGCCGATGCCAAACCCATCGTGGTGGAGTATTCCTCGCCCAACACCAACAAACCTCTCCATTTGGGCCATATCCGCAACAACCTGTTGGGCTGGTCGGTGAGCGAACTGCTTGCCGCCAACGGTGCCAACGTCAAGAAGGTCAACCTAGTCAATGACCGTGGCATTCATATCTGCAAGTCGATGCTGGCATGGCTGAGATATGGCAACGGCGAAACACCCGAATCCTCCGGCATGAAAGGTGACCATCTGGTAGGTAAGTACTATGTGGAGTTCGACAAACACTACAAGGAAGAGATCAAACAGTTGGTGGAACAGGGCATGGATGAAGAAGAGGCCAAGAAACAGGCCCCGCTGATGGTGGAAGCCCAGCATATGCTCAAGCGTTGGGAGGAAGGCGACAAAGAGGTTCGCGACCTATGGAACAAGATGAACGCATGGGTGTATGCCGGTTTCGACGAGACCTATGCCCGCCTGGGTGTCAGCTTCGACAAGATATATTATGAATCTAATACTTATCTGTTGGGCAAGGAATTGGTGCAGAAAGGGCTGGACATGGGTGTCCTTTTCCGCAAGGAAGACGGTTCGGTGTGGTGTGACCTCACCGCCGACGGCCTCGACCAGAAACTGCTCCTGCGCAAGGACGGCACCTCGGTCTACATGACCCAGGATTTGGGCACCGCCCTGCTGCGTACTCAGGATTTCGATGCCAAGCAGCTGATTTATGTGGTGGGCAACGAGCAGGACTACCATTTCAAGGTTCTCAAGCTGGTGCTTGGAAAACTGGGCTTCGACTGGGGCGAAAAACTCTACCACCTCTCCTACGGCATGGTGGAGCTGCCCAACGGCAAGATGAAGTCGCGCGAAGGCACCGTGGTGGATGCCGACGACCTGATTACCGAGATGGAGGCCACGGCCGAAGAGATGAGCCGCGAGCATGGCAAGAATGACGGCATGAGCGAACAACAGCTCAAGGAACTCTACCACATGCTGGCCCTGGGCGCCCTCAAGTACTTCATTCTGAAGGTGGACCCTGTCAAGAACATGCTGTTCAACCCGGCCGAGAGCATCGACTTCAACGGCAACACCGGTCCTTTTATCCAATATACCCATGCGCGCATCCGCAGCATTGTGCGCAAGGCCGAAGAGCAAGGCATCCACGACCAGGAACCCGTCGCCGTGCCCTCTCTCAACGAGAAAGAGCGTGCCGTCATCAAAAGCCTGCACGACATGCCTGGTGTCATTGCCGCTGCCGCCGACAACTATAGCCCTGCCATGATAGCCAACTATGCCTACGAACTCGCCAAGAACTTCAACAGCTTCTATCAGGATACCCCCATCCTTCGCGAGGAAGACACCGCTGTCAAGACTTTCCGTGTGCAGCTATGCGCCGTTGTGGCGCAGGCCATCAAGAACACCATGCACATACTTGGAATAGATGTTCCGGAGAGAATGTAAAATAAGTTAAGTATTATATATGTATTATACGCTGCCGTATACTATTCCTAATTTTATTTGCGACAACCACGACACCCTCACGGCATGGGGGTGCGCCAGACTGCTGCAACAAGCTGCCGACAACCACACCAAGCTGTTCGGTATCGGCTTCCAACAACTACAGCAGCAGCACAAGGCTTGGGTACTATGTCGCACCTACTACGATGTTCGCCGACTACCTGTTGACTACGAAGAGGTTACCATTCGCACATGGTCTCGTGGAACCGATGGCCTATATGCCTGGCGTGATTTTGAGATGACCGACAAAGACGGCGCTGTCATCGTTGCCAGCACTACCAGTTGGGTGATTATCGACACCGATGCCCGCCATGTGGTGCGCCTGGGTGCCATAGTCGAAGGCTTTGAACATCATCCCGTAAAGGCCACCGATCTCGATTCGTTGGGCCGTATCCGTTTCCCGAAAGGGGAGGAGGGCGACCTGGTTGTGGCTCACCAGCAGGTGAGGCACTCCATGCTCGACCATACACAGCATGTCAACAATGCAGAATACATCAAATGGATTTTCGATAATCTGCCTCAGGGAGTCACCGCACAAGCTCCTTTTGTTTTGGATGTTGAGTACCAGCAGGAAACTCGACCCGACGAGGAGGTGTCCATCCACCGCCTCCGTCGGGAAGATGGCTCTCTGATGTTCAAAATCTCCAATAACCGTGCCACCGCCGTGTTGGCCACTTTGCGCAAGGCAGGTGCAGAACCCTCAATTATTAAACAATGAAACGCCTTTTCCTTTTCTTTCTTGCCACATTGATTGCAACGGGCCCCATCTGTGCCCAGTCTAAGTTCTCACTTTTCAAAAAAAAGAAAGCCCCTGCCGTCGCCGACACCTCTGTTCCCGGGGTACAGCGCGTGCTGGAGACTTTCGACCTCCTCAACAACTACTATGTGGTAGACCCCCAGACCAATAATCTCTCCGAAACGGCCATCCGCGCCATGCTCACCAGCCTCGACCCTCACAGCGTCTATATCCCCGCAAAGGATGTGGAACGCACCAACGAGGCCCTGCAGGGCAATTTTGAGGGCGTGGGCATCTCTTTCACCATCCTCAACGACACCATCTGCGTGTCCGAGGTTATCGCCGGAGGTCCGTCGGAGAAAGTAGGTCTGCTCAGCGGCGACAAATTCCTCCGCATCGACGGCATCAACGCCACCGGTGACAGTGCCAAACAGCCCTTTGTCTTCCGCCATCTCAGGGGCAACAAGGGCACCGTGGTGGTTGTGGATATGCTCCGCGGAAAAGACACTCTGACCTTCGACATCACCCGCGACCGCATACCCATTCACTCGGTGGAGGTCTACTTTATGGAGGATGACTCCATTGGTTATATCAGCCTGCTTCGCTTTGCCCGCACCTCGGTGGCCGAGTTCCGCAAAGCCGTGCATGATTTAAAGAGACAAGGTATGAAAAGTTTGATACTGGACCTGCGCGGCAATACTGGCGGCTTCCTCGATATCGCCTGCGGCATGGCCAACGAGTTCATCTCCCCCAACCGCCTCTTGGTATATCAAGAGGGCCGCGCCCAGAAACGTCAGGACTTCAAGTCGGTCTACAACGGCTCTTTCCGCAAGGGTGACCTGGTGGTGCTGATAGACGAGAATACGGCTTCGGCATCCGAAATCGTCAGCGGCGCCGTTCAGGACTGGGACCGCGGCACCCTCATCGGTCGGCGTACCTTTGGCAAAGGATTGGTGCAACGTATGTTCGAGCTCTCCGACGGAGCCCAGGTACGCATCACCACGGCACGCTACTACACCCCTTCGGGCCGTTGCATACAGAAACCGTATGAGAACGGCACCGAAGACTACAACAACGAGTTGAACAAACGCTACAAACACGGCGAGCTCTTCTCGGTGGACTCTATCCATTTCCCCGATTCATTAAAATACAAAACCCATGGGGGACGTACCGTTTACGGTGGGGGCGGCATCATGCCCGACCTCTTCATCCCGTTGGACACCACGCCGGCCTCCAAATACTATCAGGTGTGTCGCCGCAAAGGGGTCATCAGCCAGTTCCCTCAATACTATGCCGACCACCATCGCGAGGATACACTGGTGGCCGATTACGAGGCTTTTATGCGTAACTACGACCAGTTGAAGCTCGACTCGGTCTTCGATGCCTTTGCCGCCACCAAAGGGGTCTACCGCGACTCCATCAAAGAGACAGCAGCTGACAGCATCGTCCGTTTCAACGAACATTTCCTCTCCCTTCAAGTCAAGGCGCTTGTCGCCGACCGCCTGTACGGCCGCGGACATTATTATCGCATCATGAAGGACGAGGACAAATTCTATCAGGCCGCCTTGGTCGAGTTAAGAAAAAAGAATAGAAAATGAAGCACTTGTCTTTTGCTTTGATATGCTTCTTGTTAGTGGTGTCTTGTGGTCGCAAACAGGATTCTCCGGAGTCCGATTTCCCCGACCCCAACTACCCCAACGTGGTTCTCACGCGCGAGATGCGTAGCATCGAGGGGGTCGACACCCTTTGGGGCGACCGCGTGGAGCATGAATATGACAGCCGGGGCCGCTACCTTGCCTACGCCCGTTACGACAACCACGGCACCCTTCTGCAGCGCATGACCCACAGCTACAGCGGCTGTGTCGACACCGTACGCGACTACGACGGAGCCGGCAACTTGCGCCACATGGCTGTCTACACCTATCTCGACACAGCCTACGTCCACGAGCCCAACTACAGCGATTCGTACTACCGCAACCCCGTCAGCGTAGAGTTTTACGATGCCGACGGGGTCCTCCTCCAGAAGCGCAACTGCTCCTACGACTCCGAAGGGCGGCTCTCGCAGGTGGACGGCTTCGACGTCACCGACAACAGCACCTTCGTCTGTGTGCACCTCTATTCGGACCGCAAGTGCCAGAGCAACCAAGTGCAGAACCCCGGCACTGACCGCGAGACCAGTTTTGCCACCGAGCGCACCTTTGCCGACAGCCGCTGCCGCTACGAGCTGACCTCCACCTCGCGGCTCAGCTCCGGCAACTTGGTGGTTGAGTATAAGTACGACACCCTCGGCCGCGTGGTTCAGAAGCTGACCACCGCTGCAGGCACCCCCATCGAGCGCATCGAGTACGACTACTACCCCGACTTCGAGCGCGAAATCATCTTCGACGACAAACCCCTCCGCGGCTACCTCCGCTACTACAGGAAGTAGCCCGGCCCAACAGAAAAACAAAAGGGTGCCGAAGGCGCACCGGGCTCCGGCGGCATGAGCCACACTGATGGACCCGGCAATGCGGAGAGTGACGGTATGAAAGCATCGGCTGAGAGTGTGGTACTATCTTGCCATTACCCACCACATAGGCAGTCTGTCCCCTAAGGACCGGAGGCGGTCATTCCTCTCCCATCCAATGTATCGTAACGACCCTCCCACCATCCATTCCCCCCTCAACCTGATCCCGCAATAGCATTCTTTTTAGTCAATATCATACATTTTGTTCGGTGCCATCGAACAAAAATCGCTTTTTTTGTTTTGCAGAACAGAATACTTTTTGTTTATTTGCTATTTCCTTTTGTGGCCATATTTTCGTAGAAAAAACCTCCACTTTCATTCCAAACTCAACTATGTACTATTTATATTATATTTGTATTATTGTTCTATTTATTGTTCTATTATGAATGTAAGTAAAGAATAATATAAATGGAAAGGAATGATTATACATAAATGAAGTATAATATAAACCTAATATAAATGAGCTATGTTGGAAAAGAGGATGAGTCGCACCTATTAGGGGGATGAGCGGCAGACGAATCGGGCAGTTGCAGCGGAGTGGGGGTAGGGCTGCAGACGTGCCGGTATGTGGGGTGGGTGATTTTTTTATGGAAAGTAAATGTTGATTTTCGGTAATATCGAAAATTTTTAGTATATTTGCATTGCCTTCTATATACCCTATTGGAGGTGAAAGACGCTGTATTGCAGCGCCTAACATTTGTTTTAGTATATGACACTGACAAAAGATATAACCCAAACGACAGTAAATGTCCAGTCGGAGTACGGCCATCTTAATGCCGTCCTGCTTCACCGACCCGGCATTGAAATTGAGCGTATGACGCCTTCTACTGCCGCCGATGCGCTCTACAGCGACATCCTCAGCAAACACATTGTAGACAAGGAATATGCCTCTTTTAGCGGCGTTTTCGAGAAATGGTGCAAGGTGTTCTATGTCGAAGACCTCCTCACATTGTTGATGGAAGAGGACGACATCCGCCAGCGCTTAGTGATGAAGAGTTGCATGGCCGACCATTGCGAGCATTTGGAGGACTGGCTGCTACAGTTGCCCAGTGCCCAGTTGGCCAAGTATTTGATTGAGGGCGTGTCCTATCATGGCGACACCGACCCCGTCCAATTCCAGAAAGAACATTTCAGCCTCAAGCCGCTCTACAACCTTTTCTTCACCCGCGATGCCTCTTCGTCGCTATACAACGAGGTGCTCATCAACTCGATGTCTTTCCCGGTGCGCGAGCGCGAGACGCTGATTTTCCGTGCTATCTTCGACCAGATTTTCCGTGCCAACACCATCTGTGCCAAGGAGTTCATTAGCTCTGCACGCACCGAAGGCGGCGATGTGCAAGTGGCAGGTCCCAACCTGCTCTGCATCGGTCAGGGCATCCGCACCAACACCAAGGGCATTGTTTTCCTGGCCGAGAAATTTGCCAAGGAACGCGACCATTTTCAGATTCTGACGCAGGAGCTGCCCCATCATCCCGACTCGTTCATTCACCTGGACATGGTGCACACTTTCTTGGGTGCTCACCAGCTGATGGTCTACCAACCCATGATTGAAAAGACGGGCGTTTTCGCTGGCAAGGCCACCACCCTTATCACTTGCGACCACGGCAAGACCAGTACCAAGGAGTACCCCAATATGCTGGAGGGCTTGAAAGCCTGCGGTATGGATATGGAGCCTATTTACTGCGGCGGGTATGAGAATTGGTATCAGGACCGCGAGCAATGGCACAGCGGGGCCAACTTCTTCGCTCTCGACGACGGCAAGATTATTGGCTATGAGCGCAACGTCTACACCATTGAGGCTTTGAACAATGCCGGTTTCGAAGTGTTGGATGCCGACGATGTCTGCAGCGGCAAGGTAGACATGCACGACTATAAGAAATTTGTGGTTGCCTTCAAGGCCTCTGAGCTTCCTCGTGCTGGTGGCGGTGCCCGATGCATGACTATGCCCATCAACCGCGACCTGCCTGCCGGACTGTAGTGTCCGGTCGATTGGGCAGCGTTATTTTGCGGCCGTTGGCCCATAAGAGTCCGGGTTGAACGCCTATACATCGCTCAGCCCCCACGGCTCCCGATAAATCGAAAACAAAGAAACATTTTAATAACATTATCAACTTTATGAAAAAGTACCATCTGATGAACAACATTATAGGCTGGTTGGTATGCATCGTAGCCTGTACTGTTTACATCCTGACTGCCGAAGCCACCGCGTCATGGTGGGATTGTGGCGAGTACATAGCCACGGCAAACAAATTGCAAGTGGGACACCCTCCTGGAGCCCCCTCATTCCAGCTGATTGGACGTATCTTCTCCATGTTCTCGTCTCCTGAGAACGTGGCCCATGCCGTCAACGTG
The DNA here is from genome assembly GCA_947168515.1 of uncultured Bacteroidales bacterium. Taxonomy (GTDB): domain Bacteria; phylum Bacteroidota; class Bacteroidia; order Bacteroidales; family P3; genus Colimorpha. Next base: position 56,729 of record CAMVMF010000008.1, read on the forward strand.
ATGTCGGCACTCTGCAGTGGTTTCACCATTCTGTTCCTATTCTGGGGCATCACACTTCTGGGCAAGCACCTGCTTCCCGACCCCAAAAATCCAGATGTGAAGGATTGGCGTACATGGGGTGTGTTTGCCGCCGGCATAGTAGGTGCTTTGGCCTATACGTTCAGCGATACTTTCTGGTTCTCCGCTGTGGAGGGTGAGGTATACGCTATGTCGTCTCTATTCACCGCCGTGGTGTTCTGGGCAATCCTCAAATGGGAGGAGCAGGCCGACGATCCGCGGTCGTTGCGTTGGCTGGTATTGGTGTGCTTGTTGGTGGGTATTGCCATCGGCGTGCACTTGCTGAACTTGCTGACGGTACCTGCCATTGTCTACGTGGTCTATTTCCGCAAATGGCCCAAAACCACTGTCAAAGGTTTTATCTGGAGCGGTGTGTTGAGTGTTCTGCTGTTGGCATTGATTCTGTGGGGTATCATTCCCGGAATCGTCAATATCGACTCTGCCTTTGATGTCTTTTTCGTCAATGTGCTCGGTCTTCCTTTCAACACGGGTACCATTTTCTTCTTCCTGCTGTTGGCAGCCTTTATTGTTTGGGCCCTATGGTTCACTTCGCCCAAAAAGAAGAACAAGCCGATATGGAATGCTGCCGCCTTGGGACTGCTGATGCTGATTATCGGCTACAGCACTTTCTTCGTGCTGGTCATCCGTGCCAATACGAACACTCCTCTGAATGAGAATGCGCCTAAGGATGCCGTGGCCATGCGTGCCTACCTGGGCCGTGAGCAGTATGGCGACACGCCTTTCCTCACCGGTCAGTACTACACCGCCGGCGACCCCATCGATGCCGAGCGTGGCTACACCAAGTATGTCCGTGGCACTGATGAGAGAGGCAAAGACCGCTACATCGAGGCTTCCTATCAGCAGAAGTTCGTCTATCGTCAGAACCACACGGGTGTCTTCCCCCGTATGTATAGCAACGACGCTCAGCGTCACCACCCGCAGTTCTACGAGTACTGGGCTGGCAAGGTCAGTGGCGACCATAAGCCTACGTCTGCTCAAAACCTGAAGTATTTTCATGGTTACCAGATGGGCTTTATGTACTGGCGCTACTTTATGTGGAACTTCGCCGGTCGTCAAAATGACATTCAGGGTCATTATTTCAACGACGACGGCACCCGCGACTACATGAATGGCAACTGGATTTGTGGCATCAAGGCTATCGACGAAGCCCGCCTGGGTCCGCAGGACAACCTGCCCGACCACATGAAGGACAACAAGGCTCGCAATGTATATTATCTGCTGCCATTGCTGTTGGGCATTGTGGGTCTTATCTACCATATCCGTAAAAACAAGAAGGATGCCTTCATCGTGTTCATCATGTTCTTCATGACCGGCATCGCCATTGGCATCTATCTGAATATGCCGCCGCGTCAGCCGCGTGAGCGTGACTACGCCTTTGTGGGTTCGTTCAGCTTCTTTGCCATCTGGATTGGTTTGGGCGTGATGGCCTTGGCCGACTGGCTGACCAAACTCTTCAAGAAGGAGCAGCTCTACAAATTCATCATGCCGTTGGTTTTCGTGCTCTGTATGCTGGGAGTTCCTGTGCTCATGGCCAGTGAGAACTGGGACGATCACGACCGCTCTCAGAAATATGCAGCACGCGACTTTGCCAAGAACTATTTGGCTTCTGTTGACGAAAATGGTGTGCTGATTACCTTTGGCGACAACGATACGTTCCCATTATGGTATGCCCAGGAGGTGGAAGGTTTCCGCACCGATGTGCGTATCCTCAACTACACCCTCAGTGGCATGTACTGGTATTGCGAGCAGCTGTTCAACAAACTGTATGACAGCGAACCCATAGCCTTCACGCTGCCTAAGGAGTTCTATGGCCTAGGCAAGGATCTTGTCTATCTGCAAGACCGTAGCGAGGAATATTTCGAGGTGTCAGACCTGTTGGCTCTGCTACGCGACCACCCCGACAAGTTTATGGCCAGAGATGGTCGTGGCGAAGAGGTCACCCTCATTCCCACCAGCCATTTCAAAATCACCCTTGACATTCCCGATTTGGTTAAACGTGGTGTCATCCCTGCCGAAATAGCCGACAAGGTGGACCCCGTCATCAAATGGACTGTCACCAAGGGCAGCCTGTTCCGCCACGAACTGATGATTCTCGACATGTTGGGAACCAATAAGTTTGTCCGCGATATCAATATTATGAACCCCGGCTACATCCAGCGCGTCTTCACTCCTATTCGCCAGTACTGTGTCCAGGACGGTATGAATTTCAAGCTGCTGCCTTACAAGGCCCAGTTGAGCCAGCCCGTTCTGTTCGACCCTCGCGACAACCGCTATATTATGCAGCAGTTCACCGATGAGTCGTACGACTATTTCCTGAATGGCTACAAGGACAAGAACGGCGAGATGCACCCTCTGGAGTGGGGCAACCTAAATGCCGACATCTATGTCGACCCCGTCAGCATGAACATGGGTACTGTCCAGCGTCAGACTTTCTGCATGGCTGCTCAAGAGCTCTTGGAGAAAGGCGACACTGCCCGTGCTCGTCAGATGCTGGAGCTCAGCGACAAGTACTTCCCTGAGAAGAACTTCTGCTACGATAAGTATAGCATGATTATGATTGACCTCTACCTAGCCGTCTACGGCAAGGATGCCGCCGCCCGCATTTGGGATAGCATCTTCAAGTACTACAGTCAGAGTCTTGCCTACTATAATCAATATTCTGGAACCAGTAAGGCCGCTGGCGTGAACGCTCTGCTACAGGAGACTGTTCAGTTGCTCTACGGCCTCAACCAGATGGCTGAGCAGGTCTTGAACGACAAGGAGCGTGCCGAAAGTTCACTAAAACTACTGCAACAGCAGGGCTACAGTCTTTGAGTCTCCAATAATCAGGTTATATGATTAAAAGGCCCAAAATGAGAAGAATAAAGAAGATAACCATCACCCTCTCGGAAAAAGAGGGTGAATGGTTGTCTTTATATGCTCAGGATCTGGGTATTTCGCGGCCAGACGTTGTGCGCCGTTTAGTGCGCGAAGGTCTAAAGCAATACAAATCCATCCGGGGCGGTAATTTTGAGCCAGATAATCAGTTGAACCTTTTCGACTCCATCCAAGTGGACATCTTCAACAACACTACTAAGACGGGGAAACTGTCAGAAAACTAATGATTACTATGAAACGTATATCCTTATTAATAATTGCTTTGTCTTTGTCTATGGGTCTGTCAGCCCATGCAAATCAATATATGAATCTGCCTTCCGACGACATTGTTCCAACCGAGATGGTTGCCGAGGAAGAACTCGGCGAGGATGTGTCGGCAGCAGGGGATATGCAGACTGCCGAAGCAGCCGAAGAGGGTTTCGACCCCGGCGCTGTCATCATCGGCCACGTCACCGATGCCCATTCGTGGCATCTCTTTGATTTTTATTCTAAAGATGGCCAGGAGCATGCTGTGGCCATTCCACTTCCAGTTATTCTACTGAACGATGGTCATATCGACTGCTTCATGTCTTCCAAGTTCCACCACGGCCATGCCGACTATAAGGGCTATCGCCTGGTGGGAGGCGGACAGGTGCGCGAAGAAGTTATCTGTGTCGACGAGGCTGGTCAGCCCAAACTCGATGCCGAAGGCAACGTGGTGAAGCCTTTGGACTTCTCCATCTCCAAGGTGCCTGCTGCCATCATGATAATAGTGTTGTTGCTTATCGTGGTGGTGATGGTGGCCAACAATGGCTACAAGAAACGTGAGGGACAGGCCCCCAAGGGCTTGCAGTCGTTGGTGGAAGTCCTAGTATGCTTTGTCCGTGACAGCATCGTGCGACCCATGATAGGAGAGGAGCACTATCAAAAGTACCTGCCCTATATGTTGTCGTTGTTTTTCTTCATTTTCTTTAGCAACTGCATGGGGCTGATACCTTTCTTCCCTGCCGGTGCCAATGTGACGGGCAACATCGCCGTGACGGCTATCTTGGCCGTCATCACCTTCCTCATCACCAATATCAGCGGCAACAAACACTACTGGATTGACATCTTCAACACCCCTGGGGTTCCTGCATGGCTGAAAATCTTTCCCTTGATGCCGGTGGTAGAGCTCATGGGTGTGTTCACTAAACCCATAGTCCTCATGATACGACTCTTTGCCAATATGGCTGCAGGCCATATTGTAGTCTTAGGTTTTGTTGTTATGATTTTTATTCTCAGCAACAATATATCTGTGGGGGTGGGTGCCGGTGTGTCGGTATTCTCTGTCTTGTTCAGCGTTTTCATCGACGTGCTGGAATGTCTGGTGGCCTACATCCAGGCATTCGTCTTCACGATGCTTTCGTCCCTTTACGTCGGCATGGCAGTGCAAGAACCCCATCAGGCAAAGGCATGATATTCATTTAACACACTAATTTAAATTTTACTATTATGAAATCAATAAAAGACACCAATTTCAAAGGACGCAAAGCCTTAGTGCGCGTCGACTTCAACGTCCCCATGGACGAGAACAAGAAGATTACCGACGATACCCGTATCCGCGAGTCGCTGCCTACGATAGAGAAGCTGCTCAACGATGGTGCCGCAGTCATACTCATGGCCCACTTCGGCCGTCCTAAGAAAGGCGGTTTTGAACCCGAGCTCACGCTGCAGCCTGTGGCCGAATATCTGGCCCAGGTGCTGGGACGCCCCGTCCAGTTCACTCAGTCCTTGCTGGGAGAAGGCAAGGCAGAGGAGATGGCTGCAGAGCTGAAGGCTGGCGAGGTGATGCTGCTGGAGAATATCCGCTTCTATCCTGGCGAAACCAAGGGCGACGAAGCTTTGGCAAAACAGCTGGCTCAGTTGGGCGACTGCTACGTCAACGATGCCTTTGGTGCTGCCCATCGCGAGCACAGCTCCACCGCCACCATTGCCAAGTTCTTCCCCAACGACAAATATTTCGGTCTCCTCATGGAGAACGAAGTCGTCAACCTGGAGAAACTGATGCATAACGCCCCGCGGCCTTTCACCGCCATCATCGGTGGTAGCAAGGTCAGCAGCAAGATTGGCATCTTGGAAAATCTGATTGACAAGGTGGACAATATGATTATCATCGGCGGTATGCGCTACACCTTCACCAAGGCTTTGGGTGGCAAGATTGGCAACAGCATCTGCGAGGACGACAAGATGGACCTTGCGTTGGAGCTGATGAAGAAGATGGAAGCACACGGCGTGAAGTACTATCTGCCTGTCGACAGCGTCATTGGTGACAAATTCGGCAACGATGCCAACACCCAAATAGTGCCCTCCGGCGAAGTACCTGACGGTTGGGAGAGCATGGACTGCGGTCCCGAGAGTTGCAAGGCCATCCGCGACATCATCATGGCTTCCAAGACCATCCTGTGGAACGGTCCTGCCGGTGTCTTCGAGCTGAGCACTTTTGCCAAGGGTACCAACCACATTGCCCAAAGCGTGGCAGATGCCTGCAAACAGGGTTGCTTTGCTGCCGTTGGTGGTGGCGACAGCGTGGCTGCCGTCAAGCAGATGGGTCTTGCTGACCAGATGAGCTATGTCTCCACCGGCGGTGGTGCCATGCTCGAATACCTCGAAGGCAAAGTCCTCCCCGGCATCAAAGCCATTCAAGACTAAGCATTCTATCCTAACATGAAGGCGACAGGACCTTGTGGAGGTTCTGTCGCTTTTCTTGTGTGCTGACGTCTGTTCCATATAGGGTTGCATCTTTTTTCACCCGGTTCTGTCTATCACAAAAAAAATGTGTATTTTTGCAGTCCGAACGGAAATAGTATTATTGTATGTCTGACACTACATCCAAGATGAATATTGGCGGCCTGTTGCGCAAGCTACTGCCCTATGTGCTGCCTTACCGTTGGCTGTTGCTGACGGCCTTGTTGCTGACAGCCCTGGGGGCTGCCATGTCGCAGGTGAATGCCGTGGTGCTCGACCGCGCCGTGGATGCCATCAATGGTTTGCTCCATCGCCAAGGAGGCTTCAACTGGACCGAGGCTGCGCGCCTGCTGGCAGTTGTCAGTGCCGTCTTGCTGGGCAAGGAACTGTTGGCTGCCGTGATTACTTTTGGGCAGCGCATCTTTGGCGAGAAAATACGGATCAATGTCTCCCGCGACCTCTCCTTGCGGGTGGTCGACCGCATATTGCAGTTTCGCATGGCTTTCTTCAGCACCGACGGCAACGAACCCGGCAAAGTCCAGACCCGCATCGACCGTGGCGTGATGAGTCTGAGCAATACGGTCAAAAATTTCTTTATCGACATCCTGCCGCTGTTCACCAGTGCCATTATGGCCCTGGTGCTAATGTTTGTGGCCAATGTGTATGTAGGATTGGTGGCCTTGGCCATCATCCCGGTTTATTTCCTCATCACCGCCCGCCAAGGGACGCGTATGAAAGGTTGGCGGCGGCGTGTCTTCGGTACCCATCAGTCTCTAAACCATGGCATAATGAGTATTTTGGAGAGCATGAGTGTCATTAAATCTTTCAACCGACAGCAAGTCGAGGCCGACCGCCAGGCCAAGTTGCAGAACGAATCCACCGACCAACAGATGGCCACCCGCCGCATCAGTTTTCTTTTCGAAGGGCTAAAGACCTTTGTGGAGCAGATAGGCACCGTGCTCATCATCATACTGACGGCCTATCTGGTGCTGATAGACTATCCCGGCATGACCATTGGCAAAATCATGTATCACGTGTTGCTCTTCAGCAATGTCAGTGCCCCCATACGGCAGCTGCACCGCATCTACGACGATCTGAACGATGCGCTTATCTACGCCGAGGGTTTCTTCGGCCTGCTGGAGGCCGATGACGAGTTAGAACGGACAGGCTCCTATCGCCCCTCGTCCGTCCGGGGAGAGTTTCGCCTGTCTCATGTAGAGTTCACCTACAGCAATGGTACCCATGCCCTTCGCGACCTCTCCATGACCATTGAGGCTGGCAAGACCACGGCCCTGGTGGGATTAAGTGGGGCTGGCAAAACCACCATCGTTAGCCTGCTTGACAAGTTCTACGACCCCGACAGCGGCAGCATCACCCTCGACGGAGTACCGTTGAAGGATTGGGACACCCAAACCCTGCGCGACAACATAGGCCTTGTGTTGCAGAAGAACCATATCTTCAGCGGCACCATCGAAGAGAATATACGCTATGGCAAACCTTCAGCCACTCTTGCCGAGGTGGAGCAGGCAGCCCGCCAGGCTTATATCTACGACGCCATCATGTCTATGCCTGGTGGCTTCGGGGCCAATGCCCTGCAGCTCAGCGGTGGACAGCAGCAGCGCATAGCCATAGCGCGTATGTTCCTTAAAAATCCTCCCATCATCTTCCTCGACGAACCCACTGCTAGTCTCGATGCTATCGCCACCGAGCAAATCAAAGCCTCTATCGATGCCATCAAAAAAGGACGGACCGTGATTGTCATCAGCCACAACATCGGACAGATTATCGATTCCGACATGCTCTATGTGTTGGACACGGGCCATGTAGTGCAGCACGGTCTCCCCAACGAAGTCTATCGGCAGGGTGGGCTCTATAAGGAAATCTTCGATGCATCCGCACGCAGCATGAATGTGGACAAGATAGCCGAGAACTTACGTGGCGTAGAAGACCGATGACTGTATTATGAGCCTTGCAGCACCTGAGGGCTCTGACCCCGGCAGCCCTTTTCGGACGACGGTTTTGCCACACTGTTCACTGCTTTCGGCCCTGATACCCACCACTGTCCGAAGGTCGATGCCATGAAAAGTTGCCGAAAGATGCAATATAGTTTGCTTCTCGTCGTTATGGATAAATAACAATTGACAAAAAAGCACATGCCGCACTTTTTGCCTATAACGTTGGACGAGGTCAAGCGCCTCGGGTGGGACGAGGTGGACATCGTCATCGTCAGCGGCGATGCCTATGTGGACCATCCCTCCTTTGGCACGGCGGTCATCGGGCGTACGCTGGAAGCTGCCGGCTACCGTGTGGCCATTATTGCCCAGCCCAACTGGCGCGACGACTTACGCGACTTCCGCAAATTCGGGCGGCCCCGCCTTTTCTTTGGTGTCACCTCCGGAGTGATGGATTCGATGGTCAACCACTACACCGCTGCCCGTCGGCTGCGCCACGACGATGCCTACACCCCCGGTGGGGCTTTCGGGTTCCGTCCCGACTATGCCACCTATGTCTATGCCCGCATCCTCAAACAGCTCTACCCCGACACTCCTGTGGTGATAGGTGGGGTAGAGGCTTCCATGCGGCGCCTTTCGCACTACGACTATTGGAGCGACAGCCTCAAACCCTCTATTCTCTATGACTGCCCCGCCGACCTGATGGTCTACGGCATGGGCGAAAAGCCTATGGTGAATATCGCCAATATGCTGGCCGACAACGAACCGCTGTACAAACTACACGCCATTCCGCAGGTGGGCTATATGGACACCCGTGCCCCCAAGGGCGACAACCTCATCATGCTCCACAGCTACGACGAGTGCCTCTCCTCCAAACGCCATCAGGCCGAAAATTTCCATAAGATAGAGTTGGAAAGCAACAAGATAGAAGCCGCCACACTGGTACAGCCCCATGGCGACCGATTTGTTGTTATCAATCCGCCCTTGCCTCCCATGACTACCGAGGAGATGGATGCCTCCTTTGACCTGCCCTACACCCGTCTGCCGCATCCCAAGTACAAGAAACGCGGCACCGTGCCCGCCTACGAGATGATTAAGAATTCCGTCAATATCCACCGAGGCTGTTTTGGTGGCTGCTCGTTCTGCACCATCTCGGCACATCAGGGCAAACAGATTGTCTCCCGCTCCGAGGAGTCCATCCTGCGCGAAGTGCGGGCGTTGGTTCAACGCCAAGACTTCAACGGAGTCATCAGCGACCTAGGTGGCCCTTCGGCCAACATGTACCGCATGGCGGGCAAGAACAAGGAACTGTGCCGACGCTGTGCCCGCTACAGCTGCATCCAACCCACGATGTGTAAGAACCTCAACAGCGACCACACGCCGCTACTCACGCTCTACAAACGGGTTATGGCGGTGCCTGGGGTCAAGCACGTCTATATCGGCAGTGGCATCCGCTGCGACCTCTTTACCGAAGACAACCATGGCTGGGACTATTTCCGCCAGGTGGTGCTGCACCACGTGGGTGGCCGCTTGAAGGTGGCCCCCGAGCATACCAGTGCCCGCGTTCTTTCTCTTATGCGTAAACCCGGGTTCGACCTCTTTCTGCAGGTGAAAAACCGTTTCGACGCCATTTGCCGCCAGGCGGGTGTCAAGTATCAGCTGATTCCCTATTTCATCAGCTCTCATCCCGGCTGCCAACTCAAGGACATGGCCGACCTGGCTGTGGAGATGAAGCGGTTGGGCTACCGTTTGGAACAAATTCAGGACTTCACGCCCACCCCCATGACTCTTAGCACCGAAATGTATTACACCGGCATCAACCCCGAGACCATGGAACCCGTCTATGTGGCCACTACCCCCAGCGAGAAGAAAGAGCAGAACCTGATGTTCTTCTTCTACCGTCGCGAGAGCCAACCGGCTATCCGCCAGGCCCTCCACAACCACCATCTCGACTCCTATATATCCCGGTTGGGCCTCGGTTCGAATGGCAATCCCAAAAGCACAAATAAAATAAAAAAGAAATGACCCTTTTAGAAGCAATAGACGCACGTCACAGTGTGCGCAAATATTTAGACAAGGCTCTTCCAGCCGACATTTTTGCCACCTTGCAAGACAAAATAGCGGAGTGTAACGCCGCCGGCCACCTGAACATACAGCTGGTGCTGAACGAGGCAAAAGCATTCACGGGTCTGCTGTCGTACGGTACGTTCCGTGGAGTGAAAAACTATCTGGTGATGGTAGGTCAGAAGTCGCAGGACCTTGACGAGCGAGTGGGCTACTATGGCGAGCAGTTGGTGCTGCTGGCCCAGACATTGGGTCTCAACACCTGCTGGGTGGGGCTCTCGTATCGCAAGGTGCCAGAGGCTTACCTTGTCGGCAAAGACGAAAAGCTGGTCTGCATGATCGCCCTGGGCTATGGCGAGACGCAGGGGACTAGCCACAGAATCAAGAGCGTGGAGGATGTCAGCAATGCCAGTAGCAGCACTCCTTCGTGGTTCAGGAGGGGAGTGGAAGCCGCTCTGCTTGCTCCCACAGCGGTGAACCAACAGAAGTTTTCGTTCGAGTATGTTGGTGAAAGCAACAATCGCCATCAGGTGCGGGCAAAAGCAGGATCCTCAATGTTAGGCTATACGCAGATAGATATGGGTATTGCCAAATACCACTTTGAGATTGCTGCGGGGAAGGAACACTTCGACTGGGCATGTTTATAATAAGGTAAAAACCTTTTAAAGGTAAAAACTAAAAACTAAAAGGGTGGGCGGGGGTGAGAGTTGAGAATTGAGAATTGAGAGTGCGAGAGCCGCGACAACTAATAAACCATTAAGCTATTAGGCTCTTCAACTGTTTACTTTCTGCAATCTTGGAGCCTTTTGTTGTCCACGGTAGCAGATAACTGCTTTTTCTGGTATTGTCCAAGATGGCAAATCTTTCCCACTTGATACGCCAATCACTTGATACGATGAGGTGTCTGAGTGGTGCAATGCCGAGAGGTTTTGTGTGACCTCCTTTAATAATCTCATTAGGATAACAAAGGTGACGTATTTATTGCCATTGGTGTTATATTGGTTCAGTACATTGCTGTTGCGGATTGAAAATCCTTATATTCAATTGGTCTGGATTGCAAATCCAGACCAACGACGAGAACATCCGCTGGGTCGGGTGTCCGGCTTCGTGCCGTTGGTCGAGATAACAAATCCAGACCAGCGGCACCGAACCAATACTAAACCTCCATCTTGCCGAATGCTAACTGCACCATCAAGAGCGTCCCCCCCCCATCGTGCGACATGCCTTTCTCACAGCGAGCTATCTTCATCGCTTTGCGGTTTTTTCATGTGTTATTGCCTTCATAGAAGATATAAAAGCTTCGGGAGGGAACTGTAAGTGTGGTCACATATAGGGTCTAATATCAAGTGGTTGGAACAGCACCCCTGTTTATTTTATCATAAAAAAACTACACTTTGGAAATATTTTCGTAATTTTGCAGCGTGAATAAGACTTGATTCACATGCAAAGAACTAATACTACTAACAGATAATAATAACAGAACGAGAGAGTTAATGTCTTGTTAGCACATTGAAATATTAGGCAATTAATAACAAATTCTGGCGAAGCGGATAACGTAGGCTCTTCGCTGAAACCAGAAAAATAAAACAATCAATTTTTGAGCTTACTATTAAAATAAACATCTTTAACAATGAAAAAAATCGTATTGACTCTAGCACTCGCTGCTTTTGCTTTTGCTGCCAACGCCCAGTTTGTTCTCGGTGGCCAAATAGCCTTTAACACCAATGGAGGAAGTGATTGGTCTTCGTACATCACTGGTAACACCACCACCGAATACACTATGCCTCGCAATGTGACTACCAACTTTGTTTTTGCCCCCAAATTCGGCTACAATCTGAACGACAAGATGCACGTTGGAGTTGTTCTTGGTTTCAGTAACACAGTGGAAAAAGACTATAGCAACTACCAGACCTACTATCGTAACCATAAGGATTTTGAAGGCTGGCATAAAACCACTACCAACAGTTTCTATCTCGCACCCTACTTCCGCTACACGGCCTTTAGCTACAACAAGCTTTCCTGCTTTGTCGAGGCTCAACTGACCTATATGCACGCCCCCAAAAACAAGTTTCATACCTACAATACGGCTATCGCCGGCATCCTCGACAGTCGCGATGAAACTGTCGAAGGCAATACCACCACCTCTTCATTAGCAGTAACCATCGTTCCCGGTGTCAACTATCGTTTCAGCAACCATTTTTCGGCTGACCTCTACATTGATATTATTGGCCTTGCTTTCACCAGTACTACGGCCCATTATAAGAATACCGTTGACGGTACTGTAACTGAATGGACGAACACCATCAAAGACTTCGGCTGCATCGCCAACCTCAATGCAGAGACACTTGACGACCATCTCAACCTCTTCCGCCTCGGCTTCAACTATCATTTCTAAATATGTGCTGATTCTTTCATCAGTTCGACAATAACAAGTTCCCGGTATGGCCAGAAAGGATTATGCCATACCGGGAACTTTTTTGCTGACAATCGCCACAAAAGGGTGTGTCCATTCTCAGCGGCTCCGCCCCTTTGAAAAGTATAAAGTAAAAACTAAAAACTAAAAAGATTGAAGAGCTTAATAGTTTATTAGTTGTCGCTTCAGCTCTCTCAATTCTCCATTCACATTATTCGCGCCAGTCGTGTGATTCGTGTTCTTTTTACACGAACACGAATCACACGAATCTAACGAATTATTATTCGTGTCTTTCGTGTAATTCGTGTTCGTATATAAAACTAAAAATGAATGGACTGACGTTGTGTCAATATACTTTTAGTTTTTACCATTTACCTTTAAATGGTTTTTAGTTTTTACCTTCGCTCTAGTACAACATATGACTGATTTTTGCCAAACGGTCTCAATGTCGCGTCCCTTCGGGACGCTAGGAGTGAGTTTATTCCGTCACCGCACTGCGCTACGCTTGTACGGTGTTACTGAGATTCAGCCTCTTCGAGGCTGTAAAAAATCAGTCTTATATTAAACTAGAGCCTTTACCTTTAAAAAATACTCAATTCCTAATTATAGCTTAATAGTTTATTAGTTTATTAGCATCGCGGCAGCCCTCTCCATTCTCCATTCAGAGTGGCTCACGCCCTCTCAATTCTCAATTCTCAATTCTCCATTCTCCAATGCTGCCTTGTTATTTCCCCTTCAGCAGGGAGCCGAGCAGGCCGCGGCCCAGTTTGAAGGCGGTATTGACCAGTTCGCGTTTGGCTTTCTGTTTGGCCATTTTGGAGATGCTGCCCACCAGGCTGTTGTCTTTCTCGCGTTGGCGTTCGCGTTCTTCGGCCTTGCGTTTGCGCTCCTCGGCGGCCTGGAGGCGTTCCTCTTCGCGCTGTTTCTTGGCCTCCTCTTTCTGCTGGCGCTCCTCTTCCTTCTGCTGTTGGGCCAGGGCTTTCTCTTCCTGCTGTTTGGTGAGTTTTTCAGTGAGGATTTCATAGGCCGAAACGCGGTCAACCAGGTTGTCGTATTTGCCATAGACCATTGAGGTGCGGATTATCTGTTGGCGGTCATCAGCGGTGATGGCCCCGGCCTGACCTTCGGGGGGCAGCACCCGGGCGCGCTCCACTATGGAGGGGGTACCCTTGGCATCGAGGAACGAGACAAGGGCTTCGCCCACACCCAATTGGGTGATGACTTCGGCCGTGTTGAAGGCGGGATTTGCGCGGAAGGTCTCGGCGGCCGTTTTCACGGCTTTTTGGTCGCGAGGGGTGTAGGCGCGGAGGGCGTGTTGGACGCGGTTACCCAGTTGGCCGAGGATGGTGTCGGGAATGTCGTCGGGATTCTGGGTGCAGAAATAGATTCCCACCCCTTTGGAGCGGATGAGGCGGACCATCTGTTCGATTTTCTCCAGGAGCGACTTGTTGATGTTGTTGAAGAGCATGTGGGCTTCGTCGAAGAAGAAGACCAGCTTGGGCTTATCAAGGTCGCCCACTTCGGGCAGCTGCTCGTAGAGTTCGCTCAGCAGATAGAGCAGGAAAGAGGTGTAGACTTTGGGGGAGTTGATGATTTTGTCTGAAGCCATGATGTTGATGACGCCTTTGCCCTGACGGGTCTGCATGAAGTCGAAGATGTCGATGGCAGGCTCGCCGAAGAACATGTCGCCACCTTGGTCTTCGAGGCTCAGCAGGCTGCGCTGTATGGCACCGATAGTGGCTACGCTGATGTTACCGTAGGCGGTGATGTAATTGGAGCGGTTGTTGCCTACGTCTTCCAACATCTTGCGCAGGTCCTTGAGGTCGATGAGCAGCAGCTGCTGGTCGTCGGCAATGCGGAATACCATGTTGAGCACGTCGCTTTGGGTGTCGTTGAGGTCGAGGATGCGGCTGAGCAACATGGGACCCATTTCGGAGACGGTGGTGCGCAGCGGATGTCCCTGTTCACCAAAAACGTCCCACAGGCAAACAGGGTAGGCCTTATAGGCAAATCCGTGTTCGGCCAACTTGTTGTCGGCGATGCTTTTCTCGAAATGGACGTTGCCGCCTCCGGCCTTGCCTACGCCGGAGAGGTCGCCCTTGATGTCGGTGGCAAACACGGGAACGCCCATGGCACTGAAGGTCTCGGCCAGATTCTGTAGGGTGCAGGTTTTGCCGGTGCCGGTGGCACCGGCGATGAGTCCGTGGCGGTTGGCCATTGAGGGAAGGATGCCAAGGTGGAGATCACCAGCTATAGCATTGAAAGGGGTTCCATTGTTGTCTATCATAACGTGGGTGTTTATCAATTATTTATTGAATAACGGATAATTGCCTTGAATATTGTGTTGTGTCAATAAAAAACGCATGTGATGATTTTACCGTCAATGTGTTGCGACTGCCCTGCCGAAGCTATAGGTTTGCGCTAGGGTTGAGCTTGGGGTGGAAAGCTTTTGATAGCACCTCTCTTAAATCCTAATCGGGTATGAAGCCTTTCATTTCATGAGTCGTTTTCTCGCCTCAGCATACAAGCAAGCTTGTCTGCATTCGGCTTAACGAAAACGTGTGGTTTCAAAAAGATTTTGTATATTTGCACCGTCTTTCGGAAAGGGTGGCTGGGAGATAGCGTTGGTTTCGCTTAATCCATTGTTTGATGGATTTGCTCCACCTACGGTTGAAGAATGAAAAGAGAAATACTTTCTGAACTGGGGCCTATCTCGGTATGGGTAGTCATGGTGATGGCTCTGGGGGTTATGGTTCTTTCGGCCTCGGCAATGCCTGAGGAGAACCCCGATGGCCCAGATGACTGGGTGGACCTAGGGTTGCCCTCAGGCCTGCTGTGGGCTACCCGCAACGTGGGTGCCACTACGCCTGAGGAATATGGCGACTACTTTGCTTGGGCAGAAACTACGCCCAAGGGTACTTATGACTGGACTAACTTGCGATACAGTGTCGGGGGTTGCGACCAGCTTACCAAGTACTGCGGCATGTCATCTTATGGTCGCATCGGCTTTACCGACTCTCTGAGCGTTTTGCAGCCACCAGACGATGCCGCCACGGCCCTCTATGGCGGCCGGATTCCTACCAAGGAGGATTGGCAGGAGCTGATAGACAACACAACCAGCCAATGGACCACGCAGAATCATGTATATGGCCGCCGTTTCACAGGGGCTAACGGCAACAGTATTTTTCTGCCTGCCGCAGGTGGTCGTAATGGCAAGTCGCTCGAATATGGCACCAACTGTGGCTTCTACTGGTCGAGTTCGCTTTATACGGAATACCCGTGCAGTGCATGGTACTGTTATTTCTTCACTGACGGCTGTTATGTAGGATACTATGGCCGAGCATACGGCCATGCCGTTAGGGCTGTGCGCTAGACGTTACATTTCATGAGTCGTTTTCTCGCCTCAGCATATGAAGAAAGTCCAGTGGACTTTCGATAGCGAAGCGGAGAACAATCTCAAGCTTGTCTGCATTCGGCTTAACGAAAACGTCGAAAATAACTGCTTGAAGTAGCTGGTTTTTTAAACAATAATATGGAGAACGTGTAGCATGTTTTTCCGGTCGGCAACTTTTCATAACAGCCGTGAGGGTGGGAGAGGAGGCTTTTAGATGTGGACCTGCTACGGAGACGGCGGTAGGTGTGGCCTTCACCTGGGTAATGGTTGATGGAGAGAGGGACCTTTTTTTTGATGGATAAAAAAGCAATAAGGTATAATAATAAATTATATTTTGCGTTATAGAGGCATTATGATTAAAGAAAATCTTGCACAAGTACGTTCAACCCTTGCCGACGGAGTACGGCTGATTGCGGTGTCGAAGACCAAGCCTGTAGCTGACCTACAGGAGGCCTATGATGCTGGACAACGGCTGTTTGGCGAGAACAAGGCACTGGAAATGCGTGATAAACACGCTGTTCTGCCCAAAGATATTGAATGGCATTTTATCGGCCATTTGCAAACCAATAAGGTGAAATATATAGCCGAGTATGTGAGTCTGATTCACAGCATCGACAGCCTGCACTTGTTGGAGGCTGTGGACAAGGAGGCCGCCAAGCACGACAGAGTGATAGACTGCCTACTGCAGTTCCATATTGCCACCGAAGAGACTAAGTTCGGATTGGATATGTCCGAAGCCCAAGCTCTGTTGGAGTCGGATGAGTATGCTCAGATGAAGCATGTGCGCTTGGTGGGGGTCATGGGCATGGCAACTAACACCCCCAATCGTGACTTGGTGCGCCAGGAGTTTAGGACGCTGCGTACCTATCGTGACCAACTGGCTGAAAAATATTTCGTTGGTCATGCTGAATTCAAGGAACTCTCGATGGGTATGTCGCACGATTATGACATTGCCATGGCGGAAGGCAGCACTTATGTGCGTGTAGGTTCTGCTATCTTTGGGGCCCGCGACTACGGCATAGCGGTGAATGACTGACCTGTCGATATAAAACAATAATTGCGAACGTTTTCGTTAAGCCGAACGCAGACAAGCTTGCTTGTATGCTGAGGCGGGAAAACGTCTGTAGCAAAGAAACTAACGTTTTCGTTAAGCCGAACGCAGACAAGCTTGAGATTGTTCTCCGCTTCGCTA
>CAMVMF010000009.1 GCA_947168515.1 uncultured Bacteroidales bacterium
ACACATCAACACATAATTCCATTATGCAATATAGCATGTTCAAAAAATATTTCATTTTTTTTCTTTTAGTATTGATAAAAAAATAAGGTAAAATGATAACTGCGTCATCATTACCGCCGAAGGCGGAATAAATTTACAAGATTTCGCTCGCCTGCGAGCAGGAGAATCATTTTACTTTATTTTTTGACGATTTCTTAATGCGTTATGTCAAATGTCCATTTTCCTAGTTCTTCGCCAACATAAGTGGCTCTTATGCCCACCGCAAGGCCAACTACAACTCCGAGTGGCCCTCCTATCAAAGCCCCTGTACCGATAGGTGCTAATATACCGCCGACTGCTCCGCCAAAGGCACCATAAGTCTGTTGAGAGTCAATCCCATATTGGCATGCGTTTAGTGTAACATCCACCGCGCCAGTGGCGATTGGCAATGCAGGAATTCTGCTGGATGTCTTATATGCAATTTTCCCAAATGAGGTGTTATTAAACACTTTGCCGTTTCTCCAGCTAAGTCCCTTGCCAAAACCTTCTTTATTCGCATACATGAGAGTCCCGTCGCCCCGTATTGCGACATTCTCGGCGAAATTCTTTGATCCCATGGCGTCATAGACACTGGTCGTGAACGGCAGTATCGGCGGCATGAGGAATTCACTATTCGTCTCTGAGGATGTGACACAGGGAACGTAGGCGGTAATGTCCGACGGCGTATCCCAATCCTCGTATCCCCCACGCAAACCATCGCCCACGATGCCTCCAATTTCAAGATCTGGATTCCAGCGCTTGGTTTTCAATCCATCCCCATATAGATATTTTCCGTCCGATGTGGCCTTGTAACCTGTTCCGACATTAGCTATCCCATTTGGAGTACGAACAGAATCCATGCCATTGGGATCTTTTGCAATAATAGGGTTCCATGCGCAGTATGCATACGGTGAGATTGAGGGATATTTATCCGCCATAGGGTCAACGCTCAGCCACATGGTCATCAGCTTGTGGTCCATATACCTTGCGCCGAAATAGCCGTACCCTGTCTCCTCGTCTTGCTCTTTGCCCGTGAAAGCAATACTGTTCTGTATGCCGTTTTTAGTCATCATCAGTAGGATAACGAAGATGTGGCTGTTTTATTGCCACACGCGCTATTTTGGTTCAGTTCATTGCTGCCCGGCGGATTGAAAATCCTTATACTCAATGGGTCTGGATTGCAAATCCAGACCAGCGACACGCAGCCGAATATCCGCGGGGTCGGGCTCCAAACTCAATAAATGGAACTACCTGATTAATCATGCCTGATTCTTTTACCTTATTTTTTAACCGTTACTAATTACATTTCCTAATAGAAAACTGCTTTACTTTATAATCATCGAAAATGAACCATTCAAACTCTTTTTGATAGATGTTTATTCTCTGATAGGAATCGGTAATGTCCCAATAACAATTTAAATTACGCGGATCCACATGCCAAGAGTGCACTATGCACAATAATGAATCGTAATAAAAGCATCCCGCAAGATTCACTCCTGATCTTTGGGCTCCAGACAATAGGTTATACATGTAATAGTTTAAATGGGGACTTACTTGTACATCAAAAGAATCTTGACTTTTATTCTGTATCAATATATCTACCAAATAGCCCGAACTGTCATAATGGTCTGAAGTGGATGGGGCAGGAAAAAACATGTCTGAAATTGGTTTTTGCAGAGCGGACTTAAGTATACAGAGTAAATCATTCTCCTTGACGGATAACAGTGGAATGCTGAGGGACATTTTGTATACGTTGTATAATTTGTCAGGGATAACACTTATCGGTATGGTGTCAAATACGGTGTATCCTTCAAAGAAATTCCGGGCTTCCAACTTACTATTTGTCGTATCCATATTATAATATTCAGCGCAGTCTGGATAATAGTTCTGAGAAATGGCAGGAGTTCCTGTCAGCAGGACTAACAACAAGACAAGTAATCGTTTTAATTTGCAAATTTTCCCCATGCTTCTGCATATTTTTTCATATTAATATATTTGCCTTCATCCGTTGGCACCAAGTGACCAAACTCCATGGATTTCCCTTGAGAATATAAAAAACATTTTGAGGAGGGATGTTTACGTGCGAAATTTTGATCTGAATGAGACGGATAATAACTTTCATCTTCATTAAATGGATGAAAATGATGCATTTTACTGAAATATTTATACCTATCGGCGGGATGCAACATTTTATCAGTAAGCCCAGAAGAAGATAATTCACCTCTATTATCTAACTCATAGTAATCCCATTCCATTGATGCAAGGTCTCTTCCGGCTCCCAGTTCTGCAATCTTTCTAAAAACGGCTTCTCCTGATGCTATGTGACTAAATTCTAGATATTGTGTACAACCTACCCTAATATCTCCATCTTGTTCATATTGGAGATGCTGTGGTGGTAATTCAGTGATTCTACATGTTTCTCGAGAGATAGTCATGTCTCGTCCTCTATTAATTTCTTTCCTCTATAAAATTGTATACAATGGTCTCCTTTACTAGTAATATGTTCAAACCTACCTTTGTCCAAATGAATCTTAACAGTATCGTTCACATCTGGGTCAACTATCTTGATGGGGTTCCACATGCAATAGTTATACGGACTAATGTTCGGATACTTATCCGCCTTGGGGTCGACACTCAGCCACATGGTCATTACCTCGTGGTCCATATTCCTTGCACCGAAATAGGTGTATAAGTAGGTAGAGCCATTAGGTATTCCGCTCCTCGGCCCGTTGCCTCGCTTGCTGGCGAAAGGTCCGCGGGACCCTTCTTTCTCCTCGTCGCGCTCTTTGCCCGTGAAAGCAAAACTGTTCTGTATGCCGTTTTTAGTCATCATCAGTAGGATAACGAAGATGTGGCTGTTTTATTGCCACACGCGCTATTTTGGTTCAGTTCATTGCTGCCCGGCGGATTGAAAATCCTTATACTCAATGGGTCTGGATTGCAAATCCAGACCAGCGACACGCAGCCGAACATCCGCTGGGTCGGGAAATCCAGACCAACGGCACGACATGGAACATCCGCTGGGTCGGGTGGGAACATCCGCCGGGTCGGGAAATTGTACACTGAATCGTATTTTATTTGTATCTTTGCACCCATAATTGTGTATTGGTTAATGCAATACAAAAGTACACAAAATTATGGAAACAGGCGACAGGTTGCATGAAAAGTTTTCAACAACCTGTCGCTCATTTTATTAACACCGCGTTTGCGGAATCAAGGTATTACAAAAAATGAACTTTCTGCCCCGTGTATTAAGACTTGCTGCGGCTATGCCAGTCATGGGGGGCTCAACTACAATGCACTGACGGACAGGACGAGAAAGAACAGGATGGTGACGAACTACTAACAGCGGAAGGAGGTCTTTGAAGGAGAGGACAAGGCCGTTTCCCTTCTTTTTGTTGTACGTCAGTAAGTTCTGGGTATTTTAGGCGCAATTTCTTACATAAAAAAAGTCTCATAAGTATGTTTTGCACTAACTTATGAGACTTTTGGGAGCGGAAAGGAAGGGATTCGAACCCTTGAAGCGCTTTTAACGCTTACTCGCTTTCCAGGCGGGCCTCTTCAACCACTCGAGCACCTTTCCGTGGGTTGGTATTATTCCGCTTTTTGGGAGATTTCCTTGGGCGAAATCGGGTGCAAAAGTACTATTTTTTCTTGGAATAGCAAAAAAAAATGTATATTTGCATGAAAACTTTTTTTTTCGAACATTATTAAATTTATTGTATATGAGAAAATTATCTATTTTTGCTATGGGCTTCGCCATGCTTGCTATGGCGGGGTGTAACGGTAACAAAACTGAGGAAACAATGGAACATAAGTCGGAAATTCAGCTCAAAGTTGAGGAGTATGCTGAGGTGACTTTGACCTCGGATTTAATAAATGGTTTGAGCGAAAAAGAAAAGCAATTGGTCGGAGTTTTTATCGAGATTGCCGATGTGATGGACGACCTGTATTGGGATCAGTATTTCGGTCCGGAGAACCGCAAGGTGCTTGACACGCTCAGCGATCCTGCCGTGAAAGCATTTGCCATGATTCAGTATGGTGCCTGGGACCGTCTAGGCGAGGAGAAGCCCTTTGTGCCAGGTTTTGGCGAACGCCCTGCAGGTTGTAACTTTTACCCACAGGATATGACCCCAGAAGAATATGAGGCTTTGGCCGACCCGGAGAAGGAAAGCCAGTATACAGTGATTCGTCGCGACGAGAACGGCGCATTGAAGGTGGTTCCCTACCATGTGGAGTATGCCGACAGACTGGCCAAGGTGGACAGCCTGATGGGTGTAGCCATTGAGTTGGCAGAGGATAAGGGCATGAAAAAGTATCTGACAGAGCGCCGCAAGGCTTTGATGACCGACGACTACTACAAGAGTGACTTGGCGTGGATGGATATGAAACAAAGCAAACTAGACTTCGTGGTGGGTCCTATAGAGAACTACGATGACTATTTGTACGGCAACAAGACCAGTTATGAGTCGTTTGTCCTAGTGAAGGATGAGCAGTGGAGCAATGACTTGGCCAAGTTTGTGGGTATGCTGCCCCAGTTGCAACGGGAGTTGCCCTGTGACCCGAAATACAAACCCGCTTTGAAGGGTGCAGCCAGTGACCTGAATGTGTATGATGTTGTTTATTATGCTGGCGACTGCAACGCTGGTTCAAAGACTATTGCCATCAATCTGCCTAACGATGAGCGCATCCATCAGACCAAAGGCGCCCGCCGTCTGCAGCTGAAGAACGCCATGAAGGCAAAATTTGATAAGATGGTGGTGCCAATCTCGCAGTTGCTGATTTGCGATGAGCAGGTTGACAATGTAAACTTCAATGCTTTTTTCAGCAATGTGTGCTTCCACGAGGTGGCTCACGGCTTAGGTATCAAGAACACAGTAACCAAGGGTGAGAGCATGCGCAAGGCTTTGGGCAACCAGTATAGCAACTGGGAAGAGGCTAAGGCTGATATTTGTGGTCTGTTCTTAACCACAAACCTGATTGAGAAGGGTGAGATTACCAACTGCACGAAGGAGGATGCTTTCGTAACATTTATAGCTGGAATTTTGCGTAGTGTCCGATTTGGAGCTACAGAGGCTCACGGAATAGCCAATATGATGTGCTTCAATTATCTGCAGGACAACGGAGCTTTCAGCCGCAATGAACAAGGCAAATATGTGGTGAATGTGGAGAAGATGGATGCAGCAATGCGTAGTTGGGCTGCCCAGATTCTGCAGGTGGAAGGAGAGGGCATGTATGACTTTGCCAAGAAGTATGCTGCCGAGAATGGTATTGTCCGCGAAGATTTGCAGAAAGACCTCGACCTGATTGGCTTGAATAATATTCCTAGAGACATCGTTTACAACCAAGGCCTGAAAGCTCTTGGCTTGGCTAAATAATTATTGCTGAAGTCCCACAGTTGTGGCTAAGAAAGGGACCGTCCTATGGGTTGTCAAAACCTTGAGGACGGTTCTTTTTTTTGTATGCTCGTCTTTAGTTACATAGCCTGCGGTGTGAGTTCCTTGAGAGAAGCCTTTATTTAAGTTTGTCTTTTTGTAGCGTATTATGATAAAAAAATACTATTTTTTTTGTTATTTGGGAAAAAATGGCTATCTTTGCAATTTCAAGAAGGTGTATGTTATTTAATATAATATACACTGATTAGGTGGATTACGTCTTAGTCCTTGGATAGGGATGGACGTAGAAATTGGTGAATTAAACCGAAACATCCTCCAGAAACTCCGTGCTTTTTGCATGGGGAGTGGGAGAAATGTGCATATGAGTATGCGTTGTGGTGTTTATTTATTAAAATGAATTGTTCGTTGGAAGAAGGGGAAGAAAAGAAGAGATGGTATGCGGCGAAAGTGTTTTACAACCGAACGCAGCAGATAAGGGAGCAGCTTGTAGAGGATAGAGTTCAATACTTTATTCCGGATATGATATCTTCGCTGGTTTTCTTTCATGTGGAAGAAGAGTATCTGGCAAAATTCGAACAGGCTAATTTCAGTAGGCTTTGGGTATACAGAGACCCGCTGACACGTAGACCCACACCGATTCAAGAGAGAGAAATGGAGGTGTTTATCTTTGTCTGTTCAGCGGGCAAGCAAGGGCTGACGTATCTTGGAGACGATAAGCCAGAATATCACCAAGGAGACATGGTAAGAGTGACAGAGGGTCCTTTCAAAGGGGCAGTTGGCCATATAAAGAGAATAAAAAAAGACCGCCGTCTAGTAGTAAGCATACGTGGTATTGCAGCCGTGGCAACCACCTATATTCATCCGCAATTTTTGGCAATCGTAAAGCAATGAGAAAACCACTCTTTCCTCTTGATCCTCTGAAAGAGCAGTATTACTTCCCCGGTGGCGAGTTTGTTGAAAACGGGAGCGAGGGTTGTAATGAATTGAAACCAGAAGAGATAGAGGACGATGACGTTAGGAGAGCCTTCTCAGAGGTGGAGGGTCTTCCGCTTAAGCAATTGTATCTGTGGTTCATGGAACACAGAGGATCATTTGCACCCTCGACGTTAGTTTGGAGTTTGCGACACAACGGTGGTGACCCGATAAGACCGAGAGAAGGAGGTGGGCTGTATCACGCCATCTTCGTGCAGCGGCCACTGAATACGGTGTATGAAGTGGATGTGTTTCTGTCGAATTGCAATCAGAACATGGAAACGGGGGGTTATTTGGTTTGCTGCTGTCGCACTTCGGCAGTGAAGAAAGCGGTGATATATAGGCGGTACCCGAAGCCGTTGAATAAGATTGTCTACGGATTGCATTATTTATGGCACCGCGTGTGTCCGAAGCTGAAGTTGACTAAAAGATTATATTTTGCAGTAACTAAAGGCAAAAATAGAACTTTTCATAGGGTAGAGGTTTTGGGGCGGTTGTATCATGCTGGCTTTGAAGTGGTATATGAAAATACAACCCACGGAGAATTCAGAGTGATAGCACGAAAAGCGAAAGAACCCATAACGGTAGGAGTGCCTAGCTCATCACCAATAGCTAAGTTACGTAGAGTTGGGAAAAACGGAAAGATCATAACGGTGTATAAATTTCGCACAATGTATTCGTATAGTGAGTATTTGCAGGAGTATGTGTATGAACACCGTAAGTTGGACAATACTGGGAAATTCTATCACGATTACCGTGTGAATGTTTTGGGAGGCATATTGCGGAAGACATGGCTAGATGAATTGCCAATGGTGGTGAATATGCTGAAGGGGGAAATGAAGTTAGTGGGTGTTCGGCCGTTGTCGAGCCAGTTTTTCGGTCTATATACCCCTGAGATGCAGGAGCTGCGCATTAAGACTAAGCCTGGACTGCTCCCACCGCTCTATTATGAAAAAGTGCAGCCAGAGACGTTAGAAGAGATTCAGGAGTCGGAGAGACGTTACTGTGAGGCCTATTTGAAGCATCCATTCAGAACTGACTGGAGGTACTTTTGGGGGATTGTTAATAACATTATTTTTAAGCATAAGCATTCGCATTAGAGTGAGTTTGAAGAGCTGAGTTGTGTTTCTTATATTAATGCTGTAAAATCAAATTGAAATACTAAATATGAGTGAGACTCAAGAATGGACAACAGTCATTAAGCCAAAAGACAAATTGTTGGCTGTAGATGTTAAAGAGTTATGGCGGTACCGGGATCTATTTTCTTTATTTGTAAAGCGAAATATCATCACCCAGTATAAACAAACGGTTTTGGGCCCGGCCTGGTTTGTGATACAGCCTATAATGACCGTGTTTATGTACATGGTTGTTTTTGGCGGTATTGCAGGCATTGGAACGGATGGTATACCGCAGCCTTTGTTTTATTTGTCTGGTACCTGCATGTGGCACTATTTTTCAGATTGTTTGGGTAAAACTTCATCTACCTTTGTTTCCAATTCCGGGCTATTTGGTAAAGTGTATTTCCCAAGGCTTGTGACACCTTTGGCAAATGTTACCTCAAATCTGTTGCGTTTTGGAATACAGATGTGCCTCTTTATAGTAGTGTACATTATCTATGCAATAAAAGGGGATTGTCCAGCCTGCCCTAATTGGTATTTGCTGTTATTCCCAATATTAGTGCTCATGATGGCTGGGTTGGCTCTCGGATTTGGATTGTTAATATCGAGTTGGACGACCAAATATCGTGATCTGAGCATTCTTTTCGGGTTCTTGACCAGTTTATGGATGTATGCCACCCCGATTGTGTACCCTTTAAGTATGGTGAAGGGGAAAGTGGTCGCTGGCATGGATTTGTATACAATCATGCGTCTGAATCCAGTGACCCCTGTACTGGAAACATTCAAGTATGGTGCCCTGGGAGCCGGTGAGTTTATCGGATGGGGGTGGCTGCTGTATAGTTTGGTCTTTATGGTAGTATTATTGTTCTTAGGTGTTTTGGTATTTAACAAGACTCAAAAGAGTTTTATGGACACAGTTTAATGAATAGCGAAAAAGACAAGTCATGAATCAAACGAATTTTGTAGCCAAAATATATCATCGATTCCGGAATCTGATTCTGTATGGAATCATCGGAGGATTCTGTTCGGCACTTGATTTTGTAATTTATACCGTTTTATGTCATTTTGACATATTGCCGTATTTGTGGGCAAATGTCCTCAGTGTGCATATAGGAATATTCACCTCGTTTGTCCTCAACCGACAATTGAACTTCAAAATAAAGGATAAGACGCCACAACGCTTTTTATCTTTTTATTTTGTTGGCTTAATAGGATTAGGAATATCTTCGCTAATGCTGTATCTGATGGTTGATTATGCCCATTGGAATGAGATTATATGTAAATTAATAACCATCGTTGTAGTGGCGTTGGTTCAGTTTTTCCTTAATAAATATATAACATTTAAACCTTCCAAACAATGAAAGATGTTTTATACATAGTAATGCCTGCCTACAATGAAGAGGCCAATATCGAAGATGTCATCAAGCAGTGGCACCCAGTAGCCGAGCGAATCAACGGAGAAGGAAATGAGGCTCGTGTTGTCATAGCAAATGACGGAAGCAAGGACAATACATTCGCAATTATGCAGCAATTGCAGAGCAAGTATCAATATTTGCTGCCATTAGACAAACCTAATTCTGGACATGGAGCGACGGTGTTGTATCTGTATAGATATGCTATTAGTAACGGTGCCAACTATGTGTTCCAAACAGATAGTGATGGTCAAACAATGCCCGATGAGTTTTGGCAGATGTGGAATAACCGTCATGTGTATGATTTCCAGATTGGTACACGCGGGGGGCGACAAGATGGATTCTCACGCATTGTGGTAACGAAGACGCTGCGGTTGGTTGTGTGGTTGATGTTCCATGTTTGGGTGAAGGATGCCAATACACCTTTCCGTCTGATGAAGGCAGAACGTTTGCAGGAAATCATGAAATGTATTCCAGAAGATTTCTTCCTATCCAATGTGGCCATCAGTGCCATAGCGGTCAAGAAAAAGGAGAAGATCGGATGGTATCCAATTACTTTCAGGCCTCGTCAAGGAGGTGTGAATTCAATCAATTTGAAACGCATTTTCAAGATTGGCATGAAGTCGCTGGGAGACTTTAGAAAGATTAATAGGTCGCTGTAGAAGAATTCTATAGGAGTATTTTGAAACAACTATCATTACACAGATTATCCTTGTTACTAGGCATAATTGGTCTAGTGATAGGTGCAATAATGCTTTATTTCAGGCCATGTGAGTCCTGGTATGATGATGCCTTTTGGGCAGATTGGGGATACAGGTTGTCTCAGGGTGAATTTGTATCGAATGTATGGGGAGCTGGGCAGCCATCGTATAGTCCATTATATGCCCTATTTATGTCTTTATGGTATAGGGTATTTGGCTTTTCCTATATTGCTGCTCAGCTGCCCAACCTTATTTTTGCCTTCATAACTTATCTGGTAGTTTGTATACGTTTTGAGAATGGTAGATTATTTCGAACCAGGTGGGGTGTGGTTTGTTTTGCCTTTGGTTTTTGGGTTGCCGATGGCCTATTTGGAATTTTTACGTGTGGCAGAGTTGATACCCTATGTTTACTATTAGGAATATTAACATTAGACTCATATTTCCGGTCATATACGACTCATAAAAAGAAGGATATTATTTTTTTCTGCATATGGAGTGCATTGCAGATGGCTACAGGATTTGAGGGAGTATTGTTCACGTCAGTCATACTTTTGTTACATGGATTATTAGTTTTTCACAGAACGTTGCGTAATTGGACTTTGTATCTATGGTATGCATTGAGTTCGGTGGTTTCTTTTAGTGCAGTTTTGTTGTATATGGCACAGCATAATTGTGCAAAAGCCTTTTTAAGAACAACATTTGGTTTTAGTTATACAACACAAAGTATAATACATTTTGCAGAAACTGGAAAATTGACGTTTGAAAACAATGTTCCTATCGAAGAGGGAATGTCTTTCTTGGATAGAATAAATGCGTTAACTATAGATGGTTTGTTTACAAACAAAGAATACATCGTATTGCTTATCGTAGTGGTAATACTCAGTTTGATTGCTATATGTAGGAAAGATGTAAGAAGGCTATCACAAGAGAACCGTACGATGATTCTATCTAGTATACTGCTGCCTTGGATTTTTATTTTGGCCGGGCGTTATCCATGGTATTATACATGGGCTGCCTATATACCCTGCCTCATTTCTTTTTGTGTTTTGATTGAACAATATCATTTGGAAAAGATTTTATCGCCGATACTATGTGTAGGCATGTGTGTATGGTTTTGTTTCAGCCCCGATAACCAAAATCGAAAAAGAATAGACATTCATCGTTTGGTGGATAAACAAAATCTTCAAAATATTGAAGCTGCGAGAATAGACCCCAACGAATCTACTTATATTCCATATGAATGGTATTACTATTTGGCCCCATATAATAATAAGTTGTATTTTGAGGGTTCGGGGCGGTATCCAAAAGATATGTCCAAAATGATTTTATCAACTCCTCAGGAAATCAGTGCATGGAGTAACCTCTTCGAACTAGAATATCAATATGATATTGGCAGTTATAAGGTTTTCCGAGTATTGGGCGATAGAGGACAGAATATATTGAAGTAGTAATTTCATTAAAATGAATTGGCGACTTAATACTTGTGAATAATAATCTTTTGGTAACGTTAGAAATTATATTCATCTAGATTTTTCCATATTTTAAAATTAATAGTCATGGGTGATAAAACATATGATTATCTTGTTGTCGGTTCTGGACTATATGGATCGACATTTGCATATTTTGCCAACAAGGCTGGTAAAAAATGTTTGGTGATAGACAAAAGACCTCATCTAGGTGGTAATGTTTATTGTGATAATATAGAGGGAATAAATGTTCATAAATATGGAGCCCATATTTTCCACACATCAAACAAAGAGGTTTGGGATTTTGTGAACAGCATTGTTCAATTCAACCGGTATACAAATTGCCCAGTGGCTAACTATAAAGGCCGCCTTTACAATCTGCCCTTTAATATGAATACTTTCTATCAGATGTGGGGTGTGACAACACCAGAACAGGCGAAGGCAAAGATTGAAGAGCAGCGTCGTGCAGCTGTAGCTCATTTGAACGGGGGAGATCCTCAAAACTTGGAGGAACAGGCACTAAGTTTGGTGGGTAAAGATATCTATGAAGCCTTGATTAAAGGATATACTGAGAAACAATGGGGAAGGAGCTGCACTGACCTACCTGCCTTTATTATCAAAAGGTTGCCGTTGAGGTTTGTTTTTGATAACAACTACTTTAATGATATTTACCAAGGTGTTCCCATTGGAGGATATAACAAGTTGATAAATGGACTATTGCAGGGAATAGAGGTTCGTCTGGGATGTGACTTTTTCTCCAATCGTGAAGAACTGTCAGGATTAGCAGATAAGATTGTATATACGGGACAAATAGATGAATTTTATGGCTTTGAATTTGGACATTTGGACTTTCGTACAGTTTCATTCGAGCAAGAGGTAAAAGATACCCCGAACTGGCAAGGAAACGCCGTTGTTAATTATACTGACAGAGAAGTACCTTACACACGAGTGATAGAACATAAGCATTTCGAAATGTTCGGTCAAGCGGTATATGATTGCCCCAAAACAGTAGTCTCGTGGGAATACAGTACAGAATGGAAACCGGGCATGGAACCCTATTATCCTGTAAATGATGCCAAGAATAATGACTTATATCAGCGATATAAGAACAAGGCTGAGAGGGAAGAGAATGTGATTTTCGGGGGGAGGCTGGCTGAGTATAAATACTATGATATGGCACCCATTATTGAACAGGTGATGGCCAAGAAAGATTTGCTCTTCACAAAAAAAACGCTGTAAAAGGCGAACGTTGAAGGTCAAAAATCAAGATTTGTGGATGGGTAATACCAGTACATCTAAATCATTGTATATATCGGAAAGATTGTAGGACAGAAAGACAAGAACAATTATGGCAACAGCAATAGAATTTAACCACGTATCGAAACAGTACAGATTAGGTTTGGTGTCAACAAGAACATTGAGCCATGACCTGAATCGTTGGTGGGTAGTCAATGTTTTGGGTAAAGAAGACCCCTATTTAAAGATTGGGTCCGTAAACGATCGTTCAAAAAAAGCCGACAGCGAATATGTGTGGGCATTGAAGGATATAGATTTTAAAGTTGAACAGGGCGATGTGATAGGTATTATAGGTAGAAATGGGGCTGGTAAAAGCACATTGTTGAAGTTGCTTTCTAAAGTAACGGGTCCAACTACGGGTACTATTAAAGCGAAAGGTCGTATTGGGTCGCTTTTAGAAGTGGGAACAGGCTTCCACCCAGAGATGACGGGAAGAGAGAATATCTATTTGAACGGGGCCATCCTTGGAATGACTAAAGCAGAGATATCTCGTAAGTTGGATGAAATCATCGATTTCAGTGGTTGCGAGAGATATATAGACACCCCGGTGAAACGTTATAGCTCGGGCATGACAGTCCGACTAGGTTTTGCAGTGGCTGCTTTTCTCGAACCAGAGATTCTAGTAGTAGATGAGGTACTGGCAGTAGGTGATGCCGAGTTTCAAAAAAAGGCCATTGGCAAGATGCAGGATGTAAGTCAAGGTGAAGGCCGTACAGTGCTATTTGTGAGTCATAATATGGCCAGTATTCAGCAATTATGTCGTCATGGTATCCTACTGAAAAATGGTATGGTAGAGAAAGTTGGTGATGTAGGTGATGTCGTGGATTACTATTTGGGAGGGATGAAGACTGTTAACGATTTCAACCGGTCAGGAAATGGTTGCGTGAGAATTAGGGATTTAAGAATGAGTAGTGCCACAGTCACTTTAGGTGATGACCTAGAGATAGAAGTAGACCTGGAGGCCGTGAAGGATATCGAGATGGTGGATATCAGTTTTGACATAAAAGACGAGGTGGGAGCACAGATAGCCCATGTGACAAATTATGATGACAAGTATAGCATTCCTTATATGAGAAAAGGAGAAAAAAAGACTGTGAACTGCAGAATAAAGAATATCAATCTTGCACCGGGTTGCTATACTTCCCATATCTGGATAGGCAATCCATACACTACATATGATAATATCTTAAGTTGTATACGTTTCAGAGTTACGCAGAATGAACTTTTCATAAAGCGTATTACCCCTTATGATTCTTATTCCAAAGTGGTTCTGCAGTCTGAATGGAAATAGTAATTGGACTATTTGAAGTAAACCACAACTAGTTAACTGATATGTGCAATTCGGACATAGTTTTAAGCATCCTTGTGATTTCGCACAATCAAGTTGAAGTACTGCCAAGATGTTTGGATAGTATTTTAGGGCAGCACTTAAATGTGAAATATGAAATAGTGGTTTCAGACGACAGGTCAACAGATGGGACATGGGAGTTAATAAAACGTTACGAAGAGAGGTATCCGGACGTAGTACGTGGCATTAAATGTGATTCTGACGAGTGCAACCCAGTGACGCGCTCAGAGCGGTGTGGCTGGAACAAGGCTACGGCATATAAAAATGCAAGAGGTGAATTTTTTGTAAACATAGATGCGGATGATTATTTGAAGAGCGATGACATCTATCAGAAACAATTGGATACCTTAATAGAAAACCCAGACTGTGTGATGTGTCAACAGCGAGTATGGCAAGTAGATGATGGTGCCCCATTGGAGTCGGGTCATGCATGGCCAGATGCTCCGTTTTTGAAAGACGGTATGAAAATGGGTCCGAGATACATCATTCTGAATGACTTACAGGGGTTGAACCAAACTTATATGACTAGGCGGAATAAAGCCGTAGACCCTATTGCATTATATGGGAAGTGGTATGATGACACGATAATTACATTACATCATTTGCAGTTTGGCAAAGTTGTTTTTATCGACAGAGCTGATTATGTGTGGGTTCAATATAGCGGGAGCATAAGTAATTCGTATAAAGGAGATGACCTCCTAGTTGGTTATGCTTTGCTGCCATATCAAAATGCGTTGCTAGTACCGAAATTCAGTGATATATTTGTATCAAAAGATAATCTGAGACTGGTGAACCTGTTAAAGAAATCTATATTTCACAAAATCCAGTTGAGCCCCATCACCAAACAGTATATGGCTCAATTTCAGGGTTTCATCTTTCATTATTATGCAGGAAGGCAATCTCGGATTATGGACAAAATAAGATTAGCCAGAATACTGATAATATACAAGCAGACCAAGACTGGTGGGAAAAGGAATAAAAATACTGATGAAAAATTGAAAGATTTGTTGCTAGGAGAATAGTACAAAGGGTAATTACTTATTCACAAAATGAATATATTAGATTGCACTATACGAGACGGTGGTTATGTGACCAATAATCAGTGGGAGGAAGAAACACTGAAAGCGATTATGACCATCCTCTCTTCTGCAGGAATCAAATATATAGAGGTCGGCAATACGTTAGGACTTGGAATGTGCCACAGAGATGCGACACCCCATACTGATGAATACTTCATGAAGGCCTGTATGCCACTCAAAGGTGACTCAATGTTGGGGATGTTCTTTATTCCAAATGTTGGGAAAAAAGAAGACATTGCATGGTTTCGAGATAATGGAGGGGATTTTGTCAGGGTGGGAGCTAATGCCACGACGATAGAAACCACTTTTGAATATATCAGTTACGCCAAGTCGTTAGGGTTATGGGTCAGTTGTAACCTCATGAAAACATATACTATCAGTAAGTATAATCTGGCGAGAATGGCCAAGGGGGTTATAGATTCGGGTGCCGATTGTTTGTATCTTGTGGATTCTGCTGGAGGAATGCTACCCAATCAGGTTTCGGAATATGTAAGGGCCATAAAGGAATTTTATAATATATCTGTAGGATTTCATGGACATAATAACTTACAGTTAGCAAATGGTAACAGTTTTGTCGCAATTCAGGCTGGAGCGGACTTTATAGATGGAACCCTTCAAGGACTGGGACGAGGTGCAGGAAATACACATCTAGAATCGATGATAGCCATATGCCAAAAGGCGAATTTGTTACCAAGCCATTGTAATGTGTTGGAACTTGCTGATAAAGGAGAACAGGTAGTGGGTGGATTGCTGCATTTGGGCAATACCAAGCGTGAGATAAACATAGGAATACATAATTTTCATGATTCATTCACGAACCAATTAGAAAAAGCTTCCGAAAAGTATGGAGTGGATCCTGATTTGTTGATGGCAGAAGTATGTAAGATAAATGTGATCAATCCATCGGAGGAACTTTTTGATTTTGCCGCGATGAGACTGAAAAAAGGTAAGGTATTCAAATATGCTCCAGCATACTCCCACAAAAACATATAATTGGTTCAGTCTCATAGAATGCCAAATAGTTAGTTTGCATATATTCAAAACATGAATTTTAAGCAGAAATACGAACAGATGCTTGGAGAAATGGAAGGTTTGGTTAGGATTACTAACAAACGTTCCGTTCTCATTTTGCTTCAGCATACAAGAGATGAGGATATAGAGGTATGCGTACCCGCTGTAAGAGAAAGCATCTCTAACATTATAGGTTTTGTCTCATTAGGAGATGAAAGCGAGTTGCCATATCTGATAGAGCGTTCGACTGGTATTGTGGATACCATACTGATTGATATAGATCTCAAGCGAAAAAATACAGAAATAATACGTTCCCAGGCCACAAGGCTAGCAGCTGATCGAGGTATATCTATAGCATATTATAGCGATTATTCCTCATGGGTTTCTTCGGCAATAGCGTTTATGATGGAGATTGAGCGAAAAGAGTCCTTGAAAACAATTTTTGACAGCAAACTGTTGCTGGTTGGGAAAAATGCGCTAGCTACTAGAATGGTATTGGAGTTGATAGGTAAAGGGATAGATGTTTATATATTTGAAAAGGAATATCCTACAAGTACCTTCCCGGTTTCAGGGGGAAAGTTGGAATTAGAATCACCCTATATTCATAAAATAGATACAATTTCAGGAAATCAATTTGATATTTTGGTTGGTTGTGAGATACAGTCGAGGAGTGCTTTTCTGAGTGACCTTTCTTTGATGGAATTCGGTCAGATTTATGATATAGGTATTAATAATTTTTCCCAAGAGTTCATAAAGCATCAACGCCAAAAAGGAGCCATAGTGTATCGTTCTGATGACAGGGCTGGTATCTCTGGGATAGTGGTAAACCTGATGGAAACAAACGAGTTGGTCAATTTCCGATTAGGTAGGACCTCCGTAGGAGGTATTCCCATTGTGAGTGGAGGCTATATGGGAGAATTGGGGGATGTGGTTGTTGATAATTATAACGATGCACATGTTGTGTTCGGCATAGCCAATGGCGATGGTACATTTAAACATGCCCTAACCGAAGAGGATGCGAGCAACTTGAATAAAATAAAAAAACTAATTTAGCTATGGCAGATGTGGTTATGGTTTTGCCTGGGACTGTATGGCAGATACCGCTTATAAAAAGTCTAAAACAGCATGGATACAGAGTGGCTGTTGTGCATCCATATAGAGATGCGCCAGCATTTAAATATGCCGATGAAATTGTGTATTCTGACATCTTGGACCGTGAATCGGTATTAGATGCTGCAAGAAAATTGAAAGTGGTTGCAGTTATGTCTGATGAGTGTGATATAGCTACCCCCACATTAGCCTATGTCTCTAGTCAGTTGGGTTTACCCTCTCAGACTGAGTCGATGGCCTTATTATATACGGATAAATCCAAAATGAGAGACTTCTGCCGTGACCACCAGCTCCCATGTCCGGCATATCGAGTTTGTGAAACTAAGGAAGAGGCTTTTGATTTTTTCAAAAAAATAGGGAGCGGTTGTACCAAGGACCATAAAATGGTGATAAAACCCATAGATGCAAATAGTAGCCGTGGGGTTTTTACCATTGATACGGAGGAGCAATTAAGTTCTTTGTTTGATGTATCAATTGGTTTTTCGCACCATAGACATGCGGTAATATGCGAGCAGTACATCTCTGGTGCGGAATTTTCAGTTGATGGTATTAAGATGCCTGATGGACATGTGTGCTTGGCAATATCAGAGAAACAGCAGTTTGAGTATAATCGCAATTTGGATAGCTATCTATACTTCTCGCATAATAGTTCAGAATATGATTATGACCGATTGCGTAAGATAAATAATCAATTTGTGGACATGTCAGGGTTGCCTTTTGGTTTTACCCATGCTGAGTATAGATATGAAGATGGCGAGTTCTACCTTTTAGAGATTGGTGCCCGTGGAGGTGGCAATCTCATTTCTTCACATATTGTACCTGCTTTGACAGGAATCGATAATTATGGTTTATTGATTGACATGTTTGTGGGCAAAGAGGTTGTTGAGAAAATAGAACAAGATCAGTTACGAACCGATAAGGTGGCTGTGTTGAAGTTTTTTGATACGACAGAGGAAGGGGGGATTGTCAGAGGGGTAAAAGGTACAGATTTTCTGAACTCTAGGCCAGAAGTGTTATACTGGCAATTAAACTTCAAGGTGGGCGATAAAATCCATCGGCCGACTGATGGAGGAAATAGAATCGGCTTCTATGTCGCGTCTGCTGAGAATCGTGAAGCTATGGAGAATCTTCAACAAGAGATAGATAAGAGGTTTTTTATTGAATATGAGTGAAAAAGAACCTTTGGTGAGTATTTGTTGCTTGACGTATAACCACGCTAAGTACGTGCGGCAATGCATAGATGGTTTCTTGATGCAGAAGACTTCATTTCCGATAGAGATTTTGGTTCATGACGATGCATCAACAGATGGAACAGATGTTATTTTGCAGGAGTATGAATCAAAATATCCCAATATTATCTTTCCTATTTATGAGACGGAAAACAAATATTCAAATGGGTATAGGGGACGCATGGATATAGTTTTCAACTATTCTAGGGCAAGGGGTAAATACATAGCATCTTGTGAGGGTGATGATTATTGGACTGACCCATTGAAATTACAGAAGCAGGTGGACTATATGGAGAGTCACCCAGAATACTCAATCTGCTTTCATAGATGCCAACATCTATATGAGAAAACTGGAAAGTTTACAAAGGACAATTGTGGTTTTCTATTCAAACAGGGACAAGCTGGGGTGGATGTTTCGATAGATATGTTCTTTAAAGAGTGGATTACCCAGCCTTTGACAATGTTGTTCCGCAAAGAATTGTTCGATCCAAAGTGGCAAAAGAAATATAAGTATTATCGCGACACCCATGAGATTTACCATTTCCTGAAAGCTGGGAAAGGTTATCTTTTTTCGTTTGAGGGTGGTGTTTATAGAATACATTCAGGAGGTATAGCTTCTATACTTACACCGATTGAGTATAGCAAGGTATACCTTCCGATAGATGGGGAGCTATATAGGAAAACGCATGAAGCGGCCACAAAACGTGTGTATTGTGAGACTTTGCAACAAAGTGTTGATGCATATCTGCAAGTGAATAAATTCAAGTCGCTGTACTATTCAATTCGCGAATTTTCCATTAATTGGAAATTTGGTCCATTGTGGCATAATCTAAAAAGAATAATAGGAGCCAAGGAGTAGGTTGGAAGATAAATGGATTCCACTTTCTGATCAGTTATCAGGTAAGGGTGGCAGATAGAATTCAGCCTAATAGATGAAGAATAATTAATCAAATGCTTTTGCCACTTGTAGAAAATCATATGTATAGGCGGCTTAAGAAAATCTTGTTAAGCCCAATAGATGTCTTTGTATTTCATGCTGTATCGGATGTTTATGACGATACGGTTAATGAAAAAGTTGATTGGACATTGACCGAGGAGTTTAAAAGGTATATTCTATCATTGAAGAATCATTACAAGTTTATATCGTCTTCAAATGCTTATATAAAATTAAAAAGCGACCTGACAAGAAGCAATAAATATGCTGTTTTGACATGTGATGATGGGTTCAAATCAGTATTGGGAATACTGCCATTTTTGGAGGAACAAGGGATTCCAGTGACGCTTTTTGTCAATCCAAAATATTTAGATGGTAAAAGTAAAAGAGAGGGGTATGCGGTGAATCCTCAATATATAACAAGAGAAGAATTGTGGAATTTAACCTCACCGTTGATTAGTATTGGGATGCATGGTTATGAGCATAATGATGCCACTGAGATGACAAAGGATGAATTCACGGGGTCCGTCGATAAATGTATAGAATTATTACAGCAACATCCTCGCTATATACCATTTTATGCATATACATGGGGAAAGCATTCCGACATGACGCAGTCGGTCTTGAGGGAGAAAAAAATAGTACCAGTGCTCACTGATGGGGAGTCGAATTATCGTTATCGTCAGGGAATAAGTCGGAAACCCATAGACGGCTATTATTTAAAGAGAAGATAGAATAGTCGGTTAGTAACGATTCCGTTGTCATTTAATTGAGATTGACAAAATGACAAATGTTAAATTTTCAGTTGTGGTGCCTTTGTTCAATAAGGCTCCATATATAGAAAAGACACTTGATAGTATCTTGCATCAGACTTATGGAGACTATGAGTTGATAGTGGTAGATGATGGGAGCAGTGATGGGTCATTGGAAATAGCACGTAGGGTTATTGGGTCAGGGAATGAGAGGCGACAGGTGGTAACACAAACCAATGCAGGTGTATCCATGGCCAGGAACCATGGAGTTGCTTTATCGAAAGGTGAATACATTTGTTTCTTGGATTCGGATGATTGGTGGGAGCCTACATTTTTGGAAGAGATGAGTAGCCTGATAGAAGACTATCCAGACGCAGGAATGTACGGTACGGGCTTTTATTTGGTTAAGAATGGGGCAAAAAGGATTGCTCCAATAGGTGTGGATAAAGGTTTTGAGAGAGGCTATATTAATTATTGCAAGGTCTATACTAAGACTTTGTGTATGCCAATATCGTCTAGTTCTGTAGCTATTCCCAAAGAGGTGTTTTTGTCCTCAGGTCAATTTAGGAGTGGCATTACCCTGGGTGAGGACTTTGACTTATGGATTCGAATTGCTATAAAACATCCGGTGGCGTTGCTGAATAAACCTCTGGCCAACTATTTTCAGGATGTGCCTGTAAAAAATAGAGCGACAAGAAAATTGCGAGACCCCAAGACCCATATGCTGTGGAATTTGGACTATTTAGAGGAGGAAGAGGCGAATAATCCCGACTTGAAAAAATTGATGGATAATTTAAGAGGAAGTGGTTTGTTCAGATTTTATCTCTCACACCAGTATCACGAAGATGCAAAAGCCCAACTGGCAAAAATAGATTGGAGAAATGTGTCAAAGCAGACATATCATATATATCATTCCTCATTATTTGTGCAGAGAGTTCGTTTTAAGGTTCGTACATTGGGTGCAACCGTGAAACAATTTGTTCTGCATCGTATTAATAACTAGTTAAAAACAGCTTCTTTTGGTACCATATTTCCCTAAACAGTTTTCACGAAAGGCAATTTCAATCTACCTTATTTCGTTAGCGGTAGTGAGTGTTGTCTTTATGAAGCATATGCTTAAACCGGCATTCATGATTATAGGTATAGTCTGGGTGCTCATATTCTTTTTATTATCCTCTAGCTATTCTAAAAAATGGGTGGAAGTGGATGGTAAGATATTTATTAGAAAATTATTCCTTACGGCTATAGTGCTGCGGTTGATATGGGTGATATTCTCTTATATATTTTATACCATTAAGACCGGCATACCTTTTGAGTTCGGATCAAGTGATGCTTTGGCATATCATGAGGAGGCACTTTGGTTGCTGGAGATCGGATGGGATGGAACGATGGATTACTTATTTTCAGGTGGCTCTTATTCAGATGCTGGTTATCCGTTCTATCTGACTTTGCTATACTCAATAATTGGCCCCAACATATTCATTACACGTATAATAAAGTCGCTATTGAGTTCGTTTACATGTATTTTTGCATATAAATTGGCAAAACGTAACTTTGGGGAGGAGGCAGGACGAATGGCTGGTATCTTTTGCGCACTGTGTCCCAATTTGGTCATTTATTGTGGTATGCATCTGAAGGAGACAGAAATGATATTTCTGACTATGGCCGCATTAGAAAGGGCCGACGACCTCTTGCGTCAGAAAAAGGTAAGCTTTCTTAATGTTATCGTCACAGCATTATTAGTAATTAGTTTGTTCTTTTTTAGAACAGTATTGGGCGCTGCCGTGGTTTTTGCAATCTTCTCGGCCGTGGTATTTTCTAGTACGACAGTCATGACGAGATGGAATAGGATAGTACTGGTGGTATGGGCAGTAGTGGCTGTTGCCATCATGGCAGGAGGTACTATAGCCAATGAAGCAGAGTCGTATTGGAATTCCAGAGGAGACAATCAGGCACTAAAGAGAAGTCATCAGGTGAGCAAAGGTGTTAAGTGGGCAAAATATGCAACAGGTACAGTCATGGCACCTATGATGTTTGTTTTGCCGTTTCCTACTATGGTTGATGTTGATGAACAATATAATCAGCAAATGGTGAATTCTGGCAACTTTGTGCGAAATTTTATGGGCGTTTTTGTTATTTTGGCATTGTTTAATGCCCTTTTTAAAAAGAAGAACTGGCGAGATTTTTCATTGTTAGGGGCTTTTATTATTTCGTACTTGGGCATTGTGAGTTCCAGCGGATTTGCTAATTCGGAGCGATTTCTGTTGCCAGGTTTTCCTATTTTGCTAATTATAGCAGCGTATGGTATTAGCTTGGTTGATGAACGTAGTTATAGGTTTGTACGCATTTGGTATGTTATCGTACCTATTATGGCTATAGCCTGGGCTGTTTTCAAACTCGGTTCCCGCGGTTTTTTGTAAAGATGTATTTTTAGGTTTGTTGCTGCTGAAGCTCAACCCAGACTCCATGTATGCTCTGATTATACAAAGTCATGCAATGCCACTGACTGAAGTAAGGTAACCTCATTTAAAAATGATAGTATGAAGATAACAATTACTGGTGGTGCCGGTTTTATCGGTTCCAATCTGTGTGAGCATTTTATTAATAAGGACTATGATGTAACCTGCTTGGATAATTTTTCAACAGGTTTTAGGCATAATATTGAATCATTGCTCGGAAAACCCAATTTCCATTTTGTCGATGGCGATATTCGTGATTTAGACACATGTCGCAGGGTGGTAAATGGAGCAGATGTCGTATTGCACGAGGCTGCTTTGGGAAGTGTCCCGCGTAGTATAAATGATCCTATCAATACAAATAGTAATAATGTTGATGGTTTTCTGAACATGTTGGTGGCGGCGCGTGATGCAGGTGTGCATAGATTTGTGTATGCTGCCAGTTCGTCGACCTATGGTGATAGCAAGGAGTTGCCCAAGATAGAACATAATATAGGGCGTCCACTTTCGCCCTATGCCATTACAAAATATGTAAATGAGCTATATGCCAATGTCTTTTCTAGTCTATATGGCTTAGAAACAATAGGCTTAAGATATTTCAATGTTTTTGGGCGACGGCAAGACCCCAATGGTGCATACGCTGCGGTTATCCCTTTGTGGGTTAAAGCATTGATTCGTCACGAATCGCCGTTCATCAATGGTGATGGCAGTTATTCGAGGGATTTTACATACATTGATAATGTAATACAAGCGAATGAGCTTGCTGCCACAATCCCATCGGAAGTTATAAGGGAGAGGTCAACGTTGTATAATAGATCTTTGCCCAAGAATGCTCCCATCGATATGGTGTTTAATGTGGCATATGGTGGTAATACGACTCTGAATGCTCTTTTTAGTTGCTTGCGGACCAATTTGTCGCGTTACGATGCCGAAATTGCAAAAATTGCCCCATGTTATCGCGATAATCGTCCAGGAGATATTCCCCATTCTCAGGCTTCTATTATTAAAGCCCAGCAGGTGCTTGGTTACCAACCTAAATTTGATGCTATATCTGGGTTTGAGCAAGCCTGTGAGTGGTACTGGAATAATTTAAAATAAATGAAAGTCATCTTTGTAGCCAGTGGCAACAAATCGGTAGGAACAGTGAGCTCCTTTGTCCGCTCGCAGTTCCAATCGTTGAAGGCAGAAGGCCTCGACATGTTGCTTTTCCCTATTCGCGGAAAAGGAATGAAATCCTATGCAAAAGGGATTGTAGAACTAAGGAAAATAGTTCGGAAAGAACACCCTGATGTGGTGCATGCGCATTATTCGATTTGTGGTATAGTGGCAAAGCTGGCTTGTTTAGGTACAAAGACCAAGGTGATAGTGTCCATACTGGGCAGTTTCCCGCGAGACACTTTTAAACTACACTGGGTACGTTTTTGTATTAAACATGTGTGGAATGCAACAATAACAAAATCCCAAAGAACCGCCAATCAGTTAGGAATAGATTTACCAGTAATTCCCAATGGAGTTAACCTTGATCAGTTTACATTAATAGACAAGGGTGAGGCCAAGACAATGTGCGGGTTTGAGGAGGACAAAAAGTATGTGATATGGTGTTCCAACCCATCTCGGACCGAAAAGCGATTCGGTTGGGCGCGAGAGGCTGTAGAATTACTGAAAGACGACAAAGTGGTTTTGTTGCCTGTATATGACAAGACCCATGATGAAGTGGTTAAATATATGTGCGCAGCCGATGTTCTTCTGCTCACTTCAGAGATGGAAGGGTCCCCAAATGTTATTAAGGAAGCAATGGCTTGCAATTGTCCGATAGTGAGTACAGATGTGGGCGATGTGCGTTGGGTGACAGAAGGAGTCCAGGGCACTTATGTGGCACCAATAGGCGACACTTTAGCATTGAGCCATTGTTTACGGGATGCACTAAATTATGCAAGGAGGACGGAAGGCCGTAAGCGAATCATAGAATATGGGTTGACTACAAAAGAAATAGCCAAAAAAATAAAATCATTTTATGACGCTATATAATATTCTTGACCGATATGTTTTTCTGCCCATAGGCGATTTGGTCTATGGTAGTCGTGTAGTGGCAGAATTGAAAGAGATGGAGCGCAATGATCACTTGTCAGAAGAAAGCCT
Source organism: uncultured Bacteroidales bacterium (assembly GCA_947168515.1). GTDB lineage: Bacteria > Bacteroidota > Bacteroidia > Bacteroidales > P3 > Colimorpha. Next base: position 24,438 of record CAMVMF010000009.1, read on the forward strand.
CTGCGACATGCAGAATGCCAAACTGCAAAAATTAGTGAAGCATTGTTACGAAACAGTACCATATTACACTCGTTTGTTTGACAAATTAGGTATCAAGCCAGAGCAAATTAGGACAAGGGATGATTTGAAGGTCCTTCCCGTATTGACCAAGCAAATAATACGTGACAATTACAACGATTTTTTAAGTTCGGCCATTGACCCCAAAAGACTTAAGCGTCAATCTACTGGTGGTAGTACGGGTACTCCATTGAAGTTCTGTACCGATTCAAAGGAATGGAGTGCATGGAAGGCCTCCACACTTCGCGCATGGAAGTGGTATGGATTGAATATCGGGGATAAGATTTTTTCCTTAGGAGGTAATTCCATAAACCAGAAAGATAGTCTTTTTTCATTCAAAGGATTGTATGATCGCGTCATCATGCGTAATTATAAATTTAGTAGTGCTGATGTGTCCGACGAATGTATGCAACAGCATTATGAAGCCATGATGAAGTTGAAACCTGCAGCATTGCGTGGATATGGGTCGGCATTGTATATATTAGCGCGTTATATTGAAAAGAAGCAGTTGCCAGTCTGTCCAATTCGAGTTGTATTGACCACCGGAGAGGTGCTGGTCTCGGATTATCGTCGTAAACTCCAAGAGGTTTTTCAGGCCCCGGTATATGATGCTTATGGGGCTGCTGACGGAGGCATTCTATCACATGAGTGCCCTAAGCATGAGGGACTACATATTACCGAGGAGTCTTGTGTGATTGAAATCACAGATAAGAATGGTATCCGATTACCTGATGGAGTAGTTGGGCAGGTCTGTACTACTGACCTTGACAATTATGCATTTCCTTTTTTGCGTTATCTGGTTGGCGATATGGCATACATCAAAAAAGAGAAATGCTCGTGTGGTAGAGGATCACGCCTCATAGGTGAGGTATTAGGGCGTAATGGGCGGTTGGTTTACAATAAACAGGGGGTCCCAATCTCGCCCACCATGCTGCCATTTATGCTGTATCCTCAACTGGACTATCATAAAGCTGAGAATAGAAAACTATATTACAAGATTGATAAATTCCAGATACGGCAAGATGCTGTTGGCGATATCCTGATACTGTTAAAATTGGTTGATCCGAACGAGCCGAAAGATCAGTTCGATTATATTCTGACAAACTATCGTAATCATTTTGTTGGGTCCGAAGTGAAGCTTAGATTTGTCGACGAGATACCGACAATGCCATCAGGTAAGGAGGACTATTGCGTATCGGAATTCGAGTATAAGAATACTAATATTCAATAATCCGTTATTATAGCTTCTGAATAATAATCTCGTATTATAAACATTTATCCCATGTCTAATCCAGAACATCGCACTCTTAAGTCTATTATAATTGGTATATGGATTCGCTTTTGGTCAATAGTGGCTCAATTTACTTTCCCGGCTCAGATAACCACGATGGTTCATCGTTTGAGGGGAGTTCATATCGGTCGGGGATCAAAAGTGGCGCGATCGGTCCTTATTGATGATTCAAAACCAAATCTTGTTACAATTGGTAGAGACGTTTGGGTCACTGCCGGTTGCCAATTGCTTTGCCATCAAAGGGATTTAAAATATTACCGTAAAGACATGCCAGTAAAGGCCTGCCCACTGAAATATGCTCCAATCAATATCAAGGATGGAGCGCATATAGGCATAGGATCTATAATTATGCCTGGTGTTACCATCGGCAGAGGTGCTGTAATAGGGGCAGGTTCGGTTGTGACGAAAGATGTGCCGGACTATTCTTTAGCATTGGGTGTTCCTGCAAGAATTGTCAAGACATTAGGTGAATAGTAGCGAAGAGGGCATAAGGTGGAGCCTTTGCTGGTAACGACCTCATATAGTATTGAAAAATGAAGTATCTGTTTGAACTTAACCACCCCAAGCATTACTATCAGTTCAAGTATGTAATGCAAGCTTTAAGGGCCCATGGCAACGAGATATTGGTCTTGGCTCGAGATAAGGATGTACTTTTGAATGTGCTACAGGAGGAAGGTGTTCCTTATATCGTCTTTGGCAAGCATAGAAAATCTATGTCAGCCAAAATTTGGGGGACATTCGGTCTGATGGTTCATTATGTTTCTATTGTTAGAAAAGAACAACCCGATGTATTTGTCTCGAAAGCTTCTTGGTATGGAACGGCTACGGCAAAACTCTTTCATAAAAAGTCTGTCATATTTCCGGATTCTGAAGTTGTGAAGGTTACCAATAAGTATGTTGTGCCATTATGTACCAAAGTGGTGACCCCAAGGTCCTTCCAATTGGACTATGGCGAAAAACATAGTCGCGTAGATGGCATATTTGAGGATTGCTATCTCTCCCCTCAGGTATATCATGCTGATACATCTGTTGTGGAAAAGTATGGCTTAAAAAGGCCATATGCCATTGTTCGGTTCGTGGGTTGGTTTGCCAATCATGATGTAGGAAACTCTGGTTTCACTCTGGAAGAAAAAGTCAGGTTGGTTAAAACCATTTCCCAATATATGACCGTTTACATTTCTTCAGAGAATGCTTTGCCCGATGACTTGGTGAAGTATAAACTCCCAACACCTGCTTCTTTAATACATGACGTATTGAGTAGTGCTGACTTATACATAGGGGACTCTCAGACAATGGCGGCCGAGGCTGCTTTATTGGGTACGCCGGCCATCCGTTCCAATTCATTTGTCGGTCCTAATGACATGTCAAATTTCATAATGCTTCAGGAGAAGTATGGGATGTTGCATAATGTGGCCAAGCCAGTAGATGCTATCGCGTTAGCTTCACAGCTGTCGAAGACAAGCCGTAAACAAGAATGGATAAAAAAACGGGATGACTATTATGAGCAGATTGGTGATATTAATGCCAAGATTGTCGACATCCTTGAAAATCTATAGTTGTTTGGATGGATTTCACATTAGATAAATACAGAGAGTTGTTGATAGCTTTAAAGGAAAGCAGCCTCAGCTTCCGTTTGCGGCATGATGTAGACCTGCTGCCCCAAAACTCTTTGCGAACGGCCAAAATAGAATCCCAACTGGGACTGGAGGCCACTTATTATTTTCGAATGGTGCCAGAGAGTTATGACGAGTCAATAATCAAAGAGATTTATTCGTTGAAGCATGAGGTAGGGTATCATTATGAATCCTTGACCACCTGTGACGGAGATGTGGATGCCGCCTATAACGATTTCTGTTCCAACCTCGAAAAGCTCCGCCAATTGGCCCCAATACAAAGTATATGTATGCATGGCTCACCAAGAAGTCGATGGGACAGTAAAGATATATGGAAAAAATATGACTATCGACAGTTGGGTATTACATACGAACCATATTTCGATACCGATTTTTCCAAGACATTATATCTGACTGATACCGGTCGCCGTTGGGATGGGTACCACGTTAGTGTGAGGGATAAAATACCGGTTTTCCAAGAAAAATGGGAGTCCGAGGGACTATCTTTCCATACAACGGACGATATAATCAAACAGCTTAAGAATAAGGACTCACTTCTAATTACTTCAGGATACGCGCTATTGATAACCACTCATCCTCAGCGGTGGAATCCTTTTGGTGTGCAGTACATAAAAGAATTATGTATGCAGTCGGCCAAAAATATCATTAAGGGATACCTGATTAAAAAAAGATGATAAAAGGAATAACAATAATTGATTTATTTATTCGTTATTAATATTATTTCAAGATATGAAGATAGTTTATAAATTATTATTGATTGCATTTATTGCAACAACAGCATTGACCTCTTGCATTACTCCAGGGCAAGTAAACTATTTGCAGGATATGCATCATGGTAGTCAAATCGAGTTGGAGAATAAATTCCAAGCCACAATCTCTCCGTATGACGAACTTAACATTTATGTTTTCGCCTCAAATGAAGAGTTGGCCAAACCTTTTAACATTGGCGGAGGAATAACTAATGGATCACAGAATAGCAATTACCGTGGTACCTATCTTGTCGATGTAAATGGTAATATTCAATTCCCTATTATAGGAGAAATACATGTGGCAGGATTAACAAGATTAAGTCTGCAAGACACATTGAAAAATCTTTTAGAAAGCGGAGGTTATCTTTCGGATGCCGTAGTCATGGCCCGATTTGCCAACTTCAAAATATTTTTTCTAGGTGCGGAAGGAGGTAAAGTGATTACCATTAGTAATGAGCGTTGTACCTTCTTGGAGGCTTTGGCTCTTAGTGGTGACCTGAGTCTCTACACCAGTAGGGATAAAATTGCTGTGATGAGAGAAGTCGATGGCAAGATGGTAATGCGTTATCTTGACCCTCGATCTTCATCGGTGTTTCAGGATCCATTTTTTATGCTTCAGCAGAACGATTTTATCATCACCCAGAAATACAATAAGTCTACACCGCGTACCGAAGCAAGCCGCTTGGTGTCTTGGATGTCAGTCGGTTTGTCAATTCTGACTTTCACTACCACAATCATTGCATTATTTAAAAAACAATAATATGAATAACGACGCTACCGTAAATAACACCAACACAGGATCGAACGAAGATAAACGTGTGAATTTATCTTTCTTGGATGAAAACCAGTCGGTAAGTTTCCATTTGAAAGATTTGCTCTTTCTCTTGCTGAGGAACATCCATTGGTTAATCATATTCGCCGTACTCGGAGGCCTGATTGCCAATTTTTTGTCTCGTAGACAAGAGAAAGTGTATGCCAGTAGTGCTAAAGTTCTCATCCGAAGTGGCAACGATGTCGGTATTAGTGACACTGACACGAGAGAACTATCTGTTAGGACTGCATTAGGATTACGTCCTTTTTACGCTACCACCATTAATAATGAGATGATGATTCTCACATCCAAATCTACGATATTAAAGGTAGTAGAGTCTTTAAAGTTAGATGTTGTCTATAGTACTAAGACCGATATTCTTAAAACAGAAAAAAGCCTTTACGGTATTTCTCCTATAGAGTTAGAGTACTCAGAGGAAGAATTTATGAAGCCAAATCATTTATCAATTAAGATAATTGATAATGAGCATGTTCTGATAAAACGTCCAGGCCATCATTCACTTTATGTTCCATTGGATAAGATCGTAATGACCCCCATGGGCAGACTTGTGGTGCATAAGACATGGGCATTTGTCGATAGCGAAATAGGACATGATATATCAGTGGATTTCCTCAATAAAGAAAGTTTGGCAGAGTATTATCGATCAAAATTATATGTCAAACGTGATGACGAGAGAAATACCATTATTAATATATCAATGAGGGACAACTCACCACAGCGTTGTGCTGATGTCATTAATATGCTTGTTAAAACATACAATGATGGTGCAGTTAATGATAAAAAGCGTATTATTAATGAGACCTATAATTTCATTAACGAACGTATCAATGTCATAGGTGATGATCTCGGTGCCCAAGAATCGGCAGTGGCAGCCTATCGTAGTAGCAATGATGTTGTCACATCAGCATCCATTGGGGAAAATTATGTCAGAACAAGCTTGGCTTCTAGCAATGAGGCTGTAAGATTACAAGATGAATTGGGTATGGTAAGGTCATTGCTAAATGATATCAAAGCCAGTGATGGTACTAAAGTTGTCCCAATAGGAACTATCTCAAATGGTACAGTCGTTTCGTATTTGTCTGATTATAACAATCATGCTCAACAGGTTTCCAGATATAAAGAAATGGGAGCATTAAACAATCCTGTTGCAGCCCGAGCTATAGAAAATCAAGCACAGCAGCGAGAAGACCTTATCAGTATGACAGAAGGTTATATCGCTTCCCTCGAACAACGTATTGTTAACGAGCGCAACATAGCCAATACGGCTTCCTCCAAAGTCCGCACAGTGCCGCTGAAACAAATCTATCTCGAAGGGTTAGAGCGTAATCAAAAAATCAAAGAACAGTTGTATGTTTCTCTTCTCACTCGTCGTGAAGAATTAATGATTAGCCAACCTTCTCTGGAAGGTAGTGCCAAAATCATCGATGACGCACGGCCGAATGGTCACCCCATAACCCCCGATATTCCCAAAGATACCTTCATGGGCATTCTGATTGGTCTTTTATTGCCGATTATTTTTTACATTCTGAAGCGTCTTTTCGATACTCAGGTTAAGACTTATGCGGACGTGGAAAAGGCCACTACGGTACCTTTCCTCTGTGAGATACCCTCACTTGATTCCAATGAGAAGCGTAACATTGTTATCACCAATCAAGAACATGGTGGTGTGGCAGAATCGTTCCGTCTGTTACGCGCTAAGACAGAGTTTCTTAGTGGCGATCCGGACAAGGCCAAAGTGTTGTTGCTTTCATCGTTACTCCCAGCATCCGGTAAAACATTTATTTCATCCAATCTGGCTGCTAGTTTAGCTCTTGCTGGTAAAAAGGTATTACTGGTAGACCTCGACTTACGTAAAGGTTCCTTAACCCATACTTTCTATTCCCGAAAAAATCCGGGTATCGTTAACTACATGACCAAGAAGGAAACTGATATCACCAAACTCATACAGTCTGATATTGTGGCTCCTGGTGTTGATGCACTATTCTCGGGTCCGTTACCTCCCAATCCTGCAGAATTGTTGGGTACCGAATTGTTCACTCAGCTGATTGACCAATTGCGAAAAATGTATGAGTTCATCGTCATAGATGGTGCTCCTGCTGGTATGGTTGTCGACACTGATATTATCAAGCGAGTGGCTGATCACACATGTTTCGTCATCCGTGCCCGTAAGTTTGACAAGCGTATGCTTCTTGATGTCGAACGCCTTTATCAGGAGAAGGCCTTCCCCAGCATGTGCCTCATACTGAATGACGTTAAATATGACAAACAGCCGTTATATGGCCGTCAGTATGGCTATGGATACGGTTATGGCTATGGATACGGTTACGGCTATGGCTATGGTTACGGCTATGGCTATGGTATGTCTGAGGATGAAAAAGACGATAGTTCTTCTTCAAGCAAAGCTAAGAAAGAGAAGAAAAACCATTTATTTGGTGGTAAGAATAAATAAGAAGTCCTAGTTAGTCACCTTAATAGGCATAAATATGCCAAATCAGATTACAGTCACCACCCCGCTACTTCCAGACCTCGATGAGTTTTCAGCGATGCTGAAAGAGGTCTGGAATAATAAGTGGATTACAAATAATGGACAGTTCCATCAGAAACTGGAGGCGGCATTATGCGAGTACCTTAAAGTACCATACATTAGCCTCTTCACCAATGGAACTCTCCCTTTGTTAACGGCACTGCAGGCACTGCGTATAAGTGGAGAGGTGATAACGACCCCCTATAGTTTTGTCGCAACGACCCATAGTATATGGTGGAATGGCATCAAGCCCGTCTTTGTCGATATCGACCCCTCTAACTGTGGCATGGATCCTGACTGTATAGAGGCGGCCATCACGCCTCGGACTACTGCCATCATGCCGGTTCACTGCTATGGTAAGCCATGCGATATTGTCCGCATACAGCAAATAGCCGACAAGTATGGTTTGAAGGTCATCTATGATGCGGCTCATGCCTTTGGTGTGGAAGTAAACGGCAAATCCATACTTGAATATGGAGATCTCTCCACGTTGAGTTTTCATGCCACAAAGGTGTATACTACCATTGAGGGTGGGGCCATGATAATGCACGACCAAGAAACCAAAGAGCGGATAGACTATCTGAAGAACTTTGGTTTTGTAGACGAGACAGAGGTGATTGCCCCGGGCATCAATAGTAAGATGGACGAGGTGCGTGCTGTCTATGGTCTGTTGAATTTACAACTAGTCGATGCCGCTATTGAAGCGCGCCATCAGGTGGCCATTAAATATCGTTCAGCCCTAAGTACCGTAAAAGGCATTAGGTACTTTGAGGATATGCCGGGTGTAAAACACAACTACAGCTATTTCCCCATCTTTGTAAACGCCGAAGAATATGGTATGACCCGCGATGAACTCTATAATAAAATGAGAGAGAATGGAGTGTATGGTCGTCGGTACTTCTATCCATTAATTAGCACATTCAGCACCTACCGTGGATTGCCAAGTGCCTCTCCGGAAAACCTTCCCAATGCCACCCGTGTGGCCAATGAGGTAATCTGCCTTCCAATGCATCACCAACTATCAGATGAGGATATTAATAGGATTTTGGGTCTAATTGTAAAATAGCCTCATCCTCCACCCGTGCCGACAGCTATTCGTCACTAGGAATAGGCAATTCACATAGTACACTGTACCGTTCAAAAGGAGCGATATCTTCATCTGAGGGTATCGCTCCTTTTTGTATGATATAATCGCTCCTTTGCTGTGAATTTGGCCCAGGCCCTGCTGCTAATAGCCGGATCAAGGCGGTGGTTTATGCCAACACATCGTAGACGGGACAGCCTAATGAATCAGAGAGTGCCGCGCATGCGTCATGAGAATTGAGGACGTACCCTTGAGGCGAAGTGGGGTTGAGCGTAATAGCTACTAGGTTTGACCGTTGCATAACCTCTAGGCGCCCACCTCGTTTAATATAGTCTGAATACACCTCTGGGGTTAAAAATAGTTTGGTGAAATCCTGAACGATAAGTCTGCATTTGGAGATATTGGGTTGGGCAGATAGATATTTAAGTAGCCGATCACTGACTGCGCCCGCGGCAAATATGGTATCACCATATTTAAATAATTTGTCCTCTCCGCGACCAAGCAAGAATACCGACTTGATTCCTAAGTCGTGAACCTCACCTTCTGAATCGATGCCCCAAATACCGGAGGCAATTGTGCTGAGCTTCTGGCGGAGCTCAGGGGATATTTCCTTTAGTTTAATCAGCCTGTATACGAATTTGGTCTTAGAGACCAATTGCTGCAAGTTTGGCGATACAGCGGCACCCGTGGCTAGAATCAGGGCTTCGGTTACGGTGGGCGAAGCAAGGCTTAGGCGCGATAAAGCCCCGTCCACAATAGACAGCTGTATGTTGCTTTTCCTGAACTGTTCTATCTGTTGCCTTAGGATTCCTGTGGTGGCAGCACCTGAGAGGAGTGCCTTGCCCTGGCAGAGCACTTCGGCAGTTACGAGTTGTCCTAGCGCGGTCCGCCGTTCGTCTACATGTATGATCTTGGATACGAGGCGGCGCTGCATGTAATGTCTTTGCGAAGTAATGAACTGCATCCCTTCGTATAGTACGATTTCTGGCTTGGCTGTCGCGTATACGGAGTCGACTTGTTCGCCGTCGACACCAATAGAAGTGACAGCTGTTGATACTCCTATTTCGTGGAGGCGACGTAGGATATAGTTCAAACAAACTGTCTTTCCGGTGTTCTTTTCAAGCCCTACAATGGACAGACTCCGATAGTTACATATATTTTCTACAAATGGCATTTCGGTTGCAAAGTTACAAAAATATCTTGTATATGGATATTTTTTCGTATTTTTGCAAGAAGTGATTTTATATATATAATAATTAATAACTTTATAACAAGATGATTACAAAATTAGACGATCTCTTGGAACTCGTAAAGACCAAGGAAAAGAAAAGACTTGTTGCTGCCTATGCCAACGACTCCCATACCATCGGTGCAGTAAGTGCTGCCATCGACAAAGGCATTGTTGATGCCACTCTCGTTGGTGATATCGACACCATTAAGAAGGTCTGCGCTGAAGAAGGTATCGATCCCAACATATTCGAACTCGTGCAAGAGGCTGATGAAACCAAGGCTGGTGTAAAGGCCGTTGCCCTTATCCGCGAAGGCAAAGGCAGTATTCTGATGAAAGGTTTGCTTTCTACCGATAAGTACATGCGCGCTATCCTCAATAAAGAAGCTGGTTTGATGCCCGGCAAGAAGAATGACATGCTTACCCACATGGCCGTCTTCCAGGTTCCTGCTTATCACAAGCTGCTTGTTTGCAGCGACGTGGCTGTTATGCCCGCTCCCGACCTGAAACAGAAACAAACCATTCTCACCTATCTTGTCAACACCGCTAAGAGTCTTGAGATTGCTAAGCCCAAGGTAGCTGTCCTTGCTGCCACCGAACAGGTCTCCACTGGTATGCAGGCCTGTGTCGATGCTGCTATTATCAGCAAGATGGGTGACCGTGGCCAGATCAAGGGTGCCATCGTCGATGGTCCTCTTGCACTCGATGTTGCCATCGATGCCGAAAGTGCCAAGACTAAGAAAGTTGGTGGCGAGGTTGCTGGCGATGCCGACTGCCTCCTGTTCCCCAACATCGAAAGTGGCAACGTGTTCTACAAGGCTTGCACCAAGTTTGCCGGTGCTGAGCTTGCCTGCATGGTTGTCGGTGCCAAAGTCCCCTGCATCCTTACCAGCCGTGGCGACAGTGCCAAAACCAAGCTCTACAGCATTGCCTTGGCCGCTCTGAACGCTAAATAATCTAGGATAAAATCCTCGGTAATAAACGTTAACTCTATTGGTCCTATTTGTCCAATAATAAGTGTTGGCAGATAGAGCCAATAGAGTTAATTAATAATTATGACTATCCGCATTGCACCGAAGAAGCCTCGGAGAGGCTTAATCTCAATAACCCCATACAAGAAAATCTCCGATTTTCGCAGTGTGGGGATTGGAATCAACCCCATAAGTGCGTCTCGGAGAGACGCGATTTCATATTTCGGACGATAGCGGATAATCATTTAATAATTATAACTCAATCATGGAAAAATATTTCGAAGAACTGAAAGGTGTGGCCATTACTGTTTGTGACAAAGATGGTAATATCTTGGATATGAACACCACATCTGCCAATGTGAATAGCCATGGTGTGAAAATCATTGGCAACAATTTGTTCAACTGTCATCCTCCTCGTGCTGCTGCCATTCTGAAAGACCTGTTGGAGAATGAGAAAATGAATGCTTATACCATTGAGAAAAACGGAATAAAGAAGCTCATCTACCAGGTACCATGGTATGACAATGGCCAGTTCGGCGGGCTTATCGAGATTTCGCTCCCCATCCCATTTGACATGCCTCATTACGTAAGGCCTAGCAGCAATAATTAATCCCTTCCCCGCAGTCGTTTATTATTGATATGAGACAAAAATCCACCATCACTTTTTTTCTTTTTTTGACATTATCTTTCTCTCTTCTTGCTCAAGGCAAGATCTCTGGTAAAGTGTTCGACAAGAAGTCTGGTTCCCCTGTAGAATATGCCACAATAGCAATCCTTAATGCTAAAGATTCGAGCATGGCAACAGGGACCGTTTCTGAGGCTAATGGTAGTTTTTCAGTAAAAGTTTCCAATGGACGATACATAGTCCGCATCTCCTTTATGGGCTATGCCACATATTTCTATCCCAAGGTAGTGGCTATAAGTGACAGGCAGCCCTCATCGAACATAGGAAAAATCATGATTGAACCCAGTTCGGTTATGATGGATGAAGTGGTTGTCACATCTGAGCGCACCATGGTCGAATACCAATTAGATAAAAGGGTGGTCAATGTGGATAAGAATCTAGTCTCCAGTGGCGGAACAGCCACAGATGTGTTAGAACAGGTCCCTAGTGTTTCTGTCGATAATGACGGCAATGTATCTTTAAGGGGCTCTTCCAATGTCAAAGTGCTCATCAATGGTCGCCCGTATGAACTGATGGGAAATGATTTGGAAACACTTTTGGAGCAAATCCCAGCCAGTACGGTGGAGAATGTGGAGGTTATAACCAACCCTTCTGCCAAATATGACCCCGAAGGTATGTCGGGTATTATCAATATCAAACTCAAGGATAAAACTTCTGCTGCTTTGGGCCTCAACGGCGTTGTCAACCTGAATGTGGGCACACCGTTGCCATTCCTCATACCCGATATTATGCCAAGTGTCATTCCCACTTCCATGGGCAGTGTCAGCCTCAACTATACCACCGAAAAGTACAACCTATTCTTTACCCTTGATGGCGGTATGCGCAGCCGTGGCAGTTTCGGCCATTCCAGTAGAGAACGCCTTCGCAATGGCGTTGCTTGGAGCCGCGACACCATGGACCAGTACAGCATCCGCCGCAACTTTATGGGCAGTATGAAAATAGGTGGTGAATACTATTTCAACAGCTCCAACAGTCTCCTGGTTTCGTACCAATTGAGGGGCGGCATTCGGCATCGCGAAAGCCAGATCTTCTCCACCGACCTTCTCAATGCTGACCATTTCCTGGACTATCTTCAGACCGATAGCAATGACAACCAGAATATTAATCATACGTTTAATGTTAGTTACATCAAACGTTTCGACGAGAAGGACAGGGAGTTGACTGCGGATGCCACTTTCTCTATGCGTCATGTGCAGGGTCGTGGCTTGCAAGAACAAGCGTATGCGAACCCCTTGGCCGCATTACAAAACTATTATCTGAGAGAGTCTGAGAGTGAGAATTACCATCAGGCACTCAATCTTAAAGTCAACTACGTGCATCCTTTTGCCGAGGTGTGGAAGTTAGAAACTGGTTATGAGGGCCGCCTCGATTGGCCCAACCAAAATGCCATGTATTATCGTACCGAATATGACTCCTTGGCTCATCTTTATCGTTACTTCGATTCCATCTCGTCTACCCATTTCGATTATACGCAGCAAACCCATGCCGCTTACGCTACTCTCGGAGGCAAAATAACTGACAAACTCTCCGCTCAAGCAGGCCTTAGATTAGAGTATTCCTACCTTTTGGGTTATGATGTCAACCATCCCAATACCGACTCTGTCAGAAAAGATTATTGGAAGCTGTACCCCACATTGCACTTGTCCTATGAGATTAACAAAAACAATAGCATGCAGCTGAGCTACAGTCGTCGCGTGCGAAGGCCCCATATGTGGGATTTGAACCCGTATCTCGACGTTCGTGAAGGACAGGAACTCGGCTTCGGCAACCCCAATCTCGATCCAGAATTCACCAATGCTTTCGAGCTGTCTTATAATCTTAGCCTCGACAAGTGGAACATATATACCTGTGCCTATTACCGCCAGACCAACAATATGATGACCCGCTACGGTTTCGTGTGGGACTCCATCTCACAACAGCGTTATTCCTGGTGGATACCCTATAATTCTCAGTACGACGGCTATTGGGCCAGCACTTGGCAGAATCTTGATCGTGGATTCAATTATGGACTTGAGTTTATTGTTGATTGGCAGATTCTCAAGTGGTGGAAACTGAATGTCAGCGTAAACCTCTATAAAAGCAAGATTGAAGGCACCGCATTGTTGGACAACCTGTCTACCGAGGCTCTTCTGGCCAGTGGCAAATTCACCTCTTTCATGACCCTGCCGAAGGATTGGACCATCCAGCTCTCCGGGCAGTACTATGCTCCTTGGCTAGACCTTCAAACCCAAATGTTTTCGTCTTATTGGTGCGATTTGGCCGTCAAGAAGGACGTACTACAGAAGCGGGGTACCATCAACCTCCGCATAGGGGATGTATTTGCCACAGGAGGCTGGGGCCATGTCACGCACACCAGCCAGCTCAACCGTTTGGTCAATGGCCGCCGCATTTCGCCCACCATTTCCCTTGGGTTTTCATATAAAATCAATAATGGTCTCAAACAAAAAGTGGTCATGGCTGAAGATGAAGAATCCTCTGACACCGAATTTTAAAATGAGAGACAATGATGGTCAACAAGAGATTTTCGATGTGGTTCGGAATCGTTTTGTGGCCCTCACGCCCGAAGAGTGGGTGCGTCAGCACATGATTCACCAATTGCATTATGAGTTGGGCTACCCCTTGGAGCTGCTGCAGGTCGAAGGTGCCATTACGTTGAATGGAATGACCCGCCGATGCGACATAGTGGTATACGATAGTGAGGTTCATCCTTTAGTCATTGTCGAGTGCAAAAAGGATACTGTGCCCCTAACGCAGAAAGTTTTTGACCAGGCCTGCCGCTATAATTTGGTTCTGCATGTTCCCTATTTGTGCGTCACCAATGGCCATCAACAGATTTGTTGCAAAGTGGATTTTGATAATAAAAGGTTGCTCCAGATATCAAAAATCCCAAACTATTGTAAAAAAAGTTAAATTTCATGTCTTAGGGGTAACTAAATCGCATCCTTTGGCTCTTATATATAGAAGTTATTTTTTCGTTATGAGAGAACAAGACAAACAGATGCTAGCCGACCATTATCTGGATTTTTACCGGATGGCCTATAATCTGTTGCATAACGAAACAGACACTGAGGATGTGGTTCAGGATGCTTTGGCTGCAACGATGTCAGCTCCTTTTGTAAAGAATCCTTACGGTTATTGTGTTAAGGTATTGTACAATCGGTGTAATAAGCTTCTTTCTAGAAGGAGCTACGTCCTACCGGGCAATCTGCCTGATGTGGCTGAAGAAGAGAATGGAATTGATGAATATCGTATTCAACAGCTTCTCGACCTCAAGGCTCAGTTGCCGCCACGTATTGCAAAGGTGTTGGATTTGTACTATGTCAATGGCCTGACCCAATCGCAGATAGCAGAGAATCAGGGAATATCAGAGTCGTTGGTGAAAAAGCTGTTTTACAAAGGCCACGAACGACTACGACAACAAATAATGAATATTAATAATAATCAAAAGTATAACAATGAGTAATATAGAAAATCTTCTTCGTCGCCAATATGAGGGTGTCATAACCCCCGAAGAACAGTCCGAATTAGACCGTCTTACTCATCGTGACCAAGTCATAGAGGCGGCCACGCGGCGTGCCCAGGTACTGCGTCATCGCCGGCTGGCGGGTGCCACCGGAATGGCATCAGTCCTGTTGATTGCCGGAACCATCTTCTTTGTCAATCCTTCAACTGATGGTGCCAAGTCGGACGGCCCCATGCTTGCCCAGACCGAAATACCCGACATCGCCACCCCTCAAGTTGCCCAACCCATACAGGCACAGCCAGCTGTCATGGCTGAACCTGCCGCGGTCAATTCTCACAAGGCTGTTCCCAATGAAGTAGAACCTGCCATAAAACATACAAACGTCAGGCGAGATTCTACACCCGTAGCCAGTATAGAACATGAACAGCCCATAGTTGAAGATGCAGTAGATGATGTCCAGCATACACTCATACCTGTTACAGAACCCATTGTGGCCTGCAATACGGCATGTTCGCCCGACTCAGTAATCAACGATATTTGGAAATTCCTTCGAACCTAAATGACATTTTCACGCTATGCGTAGGCTTATTTCTATATGTGTCCTGCTTTTCCTCACCACTGTTGTAGTTGAGGGACAAACCGACCTGTACAAACGCTATTCGGCTCGAACCGATATCCGAGTTGCCAGCGTTACCAACTTTACGCTAGACACTGGCATCACGGCCGATGTAACCTTACTTGAGGCTGTTGACGACAAAGGTTGGGAGTGGCTGTGTGATGAGTTCAGGCTGGCCTCGCTGTCGCCCGAACAGCAAAAACAAATGGACGAGGGGTGGGACGTGGCCTTTTTCACCCAACGCAACCGTACCGACCCAACGCAACCCGCGCCGATTGTCAATGACCAAATTGACCAAAACAACACGTGCTATCTGGGCGTTTCGTACCTTTCGCGTACATTATATATTTTTTGTTGCAGTACCGACAAGCAGTCGGATGTGGTGGTCAACTATCTCATCGAAAAGATGCGCCATTCGCTGCAGCGCGGTAACAAAGAATAGGGCCTAAGATGTTCTCTGCTGGTGTTTCAAGAAAACAATTGACCCAGTCCTATCTGCCTTTCTCTTCTATGCTTGTGGAGGCTAAAGCATTGATGCTGCCCTTAGTCCTGCCATACCCACTGTATTTCCTTCATCTGGCAACACAGTGTCTCACCTGTTGCGCACAGCAGTTCTAGGTGCCCAAACCGATTCACCCCCTTTATGGCTGCCTCTATCACCCGTCCATGGTAGATGTATTGACGCTTTTCCTGTATGTGGAGTAGGTTCTCCAGGTACTCGTTGTCCGGGGCTTCAAGGTTTCCTTTCAGTTGGATGTAGCGTTTCTCTATGGCCTCCAAAACACCCTGCAGGGCGCCTTCTGGCGTTGTCTCTTCTTTCAATAGTTGAACCATCGATATCGGATTAGGTATCCAGTCAGAAAAATGGGTTTGGTTGATGTTGATGCCTATGCCGGAAATGGCCGATGCTATTTGGGTGCCATTTATTTTTGCTGAGGTAAGGGTCCCGCAAATCTTTTTTTGGTCCACATAGATGTCGTTGGGCCATTTTATCTTCACTACGTGTTCTTTAGGCAGCACTGTTTTCAGCCAGTCGGTAATGCCCAACGAAATGGTCTTGGTCAGCTGAAACTGGTCGGCAATGGGTACAAAGGTGGGTTTAAGAATGATGCTAAAGGTAAGATTTTTCCCTGGGGCTGCCTCCCAGTGATTGCCTCGTTGGCCGATTCCGGCAGTCTGCTCGATAACATTAATAACGGTGAACTCCTCGTACTGGTTCAGGTCGAGGAGTTCGCAGTATTGGTTTGTCGAAGGTAAAGAGTCAAAGGTGAGTATCTTCATCTCAACACTCGGTCTAGAGTAATGTTCCATGCCACAACAAACCCTCGAATCATAAAATGGACGGCTTCCGCCCCCATGATTCGTTGTTCGGGTTTTTATTGGCGGCAAGGCTTATACGGTCATTATCTCTTTTTCCTTGGCCGTATAGATTTTGTCGCACTCGGCAATGAATTTGTCCGTAATGTCCTGAATCTCCTTCTCCACTTGCTTCACCTCGTCTTCGGGCACTGATTTGTCTTTCAGCTTCTTCACCTTGTCCATCACGTTGCGGCGGGCATTGCGGATATTCACTTTGCTGTTTTCCACTTCGCTCTTGGCGGCTTTGCTCAGTTCTTTGCGGCGCTCTTCGGTCAGTGGGGGAATGACGATGCGCAGGATTTCACCTTCATGACGAGGGGTAAATCCCAGGTTGGCATCCAAGATGGCCTTGTTGATGGCCCCGATGATGGTCTTCTCCCACGGTTGAATGATGATGCTGCGGGGGTCGGGAGTGTTGATGTTGGCCACCTGGCTGATTTCTGTGGGTGTGCCGTAGTAGTCAATCTTCACGCCTTCAAGCATGCCTGGGTTGGCCTTGCCGGCACGGATTTTCTCAAGTTCTTTGTTCAGGAAGTTAATAGCAGATTGCATGCTGTTATTAGCTTCGTCGATGCAGGCTTTAGATAATTCGTTCATATTGGTAAAGTTTTTTAGTTACTATATTGGGATGATTAACCTTTTATCACTTCGGTGCCGATAGGCTCGCCGCTAACTACTTTCAGCAGATTGCCCGGTTGGTTCATGTCAAACACATAGATGGGCAGGTCGTTCTCTTCGCATAGGGCAAAGGCGGTCAAATCCATAATCTTCAGTTTTTTGCCTAAGGCCTCTTGGAAGGTGAGGGATGCAAATTTGGTCGCGGTGGGGTCCTTCTCGGGGTCTGCAGTGTACACTCCGTCCACCCGCGTGCCTTTCAGTATCACGTCGGCCTTGATTTCTATTGCGCGCAGGGTCGATGCCGTGTCCGTGGTGAAGAATGGGTTCCCCGTGCCGCCACCGATGACCACCACTCGACCTTCCTGCATGGCCTCTATGGCCCTGCGGCGCGACATCTCTTTGCATATCGGCTCTATGGCCAAGCCTCCCAGCAGCTCGGTTTTCATCCCCTGTTTCTCCAATTCGGCCTGCAGAGCCATGCTGTTGATCAGCGTGGCCAGCATGCCCATGTAGTCTCCTTGCACGCGGTCCATGCCTTTCGAGGCTCCGCTCAGCCCGCGGAAGATGTTGCCGCCGCCGATGACGATGGCCACTTCAACACCTTTCTCCCATACGGCTTTAATATCTTTGGCATATTGTTCGAGCATTTCTGGGGCAATACCATAGCTCTGTTTCCCCATGAGCGATTCTCCACTCAGTTTTAAAAGGATGCGATTGTATTTCATGATGCAGTATCTCTATAAACTATTGATTATTATTTTTTTGTAATGAAACAACTGATAATTTTCAATTTACTAAAGTACAAAGAAAAATTGATTCTGCCAAAAAAACTTTTCTTAAGTGATACCTGATAGTTTCCAGACCTAACCCATCCCTACATCAATTCCACGATTCCCACCAATATAGTCCAACATCATTGCCCTTCCAAAACCCACTCAACTATCGAAGCGGCAATGGGCAGTGACAAAGCGAATGAGGGGGTACTATATTATCTTTGCCTCTCAACTCTCCAATATGCTTGACGCAAAAGATTTCAGATGTTGCCCAAGCAGAGTAACGGGCCCAATACGTTCCTCCTATATAACTCCAAAGATGGGGTTTCTTTATGTCTGCAAACCAAATCAGCAATGACGGCTCGTTGAGAGGATTTCCAATGTATGTCTATGCCGACGGCTCCACTGCATTGCAGTTCAAAAACCTTTGTGGTGTGTTGAAAAACCAATTGTATATGAGTAATACCACTGTGACATCGATAGCACTGTCAACTAGCAATTCCTACCCTGTAATCAATGGTACTTTCCAGCTTTTGGTAGGGGAGAAACACCAGTTCTCAGTCCTTCCAATTCGGGTACCCACACTACTAGGTTGCTGTGCAGTCAAAGCATCGACATACCACATGACTTCTATAGCTACATGCCGGCAGGTACCTACCACGGATTCAAGATAGAAATCACCGCCTCGGATGGCTCTGTGTGCACCCTGGACCCCGCACCCATAGACGATGACCATGTGGTGGTAATAGAGCGTAGCAAGTATAGCCCCCTGGATTTACGAAATGCCAATCTCGACTTTGTATCGCCATACCCCGAAGGAACTTTGAGCGGTTTGTTCTCGGTGAGTGCCACAAAGCAGGTCCGGTTTGCTAAGGACAACCTGCAATATCGGGCCAGCACCAACACATGGCGCTTTGCCGAACAACAGTGGGATCGCATCGGACAGGACAATTCCAATATAAGTGCTACCTACGACGGGTGGATAGACCTTTTTGGCTGGGGAGCAAGCGGTTGGAACTGTGGTGCTCAGTGCTATATGCCCTATTGCACTCAGGGAGGTGTATGGGACGAAGATTGGGAAGATTGGATTGTTAATCCTGACTCTGAGTATCTCAATCATTCACTTACGGGTGATTATGCTGAGGCTGACTGGGCTTACCACAACGCTATCAGCAACGGTGGTGCCCAGGCCCACACATGGCGCACATTGACAATTGATGAGTGGAACTACCTGTTTCAGAGGCACGGCCGATTAGGCTATGGTAACATCAACGGAGTGAATGGGATAATCCTACTGCCCGATGTGTGGAATGCTCCTTCTGGGGTGACGCTTCACCCCTATGACGATAATGCTTCTGCGAATCAAGAACATTCCTATTCTGACAATTCTTTCACTGCCACCAGCTGGACCGTAATGGAAGAGACCAGTATCTTGTTTCTGCCTACCACTGGCACTCGCAATGAGACCGAGATGGTGACGACGCTATGTTTAATATCCAGAATGGAGGGGTATATTGGTCGTCATCAGTCTCAACTATAGGCTCCAATCTATTTTCTATATTCTTTTTCAATTCCACCGTCGCGTACTCGCCTATAGGCATAACTCGTCTAACCCGATCTTTTGGGGCGGCTGTGCGTCCTGTTTTGGCATATTGACCATTTCAGGAACGCACCTGTGCGAGGTTATCCTAGCGTAATAAATGTATATCTCTATAAGGGCTGTCGTATGTACCGGCAGCCCCTTTTTTTATTGTTGGATTCAACAGATTACCCCCTTTTGCCCAAGTCTGTTCCGAAACATCATTTTGTTACCATCCCCTCTGTGGTACTTAGAATGTACCCCTTTTTTTTAGAACATATTTATATTATGTTTATATTATCCTTTATTTATGTTTGATAAATTAAATATAATATACATAATGCAAATCTATGACATTATTGAGGCTAATAAGCAGCAAAGAGCAGGTGTTCTCACTGTCTTTTTTCAAACACCAATCCAACACGGCCGCGCCCATCCTTTGTCACATTTTATCGGACACCAATAATCTTAAATAATATTCAAAGGACGCGACAGTATATACTTTATGTAGATTCTCAGAATGTCCTTATAAAGTATATTATCGTTCTGCGGGATTAAGATATTTGATGGTATTCTTAATCAAATGATTTGGAACGAGGTAGGCAAGTAACAAGGAGATTAATATAGAGGAGATAAAGAAGCAGAATATTTGATGGCAGGATTGAATTCCAATCTTTACTGGTGGTATTATTCAACTAACTTCGATATGTTTAATCAAACAGAATCGAATATCCTTTCTTTTAAATTGTCGTTTGTTTCGTCCAATGATATAAGCGTATTTGCCAGGGCAATTAGAGAAGAGCCTGAATGAAAACAAGTCGGTTTCCATAGTTACGAAACAAGATGGTTAAGTCAATGAATCTTTTGCGTTCCAGAAAAAGCTCTCCAAACTCATCATAGATGAGGTTGACAAGGTGTTGGCAAAACATTACGGTTTCACGGAGTAGGAACTGGATTTTATCATCAACTATCTGATGGGGGATGAATTGGGCAACGAATGATGCAGACGATGGTTTTTATTGGCAATAAAGCGTTGTTGGATTTGCCTATGTGGGGCTTTTTGACTGCCAGAAGTGTACTTAGAGGAGAGATGTTTCGGCGTTACGACTGGGCCACAGATAGGGCTGGCAGTGGAGGCTCTGTGATTGGCGGATTCTGCTCCCCGAGAGAATGTGATGTGGTGTATTTGCTACTGAAAGGGAAAACCAATATAGTCGTGGTGTTGGTTAGGAGAATGTATAGTCAACTGCCCGAAGAATGGGAGAAGGCTGTTAATGATCACAGAATGCGGATAATCTCAATCAGCTATTGCCAACGCCAGTCACGTCGAACAGCTTTGTTGCGAAATTATTATGTGGCTAATGTTTGTGACAGATTATATCTCGCTGGCGCAACAAATGACAGTTCGCTGGTAGAAATTGCCAAAAGTTATTTGGCAAAATGTGCTATAGGTTCCTTTCTATGGAGTAGGGTTTTTCAGTGACATGGCCTGTTCCGTTTTTCTCTCTGGATTTATCTCCGATGCTCTTAACTGTGTTCGATGTCTCGTTCCACCATATATGGCGAAATGCTTTTGGGCTTGATTATGCAGTCTGAAAGATCTATGCTCGACTCCTTGGGTAAATCAATGAGATAAGGTTATGCCCTGTGTGATGGTAAAGAAAATGCATTGTGACTGTAAGAACCTGCTTAATGGCTGGTGATGGCGAGGGTGGCTACGGAGAATTGTAGGCCGTGGATATTGGCAAGGGCGCGATAACAACCTTCGGTGGTGGCACCGGTGGTGAGGATGTCGTCTACGAGTAGGATATGCTTGTTCTCAAATTGTTGTGGTTTGCGTACGGCGAAAACGCCACTCATATTGTCAAGTCGGTCCACGCGGCTCTTTCGTGTCTGGCTGGTGGTGTATTTCTGCCGATAGAGGTTACGGCTGATAACGGGTTTGGCCATTGTTTTGGCCATGGCTTCGCAGATAAGCTGGCTTTGGTTGTAGCCGCGCCGGAGCTTTCGCCACCAATGGAGGGGCACGGGGACGATGTAGTCTATGTGGTCAAAGCGGCCTGAATTGAGCAGCTCGTTGCCTAATAGTCGACCAAACTGGTAGGCTAAGTGTGTGTTTCCATGATATTTGATTTCATGGATGATGCTTTGGGTGACATTGCCTTTTTTAAATGTCATTAGGGCTGCAGCTGCCTGTATGGGGATGCGGCCCATGAGGCGCATCTCGGCAGTGTTGTTGGGCTGCGGTGCCTGATGGGTCCAGGGGATTTCGGAGAGACAGAAGGTGCAAAGGTGTTTTTCGTTGCCTACCAGGGGCTTGCCACAATGGATGCAGATGGCTGGGAAGATGATGTTTAGTAGGTCGCGCAGCATCGTATTACTTCAGAAACAGACAGCTGTCACCATAGCTGAGGAAGCGGAAATCGTGGTCGAGGGCATATTGGTAGCAGTCGTGCCACGCATCGCCGATGAGGGCCGACACAAGGAGCAGGAGGGTACTCTTGGGTTGGTGGAAGTTGGTGATGAGGCCGTCGATGACATGATAGGTGTACCCTGGGGCAATCATTAGCTGTGTGTCGCCGTCAAGGCGGTCCAAGTCGTTTCGGTCCATCCAGTCCAACACATTTTGGTAGGCTTGGTTGGTGGGTAGGGCCTTTTCGGCCAGTTCGTAGGGGTCCCACTGCATGACATGCATGGCTTCGAGTTGCGGGTTCTGGCTGAGTTTGACACCAAACCAATAAACTGATTCTATGGTACGTACGGTGGTGGTGCCGACTGGGATGATGGGCTGCCCAAAGTGGTTGAGGAGGCATTCGATATTTTGGCGCGCTATTTCTATCTTCTCGATGTGCATCTCATGCTCGCCGATAGTGGGGGTGTTGACCGGTTTGAATGTCCCTGCGCCTACGTGGAGGGTGATGAAATCGGTGTCGATGGACTTTGCTTTCAGGGCTTCGAAAACCTCCGATGTGAAATGCAGCCCGGCAGTGGGGGCGGCCACGGAGCCTTCCCATTTGGCGTAGACGGTTTGGTAGCGTTCGTTGTCGCTGCTGACAGCTTCGCGGTGCAGGTAGGGCGGGAGGGGGATAACGCCGGCTTGGTCGATGATTTCGGCAAAACTAGCATCGCCCGTCCAGCTGAATTGGACTATCCAGGCATTGCCTACGGCCTGTTTGCGGTCGGCAAACAGGGTTATTTGTTGGCCATTGATGGTAACAGCGCGTGAAAGCGAGCCCTCCTTCCACTTCTTGTTGTTGCCGATAAAGCAAGTCCAGGTGCACTGTTGGCGTTGGTCGAAGGCCTGTGAGATGGGCATTTGGTAGGGCTCCAGACAGAAAACCTCTATCATCGAGCCGGTGGGTTTCTGAAAGAATAGGCGGGCATGGATGACTTTGGTGTTGTTGAACACCAGCAGCGTCTGCGGGGGGAGGAGTTCGGGAATGTGGCAGAAGAGGCTTTCGCGGATGACTCCGTCCTTGTAGACGAGCAATTTGGATTGGTCGCGCCGCTCCAAGGGGAACTTGGCGATGCGTTCATCGGGCAAAGGGTAGTCGAAGTCGGCTATCTGAATGTTCTTGGGGCTATTCATTGGCAGTGGATTTCTTTTGCGTTAGGAGAGAAAGGACGATGTACCACAGGATGATAAAGGAGATGGAGTATTGGAGTAGGAAGATGATGAGCAGCAGGCAGCCAGCTAAGAATATGTATTGAATCTTGTTGCTTTTCCATGAAAGGTCTTTGAAGTTGAATTTGAGGGAGAACATGGGCATTTCCCCAATCATCAGCAGGTCAGTAATCAAAGAGAGTATGGCAAGGCAGATGAGGCCGGAGTTGTTGAAAAGCCACCCTACCTCCTCGGCAGGAGCAAAAGAGAAAATAAAAGCCAGACCGACCCAGATGAGTGCATTGGACGGAGCAGGGAGGCCGAGGAAACTGTGGCTCTGACGGGTGTCGAGGTTGAATTTGGCAAGGCGGTAGGCGGCAAAGGCCGGCATGAGCAGGGCTACGTATTTGAGCCACGGAAGGCCGTCGGCAGTAGCCAGGATGGCGTAAAGGATGAACCCAGGAGCAACGCCAGAGGTAATGACATCAGCCAGCGAGTCGAGCTCTTTGCCCATGTCTGAGGCGACATGGAGCAGGCGTGCGGCAAGGCCGTCGAAGAAGTCGAAGAAGATGCCCAGTAGGATGAACCACGCCGCATAGTGGAGCCGGAAGTCGAACGCTTGGTACTGAATTGCGTAGTAGGTAGCCATCACGCCACAAAGTAGGTTGCAGAGGGTGATGAGGTTGGGTATTTGCTTTTTAATGGATTGAAGAATGTTCATAAATGTCTCTTTATTAAAAAAGAATGTAGGAATTGTTTAGATTCCTACATCCTTATTGTCAGTTGAGAAAAGTCTTGTTAGTAGAGTTTGATGGCCAGCTTGAAGTCTTCGTCATCCCAATACTGTCTGAATTCGACATCGACAGCGGCCTTGCGTTTATAGTCGTACTCCATGTCCACGGAAGCTTGCAGGTTCTTGATGCAGTTTTCTTTGTCGCCAAGACGTGCATAGGCCACGGCGCGGAGATAGTTGACTTCGGCGGTTTGGTCGAGGCAGCAGTTGAGGGTTCTGATGCATGCATCCGTTTCGTCGTTCTGCAGTTGGGCGAAAGCCAAATTGTAGCTGCAGGAGGTACCCTTCATCAGTTTTTGTGCATCTTCGTAATTGCCTCGTTTGAGGTTGAGGATGATGATGTTGTCGTCGGCATCGGAGCTGCCCTGACGTTTGGCTTCTTCGAAGTAGTATTTGGCCAGGGTGTAGTCCTTCTGAGCCAGGCAGAGGAGGCCAGTGTTGTTGAGCACATCGGGGTTGTGGGGGTTGATGTCGCGAGCCACCTTCAAATAGCGCTCGGCCTCGTCATAGTCGCCAAGGTAGAAAGCAATGGCACCGGCATTGTTCCAAGCGCCCCATTCGTTGCTGTGGTTCTCGGTGGCCCATTTGTAGTACTTCATTTTGGTGTCGTAGTTGTAGTTGATGTAGGCAGCATACATGAGTTCGTCGTAGGAGAGCTTGGAGGGGTTGAGGGTGGCCTGCTTGGCCAGCTCGACATCGGTCTGACGGGCTTCGGAATAGTACAGAGCTATCTGGGCACGGCGCAGGTTGGGGAAGATGTCGCGTTCGAGTTGGGGATAGGTGACAGAGTAGTTCTTGATCATTTGTTCACGCTTGACGAGGTTCTGCTGTGTCTCAACCACATTGACGATAGCGTGGCGGTCCTGGATGTTGCTTTCCTCGACCATGACAACAAAGTGCACCCAGTCCTCACCGGCAGAGCGGGTGGTGATGACCATCTTCTTGAGTTGTTCGTGTTTGTAATATTCGAGATCTTGGGGTTTTACCTTGGCGCGACGAGCCATTACGGTAAGCACATCGTCGAGGACGCGGCGAAGCTCGTTGGTGGCTATGTCGGCACGATTTTTGGACACACCCACATTGGCGGTTTCTTCACCTTCAGGAGAAGCCCATCCCGTGATGGTAATTTGTTTGGGAAGCCCATTCTCAAGCATGATGCGTTTGAGGTCGTTGACGGTGTATTGGGCATCGAAACGGACGTTCATGTCGAAATTCCAGTCGAGGATGGAGGTGCCGTTTGGGAAATAGATGTCGGCAGTTTCCACAACGCCTTGTTTTTTATTGTAGTTGAGCGGGGCAATGGATATGTTGCCACGAATATCAATCCATTCGGAGGTGATGTTCACACCATCGGAAATCAGCACGGTGGGGAAGGTTTTGCCTTTGTGCTGGTTGACAATCTCGTCAGCAAAAAGGGCTTCGTCGTCCACTGTGGAGGTTTTGTATGCGACAGGGGCAAGGGTGACCCTACCGGTCTCCATGCCAGGTTTGTAGTCGAGGTTGTCGTTGTAGGTGAAGCGGCCGCCGGTGGTGTAATTGATGGTGCTGCCAGGACCAGAGACGTTCTCGCCCTTGACGGTGATGGGGTCTAAAGGAGTGGAACCGCCTTCCCATGTGAAAACGGGCTGGATGAACATAGCAACGCCTTTGTCGAAATACTTGGCAGGGACAGAGGCAGTGAAATTAACCACAACTTTTTCATCGCGGACCTCAACGGGATCGGGAACAGCCTGGTAGCGTATTTTCCCACTGTTACGCTTCATCTTGGACAAGCCACTGCAGCCCGAAAAAATAACTGCTGCGGCTACGAGGAGAGTTAATAGAGCTTTTCTCATCTTTATGTTATATATTTATTTTTCTACATTAATATATAAATCAATAAATTGAACCCCATTGCAATAAGCAAGGGTATTCTATTATCAATCTGCAAAGATACAAAGTTTTTTTTGAATGTGCAATTTTTTCTTTTGTTGTTTTGTTTTTTGCAGTACGGATGGTTTATTGGTGCCAAGAGGCGTTACCATAGAGTTCTAGCTCCAGAAGGTTTGTCCGTTTTACAAGGAGTTCTGTTGGCTGTCGTTTTGTGAGCCACAAGTTTCTGCAAAAGGACAGTAAGTGCACATTTTGCTATTCGTATTGGCGATGAAAGGGATCTCGGGGTTGAGTATGTCGGAAACGATTTCCTTTAGAATGTCCTCAAAGAGTGACAGGTGTTGTTCTGTCATATAGTTTGCCCCTTCCCATTCGGCCAGCAATACTTTGGAATCGAGATGGCTGAGGGGGATAATCCCAGCCTGATGTTGTACATGGCTTTGCTTGTCGTAATGGAACAGCCAGGTGTAGAGCATGACTTGGAACCACTTGTCGGACACCTCGGCCCAATTGGGCATGGGGTCCTTTACCCGCAGGTCTTTCTCTTCTACTTTGCCCGATTTATAGTCAAGTACACGGATGATGCCGTTCCACAGGTCGATGCGGTCGGCAATGCCGCTTACGGTTACGGAGGTTCTGCCTTCACTTGTCGGGATGTCTAATTGGTGCGAAAGAGGCTTTTCGAGTTCGATAATTGTCAGATTGTCTCCTTTTTCCAAATGCTTTATCTCGTTCTGCAAGAAATTGGTGATTTGTGTTTTGGCGACAGATTCCAGGAAGTGGTTTCGCCCTTCGTGGCTACGACCGTGTTGGAAATCTTTGTCAAATTCCACTTTCAACAAATTGTCTAATTCTGACAACGACTGCTGTAGATGTTCCTTCTGCACAGGGCTCCCTATCCCCTTGGAATAGATGGTTTGGAGAATGGCATGGATGTGGGTGCCGAGTTCGTTTTGTTCTAGATCTTCATTTACTTGGTCCATTTCTTTGATTCCAAGGATGTTCTCGAAATAGAACTTCAAGGGGCAATTCCGATATTTGTTAAGTGCCGAAGGTGAGAATCCCTTTGCCGAGATTTCTTTGAGCCGTTGAAGTATTAACGGGCTTTTGCTATAGGATAAAGTATTTGATTCTATGACTGTTGAACTTTCAGCTGACAATACCTCTTCGTGGACTGTGATATTGTTGGGGTAGCGTTCGGCCAGTTCGCGCCGGACTTGCAAAATGAATCGGCTAGGAGAGCCCTTCCCCATACCGTCGGATTCGGTGTGGTAGAGGATATGGATGTCGTCGGCCCGTTGGAGAAGTCGGTAGAAATTGTACGCGTAGACGGCATCTTTCTCATGAAAGGTAGGAATGCTGAATGCCCTCTTCAAGTTGTATGGAATCAGTGTGTTGTTTGTTCTGCCAGAGGGTAAGGTCCCTTCGTTGGCAGAGATGAGAATAACCCGCTTGAAATCGAGGTTTCGGGTTTCCAGAACGCCTAGGATTTGCAAGCCTCGGAGCGGCTCTCCGTAAAAGGAGACGGAGCGTCGTTTGGCAAGTCGTGTGTATATTTTTAATAGCACATCGAGATTGTTGACAAAGTGGTACTTGTCTTGCAAATCAATGAAATAGTCGATGATTTGGAGCAGGCAGGCCAGTGCTTCTTTCTCTTTGAGGTTGGCATCGAATGCCCCAGAGGAATAGAGTGTTTGTACGAGCAGCCTACTTTGGCTGAGGAATTGCTCTGGAGTGGGCGTTTCGTGGGAGAAGATGTGAAGAATTGGCGAGGGGTCGCATGACATGCTTTGACATAATGAGAGGATGTCTTCCTCGCTGGCATAGATGATATGGTTGGTGTATAGCAGTTGGCTTAACTTGGAGTGAATATTGTTGGCACCAAGAATCCTGCTGATATAATGGTCGGAGAGAAAGCCCAATATGTCTTGGTGGTAGAATAGCTCTTTGCGGCGACGTTGTTGGAGTGAGAACAACTTCATCATCAGCGAATGGACGGCTGTGTTGGTAAAGGGGTACCCCATGGTTACGTTAGCTGTGCGAATGTCTGCGGGAAGGGCATTCAACATGGGCAACAAAAGTGTCTCATCGGCCAGCACAACGGCAGTTTGTTCGACTGCCTTGTCGTCTTCTAATTGCTTAGAGATGAGGTCTCCAGCATATTTACACTGTAAGACATTCTCGGGACAGCTGACGATGGTGATTTTCTTGTGATTCTGAAGGAAGTGGTCGGGGTATTCTTTGGGTATTGGGATGTCGCCCCCCTGATACTTCCTAAGGAAGTGGCCGGCCTCTTGCTCTTTGTCGTCTACATAGTAGGCATCGCCATCAGTGATGAGTGTGCCTATGCCGGCTTTGGTAAAATGTTTGATAATAGTATATTCGCATGAAGACAGGGCATTAAAACCGACAAAATATAGCTGTGTGCTATCGATGTTGTCGGCCAACTGGTCGATGCTTTCGGCCACGAACCGATAGGCCATGCCGCTATAGGCTTTGTGCTGAGCGATAAGCCGTTGGTGCAGTTGGGTGTAATATTGGTACAGTGACTTGTAGAACTCAATGTATTTTTGTTGGAAAGGAGTTAGCTGGCCCGACTCAACATCCCATTCGCCAATGGCTTTCAACTCATGAAGGTTGCTGAAAAGCTGTTGTGTGTCAACACCGTATAGGTCGATTTCGGAAAAGTCGGACAACATCATGTCACCAAAAGAAATGAATTCTTCGAAGGTCTCGAATTTCCGACCGTTACCGCCTATCTGGCGATGGATGTCGAAGAGTTCGAACAGGAGGAATTCATTGGGAACGATTTCTAGTCCGCCCAGCTCAGCAATCAGATCGTCTATGCCAATGATTCTAGGTAGAAAGAATGGCTTGTCGCTGAGCGTGGAAAATTGGCGACGAAGGAAGAGCCCGGAGCGTCGATTGTTGAAAATGACAGTGACCCTGTCAAGGTCATCGGGATGTTCTGCGAGGAGTGTATGCGCTACTTCGTTCAAGAAAGTTTCCATAATTGTGCTTGTGAGAGAGTTTGTGGTTTTCCGACATCGAGCCAGTCCTTTGAATTTAGTTCAAAGTAGTTGATTCTATGGTTTCTGGCAATCTTTAGATAGGCAGGTATGATAGGGTAGGGGCCGGTGGGGGGAGGCAATAGTCCAAGCAGTTGAGGCTCAATCAGGGCAATACCGTCAAAGGCCAGTTCTTGATAGTTTTGGATGGGAGATTGGACCCATTTGGACTCTCCTGTGTGTTTGTTCTTCCATCCCGTCAGTTGTCCTTGCGCGTCAAATAGTAGGTAGCGCGAGGTCTCTCTCTTCCCTACTACGAGTGTGGCAAGTGTCATGGAATCAACGTGCTTGCTGTGCAGTTCGGAAATATTTAGACGAGACAGAATGTCAACATTATGAATCAGGATTGGCTCGTCGGCAGAGAAAAAGG
Organism: uncultured Bacteroidales bacterium; assembly: GCA_947168515.1. GTDB lineage: Bacteria > Bacteroidota > Bacteroidia > Bacteroidales > P3 > Colimorpha. Next base: position 53,608 of record CAMVMF010000009.1, read on the forward strand.
GTTCGGCTTTCTTCAGTCCACCTCCAGTGTCGAGCAGTTCTTCCCGCTCGTTGGAAATGAAGATGGGCACGTCCCACTGCTGTTGTTGCAGGTATTGGCAAACCATATCGGCAAAATGGTGTACGTTAACCACTATCCGAGTCACCCCTTGCCGGATGAGATTGTCAATGGCGATTTTGAGTAGTGGTTGTCCCTGAACTTCCACCAAGGCTTTAGGGATATGGTCGGTCATTGGCCTCAGTCGAGTGCCTAACCCTGCTGCGAGAATGAATGCTTGCATGGATTTCTGTGCTTTTTATTTGGTGCAAAATTACATTTTTTTTTCCTTATAGCATGAAAAAAATCGTTTTCGGCTGAAAAAATGGTCTGACATGAAAAAAAATTAGTATCTTTGCAAATCGCACTAAAGGGGTCATTTTATGTCGACTCTTTTTTAGTGTACTGATTTATAATGTAATAAATTATTGTATATGAAAATAGATAAATTGTTTTTTGGAGCAATTGCATTTGCTTTGATGTTTGCTTCATGCAAGCCTGCCGAAGAAATTGCATACATTGCTGATGCCCAACGCGACTCTGCTTTTGCCTTGAAGGGTCAGTTCTCAGGTGGTATTCAGGCCAATGACCTGCTGAGCATCTATGTAGAGAGCCAAACTCCTGAGTCCACTATCCAATTCAATCAGGAGACCAACAAGATTGCGGTTTTGACAGATGGCAGTAGCCGTACGGTCCTGAACTCGGGAAGCACCACGGTCTCTGGTTATCTAGTCAATCATGACGGTGACATTATTTTCCCTGTCTTAGGCAAGATTCATGTCCTGGGCCTTACGCATAATGAGTTGGCTACCTTGATTGAGAATCAGCTCGTCAGCCAAGGACATATCAACGACCCTGTGGTTACGGTGAAGTTGATGAATTTCAAGGTTTGTGTGCTCGGAGATGTTACCCGTCCGGGTCAGTTGGTTGTTGCCGGTGAGCGTCTGACCATTTTTGAAGCATTGAGTATGGTGGGCGACCTTACGATCTACGGCCAGCGCCACAATGTGACCATTATTCGTGAGGAGAATGGTGTGCGTACCATTGGCGAAATAGACCTTTCTTCCAAATCGGTGTTTGACTCACCGTATTATTACCTACACCAGAATGATGTTATTTATGTGGAACCCAACATGCGTAAGAAGAAGAATGCTGAGCGTGATCCTATGACTATGACCTATATCTCCAGTGCCGTGTCTATCGTTTCCGTTCTTTCGTCGGTGTTCTACTACTACATCCTGTCTAGATACTACCTTGACAGATAGTGCATCATAATTAATCAAGAAATAAAGTACTTACATTTATGGATAATCAGCAACAATTACGAAACACACAGAATGCCCAAGGGGGCAATGTGAATCAGCAAGAGGCTGAAAACACTATCTCCTTGCGCGATATTGTGTTCTTAGTTATCAACAACTGGTATTGGTTCGCTCTTTCACTGTTTATTTGTTTGGTGGTTGCCGGTGTGGTGTACAAATCCAAACCTAAGGCTTATGAGTATACCACTACCATCTTGGTTCGCGACGAGTCTAATCAAGGAAAATATCAGTCGCGGAACATGGATGCCATATTCAATAGCATGGGTATGGACAACAGCTGGCACTCCTTGGAGAACGAAATCTATTTGATTAAGTCCACCGCAATTACCAAAAGTGTCGTTGAAAATCTCGAATTGAACAAAGGCTGTGACCGTACCGGTTTCTTCACGAAAATTTCCTATTATAAGGATCGGCCTATCGAGATGAGGGTTTATGCACGTCCCTATGAAGACAACCCCAATGTGATTCCGGAAGTCAGTTTCTATGCTGACGTCACGCCCATCGACCAAAATAGTTATGAGTATACGGTTACTTCCGTTAACGGCGTAAAGATGGAAAAGAAGGGCAAAGCCCATTTTACCGACCGTGTGAAAATCGATAAAGATGGGTATGTCGAGTTTTCTGTCGACAAGACCGAATACTTCTCCCAGAGAAACTATAAGGTAACATACATGATGTACCAGGTCCCCGTCATGACCAAAGCCTATCAGTTGGCAAGAGGAATTGCTGTTTCTCGTGTCGATAAGATGGCTTCGGTTGTCTCCATTGTCTATACCGACAACAATGAGATGAGGGCCAAAGATATTGTGGATGCAATCGTGGTGGCTTATAACGAAGATGGCACGAATGATAAAAAGGCTATTGCCGAAAAGACCGAACAGTTTGTTTCAGAACGTATTGCTCTTATTTCGGGTCAGTTGGAAGATGTTGACTCCCAAGTCGAGCAGTTGAAGAAGAGTTCGGGTCTGCCCGATTTAAATACCGCCTCAGGTACCATTCTTCAAACCGGTACCCGTTATGCCGAAGAGGTTAATAGTTTGGAGGCCGAGCTGCAACTGATTAAAACGATTAGGGATTATCTGAACAACCCCGCCAACAAGGAAGAGTTGATTCCTGCTAACGTCGGTATTTCCGATGGTGGAATTCAGAGTATGATAGCACAGTACAACGATCAGGTGCTTCAGTATCGCAAACTTCTCAACAACGCCGGTCCCAATAACCCCGGTGTTCGCAACCTCGTGCAACGGATGGAAGCTGGTAGAAATAATATCATTTCTTCTGTAAACAATCTGATCACTTCTGTAAGTGTGCGCCTCCGTACGGCAAGGTCGCAAGAGGCCCGTGCACAGGGTCAGATTTATGCTATGCCCACCCAGACCAAAGCTGTTAATGAGGTAACCCGTGAGCAGAAAATTAAAGAGGAACTGTACCTCTACCTGTTGAGCAAGCGCGAGGAGAATGCCATGAACCTGGCCGTGACAATCAACAACGCAAAGGTGGTGGAACCCGGCACACGTTCTAATCTGGGTCCCCACTTGTCGATGCACATCCTTGTTGGTTTGCTGGCAGGTGCTGCTCTGCCCGCTCTTATCATGTTCTGCATCAACTTCTTCAATGTTAAGCTCCGCTCCAAGACCGACCTTGAAAGAGCGCTCACTATTCCTATCTTGGGAGAGATACCCCAGAAGCCCGAAGCCCGTGCCAACGATGAAATCATCGTTACCGCCAACGGTACCGATGTGGTTACCGAGGCATTCCGAATATTACATTCGAATATACCGTTCTTCCTAAAGGAGGGACAGAAAGTCATCCAGACTGTCTCCACCGTCCCTGGTGAGGGTAAATCCTATGTGGCTCTTAACTTAGCTCTCTCGTTGGCCTATTTGGGCAAGAAGACCATCTTGGTTGACTGCGACTTGCGTAAACGTAGCCTGTCCAAGACCATTGACCGCAACAACCGCATGGGTCTTATCCATTATATGTTAGGCAAGGAGACCGACATGTCCAAGATTGTCATGCACAGCGAGACATCGCCCGATCTGGATTACATCGTTTGCGAAAAGACCCCGCCAAACGCAACCCAGTTATTGCTCGACGACAAAATGGACAAATTGGTTGACTTCCTCCGTCCCAACTATGACTACATTATTCTTGACTCCACACCTGCTCAGATTGTTGCAGATTCCTCAATCATCAATCATTGTGCAGATTTGACCACCTATATCACTCGTGTGGGTTATTTGAATAAGAGTTCTTTCCCATTCATCCAGGAATTGTCTGATAAGGGTAAGTTCAAAAATATGGCTATCATCATGACCGACGTCCCGTTGATTAAGCGTCGTTACGGTGGCTATGGTTACGGTTACGGCTATGGTTACGGCTATGGTTACGGTTACGGCTATGGTTACGGTTACGGCTATGGCTACGGTTACGGCTATGGCTACGGCTATGGTAGCGATAGCGATGACGACAAGAAGAAAAAGAAGAGCGAGGATTAATTGATACATATTATTAATAGAATATGAAGGGAATTGTTCTAGCAGGCGGGTCTGGTACCCGCCTGTACCCTATTACTAAGGGCGTTAGCAAACAGCTTTTGCCAATATACGATAAACCGATGGTCTATTATCCCATTTCGGCTCTGATGCTGGCCGGTATAAGGGATATTCTGATTATTTCTACACCTTATGACCTCCCGGGGTTTAAACGTTTATTGGGCGATGGATCCGACTATGGTGTCCATTTTTCCTATGCCGAACAGCCTTCTCCCGATGGCTTGGCTCAGGCTTTTATCATTGGTGAGGAGTTTATTGGTGATGATTCTGTTTGTCTGGTTTTAGGAGACAACATCTTCCAAGGCAATGGCTTCAGCAAGCTTTTGCGCGATTCTGTTGAGGCTGCCGAACATGAGAAGAAAGCCACCGTTTTTGGCTACTGGGTGGCTGACCCCGAGCGGTATGGCGTGGCTGAGTTCGACCAAAATGGCAATGTGCTTTCCATTGAAGAAAAGCCCAAGGAGCCAAAATCTAATTATGCTGTTGTCGGACTCTATTTCTATCCCAACAAAGTAGTTCAGGTGGCCAAGGGTATCAAACCCTCTGCCAGAGGTGAGTTGGAAATCACTTCCGTTAATCAGAGATTCTTGCAAGATGGTGAGTTGAAGGTCCAGATAATGGGCCGTGGTTTTGCATGGCTTGATACCGGAACCCACGATTCCTTGGCAGAGGCTTCAACCTTCATCGAGGTTATTGAGAAACGACAAGGGCTCAAAGTTGCCTGTTTGGAGAGCATAGCCTATGAAAAAGGGTGGATTACCGCTGCCGATTTACAACGTATTGCACAGCCTATGGCCAAGAATCAGTATGGCCAGTATCTACTGAATCTTATCAAAGAGCAGTAGCTGAAAGATAAAGCAAAGTTTGATTGAATGGAAGTTATCAAAACTAAAATAGAAGGAGTTCTCATAATAGAACCTCGCGTATTTGGCGACGACCGAGGCTATTTCTTTGAGAGTTTTAATGCCCGTGAATTTGCCGAGAAGACGAACCTGCAAGTGAACTTCGTTCAGGACAACGAGTCGATGTCCCATTATGGTGTTGTCCGTGGATTGCATTTTCAGCAGCCTCCCTATGCCCAAAGCAAGTTGGTACGTGTGGTGAAAGGTCGAGTCTTAGATATTGCAGTGGATATTCGAGAGGGTTCTCCTACGTATGGAAAGCATGTCTCGGTGGAACTTACCGAGGATAACCATCGCCAGTTCTTTATGGGTAAGGGATTTGCTCATGGTTTCTCCGTTCTGAGCGATGTGGCTATTTTCCAATATAAGTGCGATGCCTTCTATGCCCCTCAAAGCGAGGGGGCTATTGCATGGAATGACCCCGACTTGGCTATCGACTGGTGTATACCGGCCGACAAGGTAATCCTTTCGGAGAAAGATAAGAAGCATCCGTTCCTCCGTGATTTTAAATCACCTTTTAAATATTGATAGTAATAACAATAGGGTAGGGCTTTAGTCCCTATTCTTTATATATAGATTTGTATGAATATCCTTGTTACTGGGGCCAATGGTCAGCTGGGTACGCATATGCGTCTGATAAGTTCGCATTCTAGTCATCGATATTTTTTTACAGATATCGAGGAGTTGGACATCACCGACAGGGCGGCAATAGATTCTTTTGTCAAAAAGAATGCTATCCAGGCCATCGTTAATTGTGCTGCCTATACAAATGTCGATAAGGCAGAGTCGGATGAGGCAACGGCAGACCTAATCAATCACATTGCCGTGGGTTACATGGCCCAGATCATGGCTTCTGTGGATGGTCTTTTGGTGCATGTTTCCACGGATTATGTTTTTGGAGGAACCATTTACAACACCCCTCTTCCTGAAAATGCTGTCCCCAATCCCACAGGTGCCTATGGACGCACCAAGCTTGCAGGCGAAAAGGCTGTGATCAATTCGGGGTGTCGTTATATCATTTTCCGTACGGCCTGGCTCTATAGTGAGTATGGAAAGAATTTTTGCAAGACCATGCTCGTCCTTACAGCCTCTAAACCCAATCTTACTGTCGTGTTCGACCAAGTGGGCACCCCTACCTATGCAGGCGATTTGGCTTCTGCCATTTATACGATTCTTGAGCATGATTTGGACAAAGGGAATGAGGGTATCTATCATTTTACCAATGAGGGTGTCTGCAGTTGGTTCGACTTTGCCAAGGAAATTGCCCGTCAGTCTGGCCACACAGATTGCGTAATTCAGCCCTGTCACAGTAGCGAATACCCTACTCCCGTGGTCCGTCCTAGTTTTTCTGTCTTAGACAAGACGTTGTACAAACAGACGTTTGGCTTATTCGTTCCTTATTGGGTGGATAGTCTTTCAATATGTTTAAAAGGTTTATTAAATAATAGTACTTTATAATGTCTTTACCATTTGTTCACGAAAGTAGCTATGTCGACGACGATGTCGTCATAGGCGACGATACCAAGATTTGGCACTTCTGCCATATCCAGCGCGGTGCGCGTATTGGCCAACGTTGTTCTTTTGGCCAGAATGTCAATGTGGGTAATAATGTAATAATCGGCAATGGTGTCCGCATCCAAAACAATGTGTCCGTGTACGAGGGGGTTGAGATAGAGGACAATGTATTCTGCGGCCCTAGCTGTGTATTTACCAATGTCACCACACCTCGCGCACATTTCCCTTGTCATGGTGTCTATGCCAAAACGCTTATCAAAGAAGGCGCGTCCCTTGGTGCCAATAGTACGGTGGTTTGTGGTCACACTGTCGGACGTTCTGCACTCATTGCTGCCGGCGCCGTGGTCACAAAGAATGTGCCCGACTATGCACTGATGGCCGGGGTCCCGGCCCGCCGCATCGGGTGGGTCTGCGAGTGCGGCAAGCGCCTCGACGATTCCCTCAAGTGCTCTTGTGGACGACACTATCATTTGTTGCCTGATGGCAATCTGACTCAAGATTGAACAGTCCCCAACCTAAATATTTTATATCGTGAAAAAGAGTTATTTGTTTTTTATCCTCTTCCTTGTCACCGCCTTGGTGTGTCAGGCTAGACCCAAACCGTCGTGGATGACAGAACTCCCCTTGCCGGGTAACAACACCTATATCTATGTCAAAGAGGCCGGTCAGGATAATGTACCTTCTGCTTCCTTGAATAGGGCTTTGGTGCATGTCTTTGAAAATACCGCCAAGCGTATTGGTAAGGCCTTTGATGCCGAAGAAGCCTTCGCTCAATTGCAGGCAGGTGTCAAGTACGAGGATATAGTGCTGCAATATAGTGTGCCCGTTAATTTGGTAGACCACTATACGACCAAAGACAAGAACGGCACCTATTGGACCTATGTTTTGTGTCAGGTAAGTGCCAGCAAAGATGTACCCCCGATTTGGGACCGCGGCAAGAATATTGATATGAATTACAATTGGACCTGCCTATTTCGTTCCATTGTCCCAGGTGTTGGTCAGATGAGCAAAGGATATACGGGCGAGGGTGTTTTCACCTTGGTTGGCGAAACCTTGCTGGTGGGTGGTGCCGTCGGATGCTATTTCCTGGCTGAGAATCAATTTGAAAAGATGCAGACCGCTGTCTATGGTGACCAAACATTCAATACGGCGCGTTCCAATTACAACACCCTTAAGAGCACACAGTCCTTTTTGTGGGGTGCAGCCGGTGCTCTGTACATCCTTAATTTTGTCAGGGCCTTCACTCTCGACCCTAAATCAACCACCAATCTGGCTGTTGCACCTTCCGTCATGAGCTCACCTTATGTTACTGCTCCTACATTAGGACTCACGTTGAAATTCTAACATTGCTGCTTCTGCAGCTCGGTTCCCATTTATGAAAAAGATCTTATTTTTATCTCTTCTGGTTGGATGCGTTGTCTTCTCCTCTTGTATCAAGGACTTGCAGACAAGGGGCGTATATGAGACCACCCGTTGTTATGGCGTTGTTTTAGATAGCCGAACGGAACAGCCGTTGGCTAATGTCCGCATTGTTACAACCAATCATACTAGTGTGGACGAGACGGTCTACTCCCGGTCCGACGGTACTTTCGAAATACCTGTCCATGTCGAGAAACTGAGTGCTGACTATTATATTTATTTTGAGGCTGATACCTTGTACCAAAGTTTCGAAATCAAGGTGAATGACCTCAAATTGGGTGAAGAAACCTACGACTTGGGGAAGATTTACTTCCTCGGTGCTGTCGTTCCCTCCGTTTATACCAATCAGCCGCAAGCCATCACGCCCTCTTCGGCCCATTGTGTGGGTGTTGTCACCGATTTCGGCTTCTCTGAGATTACCGAGCGAGGTTTTGTTTTCGGCACAATGCAGTATCCCACCATGAACAATACGGTGGTTACTGTCGACAATGTGAGTGATACCTTTGCAGCTGATCTCACCTTGGCACCCCACACCACCTATTACATCAGAGCCTATGCAGTCAATAGCAAGGGTATCGGTTATGGAAATCAGGTTGCCGTTACTACCCTCAGTGGTCTGCCTGTTGTCACAACGAGTGATGTCTCCGACATCACTGCTGCTTCTGCTGTCAGCGGCGGTTGCGTGAACAGCAATGGCGGTTTCCCCATTATCTCACGTGGCGTTTGTTGGAGCACCACTGTCAATCCTACTATTGCCAATATCCATTCTTCCGATGGTGCCGATACGGGTTGTTTCGTAAGTGAGTTGCTCAATCTCCGTCCGGGTACGACATATTATGTCCGTGCCTACGCGCAGAATGAGGCTGGCATCTCCTATGGCCCTAATCTCCAATTCACCACCTCCAGCGGTCTCCCCATGGTGACGACCGGATCGGTGAGTAATATCAGCCAAACCACAGCCGAAGCTGGCGGCTCGGTCGTCGCCGACGGGGGATTCCCTGTGCTTCGTCGTGGCATTTGTTTCGATACCACTCCCATGCCTACCATTGCCAATGCCCATACGACTGATGGTACGGGGCTTGGCGACTATGTCAGCATGATGACTAACCTTATTTCAGGCACCACCTATTATTATCGTGCCTACGCCACCAATGGTGTTGGCACGGTCTATGGCACCCAAAACACTTTCGTCACAGAGTGATTATTTTGTTTATTTTTTAGCAAGGAGAATTAAAATGTGCAGTAAAAATCCGATTGTTAAAGCATTCTTGCTGCTTTTGCTTTCGATGACTTCGATATACACGGCCCAAGCCTACAGCTTCTCTGCAACTGCCGGCTCGGGACAGGTGTTGCATTACAATATTTTGTCTGATAGTACAGTCGCCGTAACCTATCCTAACCACTTTCTCGGCTCCTATTATAGCGGATATCAGAAACCTACTGGAAACTTGACCATCCCCTCCTCCGTTACATATAGCGGTACTACCTATCAGGTCGTTTCTGTTGGTGACAATGCTTTCAATTCCTGTACGGGTCTCACTGCTATTGTTATTCCCAACACGGTTGCTTCGATTGGGTCGTCTGCGTGCAGTCAGTGTACGGGCCTTACCACCTTAACGATTGGCAGTGCAGTCTCGTCCATTGGCGACAATGCCTTTATGGGCTGTACCTCATTGGCTTCTTTGGATGTCCCTAATTCGGTAACCATAATCGGTGTGGGTTCCTTCCAAGGGTGCAGTGGCCTGCAGACCATTGCCTTGGGATCTTCCCTTTCCACTATAGGTAATGTTGCTTTCGAAGGGTGCAGTGCCGTCACTTCTCTAAGTATCCCCAATTCTGTCACGCTGATTGGCAACTGGGCTTTCTGCAATCTAACCAGTCTCGATTCGCTTTATATCGGTTCTTCCGTCTCCTATTTTTTGCAAAATACGTTTGCCGGTACCAGTAATGTACGGTATCTTCACTATAATGCCAGAAATGCCAGTGCCTATTATTTGTCACTTCTCGGCTATCAGTCTGCGCTGCCTGTGGGAGGTCTTACCCAGCTGGTGGTAGGCGATAGTGTGCGTACGATTCAGCAGTATACTTTTTCGGGGGCCGATGCGTTGGATTCAATCTATTTAGGCTCTAGCCTTATTGCTATCGACAGCAGTGCCTTTAGTGGATGCACTAATGTCCATTATCTGAATTACAATTCAGGGCGTTTCAACGACAATTCTTTCCCTTCTGCGGCTTTAGGTGTATTCTCTCACCTCACACATTTGGTTGTGGGAGAAAATGTTTCGCGTATCCCCGTCTCTGCCTTCAGCCATAAAGACAGTTTGCAGTCTGTGGTTTTGGCCAATACGGTTGATACCTTAGGCGATTCTAGTTTTTATGCTTGCTCGCAGTTGGCCAATGTTCAGCTTTCCAATTCTTTGTCTGTGATAGGTTCATCCGCCTTTCAGGGCTGCGCTAGTTGGGCCGGAACGCTCTCTTTGCCCATCACTATGGCCTCCATTGGCGACAGGGCATTCTATGGCTGCACCTCTCTTAGTGGCAGTCTCAGCATTCCTTCTTCGGTTACCACGATTGGACAGGGGGCCTTTTATGGCTGCTCGCACCTGGTCGCGCTCAACACCCAGCAGTCCTTTGCGGCTATCCCCGACAATGCTTTTTCCAATTGTGAAAGACTGTACCATGTCTTTTTAGGCAACCATACTCCTTCCATCGGTCAGAATGCTTTTCGCAATTGTGTCCGTTTGTCAGATATCGCTCTGGGAGCTTCGCTCACTACCATTGGACAAAGTGCCTTCAACGGCTGCGTCCACTTGACGAACCCCACCTTCCCTGGTAGTTTAACTTCCTTGGGTGACAGTGCTTTTTATGGTTGCTCTTCGCTCGGTGGGCACCTTACGTTTCCTTCCGCCATTACTTCCATAGGCGATTATGCCTTTGCCAACACCAATTCCATTGTCGCCCTATCCATGAAAGCCAGTGTGCCACCTACCATTTCTGCCAATACCTTTGCTTCGGCTTCCTTATCCATCCCAGTCTATGTACCCTGCGGGTCTTTGGTGAGTTATTATGTTTCGAGTTATTGGGATGACTTTACCAATCTTACCGAGGTTGCTCCTTGTGATTTGATAGTCAGTTCTAATGACACTCTTATGGGTTCTGTTGCCATTGTTCAGCAACCTACCTGCGATAACTATTCGGCCCGCATTCAAGCCATTGCCAATGCAGGTTATCACTTTATCCGTTGGAATGACGGCAATTCGGCTAATCCTAGGCAGATTACACTTTCTTCCGATACTTCCTTTGTGGCGGTCTTTGTTTCGGACTATTCCTATGTCTCGGTGCTGACCAACGACACCATTGCTGGCTCTGTTTCTGGTTCGGGATTGTATAGCTATAACGATTCTGTCATTCTCATTGCTACGGCTAATGCCGGTTACCATTTCCAGTATTGGAATGATGGCAACACATCCAATCCTCGACTTCTTTTCGCTTCTCAGGATACTTCTTTCACGGCAATTTTCCTTTCCAATACTTCCACCATAACGGTTTCCAATAATAATCCTACCATGGGTTCGGTCAGTGGTGGCGGAACCTATTACTACCAGAATCTAGCCGTCATTACTGCTACACCTTTCTACGGTTACCATTTCACTTCCTGGAATGATGGCAACACATCCAATCCCCGCACTGTGTCTGTCTCACAGGATTCTCTTTTTGTCGCCAACTTCGCAGCCAATATCTATACTATTTCTGCTTCAGGCAACAATAATACCATGGGCACCGTGACCGGCGGTGGCAGCTATGGCTACCAATCCTCAGCTACCATTTCTGCCACAGCCAATTTTGGCTACCACTTTGTGCAGTGGAACGACGGCATTGTCGACAATCCCCGCACACTTACTGTCGTAAGCGACTCTTCTTTTGTGGCCCAGTTTGCGGCCAACAGCTATTCTGTTTCCGTTTCGGTCAACGACACTGCCATGGGTACAGCCTATGGTAGTGGCTATTATAACTATAACAGCATTGCGGCGGTCTCTGCCGTTCCTGCTTATGGCTATCATTTTGTTCAATGGAATGATGGCGATACCAGCAATCCGCGTATGGTGACGGTCTTGGGCAATTCTTCCTATATAGCGCAGTTTGCTGTCAACAGCTATTCCGTTTCCGTTGTCAGCGCCAACGCTTCGATGGGTTCAGCCTCTGGTGGCGGCAACTTTGTCCACGGGGCCAGTACCTACATCTCTGCCACTCCCGCCAATGGTTACCATTTCACCCAGTGGAGCGACGGCAATACCGACAACCCCCGTTTGATTTCCGTAACCCAAAATGCCAGCTATGTGGCTCAGTTCGCCATCAATAGTTATTCCGTTTCGGCCACCTCCAACAACACGGCTTTAGGCAACGTCGCTGGTGGTGGGGTTTATCTCTACAATGCCCAAGCAACGCTGACGGCAACGCCTTTCTATGGTTTCTATTTTGTACAGTGGAGCGATGGCAATACCGACAATCCCCGTACGCTCACCATCACAAGCGATGTCTCCCTGGTCGCCCAGTTCGACTCCATCCAGTTCACACTCACTGCCACTAGCAACAACTATGCTGCCGGCAATGTCATCGGCGGCGGCCCGCATGCCTATATGAGTCGGGTCACCCTCACTGCGGTGCCCATGCCCCACTATCATTTTGTCCAGTGGACCGACAGCATCACCGACAATCCCCGTCTCGTCACCATCACGGGCGACACCGCCTTCGCTGCTGTTTTTGCGCTCGACACCCATCGGGTTACGGTTCTCTCGCAGGACTCCCTTCGAGGAACCACTAGCGGAACAGGCTCGTGGGCTTATGGAACGGCCACCTATATCTCCGCACTGCCCAACTATGGCTATCATTTTGTCAGCTGGAACGACGGCAGCACATTGAACCCACGTCGTGTGGTGGTCTCTTCCGACTCCGTCTTCACCGCCCGCTTCGACCCCAATGTCTACTCCCTCCAGCTACCTTCCAACGACACAACTCTGGGCGTCACTTCTGGCTCTGGCCGATACAACTATCTTACCGAGGTCACCTTCACCGCCACACCCGTAGGCAACAGCCGTTTCTTAGGATGGAGCGACGGTGTGCAGGACAATCCTCGTTCCCTTGTTCTTACTTGTGTCACCATCCTGACTGCCAATTTTGCCTCAAATGCCTGTGACATCCTATGCCAAGCCAACGACACGACTTTGGGCTCTGTGTCAGGTTCGGGTGTCTACAACTATATGACGCAAACTGTTCTTCAAGCCATCCCCAACAGCCACAGTCATTTTGTCTCTTGGAGCGACGGCCTGACCACCAATCCGCGGTTAATCACGGTTCTTCACGATAGCACATTCACTGCCATTTTCCAGCCCAATGCCCAACATTATATCGCTGCTAATAGCAATGACGACTCCTTAGGCTCTGTCACCGGACAAGGTTACTACTACTACGGCGACCAGATTGTTCTCACTGCTATCCCCGCCGAAAGGGCACACTTCGTCCAGTGGTCCGATGGCGTAACCGAGAATCCCCGGACCGTGCAAGTGATCTCCGATGCGCAGTATACCGCTATCTTCGAACCTCAGACTTTTGTCGTTTCCCTTACGTCTAACTATCCCAATTTCGGAGCCCTCTATGGTGCAGGTGAATACACTTATGGACAACAAGTCACTCTCACCGCTGTTGCTTTCCCCGACGTTGAGTTCCTTTCATGGAGTGATAGCGTTGCCGACAATCCCCGCACGATTGTTGTCACCAGCGACACCACCTTCATGGCCCTCTTCCGTCACATGCTTGGCATCGACGATGCCACCCCTGCCACCCACTGCGTCATTTCTGTCAGCCAGCGTGTGATACATATCGATGGATTGCTCAATAACAATGTGTCAGTCTTCGACCTCTATGGGCGGCGTATCGCTTACACCCCCTCGGCTACCGGCACGGTAACCATTACGACTCCCACCGCCGGAGTTTTCCTGGTCCAGATCGAAGGATGTAAAACACAAAAGGTTGTGGTAATGTAGCCATTCCAAGTCCTCCTTTTCGGGATGTCATCAGCATAGGAGGCAAGCTATATTGTCCCGTATGGCAAGAGAACTCTAACTGGAGGTCTCGCCTACAGAAAACCAACGAGGGTGTCTCTAAAGTCAAAGACACCCTCGTTTATTAAACCTGTAGTTTGAGGGACGTACCAAATAATTGATTCTCGCTAGGGGATAATAACCTTTTGAGACTCCATCACAATACATGATGTAACGTTTTTATCCTCCACCCGAACCCATTCATCTTTCGCCGATGTCTCAATGATAGCCGGCCGTGGCTGTGGAGAATAGCCGAAGCCCAAACGTTTCTGATTAATAGTATAAAGGGGATTTCCCTAAGGTTCTAAGAAATCGCTGTCGGTCCTCCTTCGCCAGATGGGAGTGCACCACCGTAGATGTCGCGACAAATATATGCTGCAGAGTGTTGGCTAAAGAAGAAAGCCCTATAGTCTGCCTTCCAGTCGACAGTTAGGCTATTTCAATGGGAATTGGGCTTTGAGAGTTACAATTCGTTGGTCCGGCAGCCTTACCCTCACCTGCTCGATATAGATGGTTTCGTCGCGGCGGGCCTTGGCAAGCATGTCGCGTACCTCGTCGGTCAGTCTGTTCCCCTCTACCACTACAGGCAGTTGGAATGACTCTGACCGGTTGAACTCATAGCCTAGCACTTCCGGAGCATCCAAAGGAAAATTGAATCCTTCCAGCTCGGCTTTCACCTGTATGTAACCTTTGTTCAACAGGTCGTCGAGCGCGACGGTGTCCCCCTGACGCACATAGCCGAGGAATAGGGTGGGGTTGGGGAGCGTGACGACTCTCAACCGCACAATTCCGCGGGTCTTGGTCAATTTCCCCTCAAGCCGTTCGTCCACATGAACGTCTATGGTCCCGACGGAATCTTTGGGCCTGACGATGAAATCGTTTACGTTGCTCCCATCCGGGTCGCGATGGATAAATGCCTTGTCCTCGCCAATATATACCAATAGGTCCTTTGGCATCAGTCCGGGTACCGAAACCGACATAGGATTATCTATATTATAATATACATAATCCAATCGAGTCAGTGCCACCACAGCGCGGTCGTATTGCCCATAGGCAGGCATCATCATAGCCGTAAATAGTAGCATGGACATAATAGTTGCCCTTCTTACCATCTTCTTTCTCGTTTCTATTGTCATGACCATCATTCTTTTCTTTTTTGCAAAAGTACGATTTTTTTTTCGTCTCAAGAGAAAAATATCAATGCATGCCGTCTTCCGCTGCCGGTAATAATCCCTTTTCAACCTGTGTTTTCTTTCAAAAAAGTAGCCTTACATAGTTAAACCTTCCGACTATTGGGAGAGCTGGACTTGTGTTTTCCTTCAAAAAGGCAGCCTTATATAGTTAAACCTTCCGACTATTGGGAGATCTGGACTTGTGTTTTCCTTCAAAAAAGCAGCCTTATATAGTTAAACCTTCCGACTATTGGGAGATCTGGACTAGTGTTTTCTTTCAAAAAAGTAGCCTTATATAGTGGAACTCCCCCTTCATCCATTTCTATTTATACAGTCGTACTGTCTAGTGTCACCTCCTTCATAAGTTTTCTAAGTCCCCGGCGACCCCATTTTAAACCATAAAACCGTCCTTTCCCAAACACAACCCACTCGGAAATAAGTTCCCTCTGGGTTGGTCATTTATATTACATTTATATTATCGTTCACTTAGTAATAATATGTCAAATAAGGCCAAGCACAGTCAAATCATAATGTAAGGTAAAGCCATGTCGTCAAGCATGTCCGGCAGTCCTTCCACAGCAGCCCTCTGGGTCGGCCCCGTAACCTTTTTTCGTCGGAAAACCGCCCCAATGTCGATTCCGGACATGGCCTTTTCCCCCTTTTTCGTGGGACCTTTAACCTTTTTCGTGGGGTGTTTAGCCGTTTTCGGGATTCCCATAACCGTTTTCATTGCCCCTTTTTTCTATTTTCGGGAGTCCTTTTGCCATTTTCGCCGGTCCCTTTTCGCTTTTTCGCGGGACTTTTTCCATTTTTTGCGGTGTAGGACCGCGAAACGGGGCAGGAGAGAGGCCACACGGACTGACTTTTCGATTGTCATGTAAACAGAAGATATACAGCAATATAGTACGCATCTACGTCTTTCGTATTCCCTTAGGATAACAATTTAAAATGCAGAAATACAATAAAATACGAGAAAGTTCCGTTTCCATAGTCCGAGGAAACCCCGAAATTCGTGAAAAAAACCGATTTTTTTTGGTTTTT